>NZ_JBJHPB010000009.1:0-163444 GCF_059412285.1 Vibrio sp. CB1-5 | reverse complement strand
TTCAGGTTTCTTTCAACCTGACGGGTTTGCCAGCTTCGCTGGGCAAACAAAAAAGCCCGCTCAAATGAGCGGGCAATGAGGTTGTCTAAAAGGCAGGCGCGAGGCCTGCTTATTAGTTTTTATCTATTACGCGTTTTTTACTTGCGCATGAAGCTCTTGTACTGATGTTACTGTCGATTTCGCGTCAGCAGTGTGAGACATACATGTTGCAAATGCTGCGTTTAGCGTCGTGGTGTAGTTCACCTTCTCTGCCAACGCGCCACGACGTAGAACCTTCGAGTCTTCAATCGCTTGACGGCCAGCAGCCGTGTTAACGATGTAGGTGTACTCGTTGTTCTTGATGCGGTCTAGAATGTGTGGGCGACCTTCGTGTACCTTGTTAACAAGGCGAGGGTTAATGCCCGCTTCACCAAGAATGACTGCAGTACCGTGTGTTGCATCTAGCTGGTAGCCTAGCTTAGTTAGCTTAGACGCTAGGTCTACAACGCGCTCTTTGTCACCTTCACGAACTGAAAGCAGTGCACGACCACCTTCTGGGTAAACATTGCCACAACCTAGTTCTGCTTTCGCGTAAGCTTCAGCAAACGTTGCACCAACACCCATCACTTCACCAGTAGAACGCATCTCTGGGCCCAATAGTGGATCAACACCAGGGAATTTGTTGAACGGCAGTACGACTTCTTTCACTGAGTAGTATGGAGGAATGATCTCTTTCGTGAAGCCTTGAGCTTCTAGAGATTGACCAGCCATCACTCGAGCGGCAATCTTAGCAATAGGCGCGCCAGTTGCTTTCGATACAAACGGTACAGTACGTGCAGCACGTGGGTTAACTTCAATCAAGTAAACCTTGTTGTTCTTAACCGCAAACTGCGTGTTCATTAGACCACGAACACCTAGCTCGAATGCCAGCTTTTCAACTTGCTCACGCATAGTGTCTTGGATTTCTTGGCTAAGCGTGTACGCTGGAAGTGAACATGCTGAGTCACCTGAGTGAACACCTGCTTGCTCGATATGCTCCATGATACCGCCGATAACCACACGCTCACCGTCACAGATAGCATCGATATCAACTTCTACCGCGTCATCTAGGAAGCTATCTAGAAGTACTGGCGATTCGTTAGATACGCTTACTGCTTCGTTGAAGTAGCGACGTAGATCTTGCTCGTCGTATACGATTTCCATCGCACGACCACCCAGTACATAAGATGGGCGAACAACCAATGGGAAGCCGATTTCACGAGATTTCTCTACCGCTTGCTCCATCGTTGTTACTGTCGCGTTCTCTGGCTGTAGAAGACCAAGACGGTCAACAGCCACTTGGAAACGCTCACGGTCTTCTGCACGGTCGATAGCGTCTGGGCTAGTACCAATGATTGGCACGCCAGCTGCTTCTAAAGCACGAGCCAGTTTCAGTGGCGTTTGACCACCGTACTGAACGATAACGCCTTTTGGCTTCTCTACGCGAGCGATAGCCAATACATCTTCCAGAGTTACTGGTTCGAAGTACAGACGGTCAGACGTATCGTAGTCAGTAGACACTGTTTCTGGGTTACAGTTAACCATAATGGTCTCGTAACCGTCTTCACGCAGTGCTAGTGATGCGTGTACACAGCAGTAGTCAAATTCAATACCTTGGCCGATACGGTTTGGACCGCCACCTAGGATCATGATCTTGTCTTTTTCTGTTGGGTTCGCTTCACATTCGTCATCGTAAGATGAGTACATGTAAGCCGTATCAGAAGAGAACTCAGCCGCACAGGTATCAACACGCTTGTACACTGGGTGGATATCGTATTGGTCACGTAGACGACGGATTTCGCTCTCTGCCACACCTAGGATTTTAGATAGGCGTGCGTCAGCAAAACCTTTGCGTTTTAGTTTGTTTAGCTCTTGCTTATCAAGACCTGCAAAGCCTTTCGCTTTTAGCTCTTGCTCAAGCTTAACAATCTCTTCGATTTGAACTAGGAACCAACGGTCGATTTGCGTTAGGTTGAACACGCCATCAACAGATAGGCCAGCACGGAATGCATCGGCAACATACCAAATACGCTCAGCGCCCGCTTCCTTAAGCTCGTGACGGATTTTAGACAGTGCATCAGGAGCATCTAGGTCGACCATTTCGTCAAAACCAGTTGCACCTACTTCTAGACCACGAAGTGCTTTTTGCAGTGATTCTTGTTGGTTACGACCAATTGCCATCACCTCACCTACTGACTTCATCTGAGTAGTCAAGCGGTCGTTAGCACCCGCGAACTTCTCAAAGTTAAAGCGAGGGATCTTAGTGACTACGTAGTCGATAGTTGGTTCGAACGATGCTGGGGTTGCGCCGCCAGTGATGTCGTTCATTAGCTCGTCTAGCGTGAAGCCAACAGCCAGTTTCGCGGCAATCTTCGCGATTGGGAAACCTGTTGCTTTAGACGCTAGCGCTGAAGAGCGAGATACACGTGGGTTCATCTCGATGATAACCATACGGCCATCTTTCGGGTTGATACCAAACTGTACGTTTGAACCACCTGTTTCTACACCAATTTCACGAAGTACCGCTAGAGATGCGTTACGCATCAGCTGGTATTCTTTGTCTGTCAGCGTTTGTGCTGGTGCCACTGTGATTGAGTCACCAGTGTGAATACCCATTGGGTCGAAGTTTTCAATCGCACAAACGATGATGCAGTTGTCCGCTTTGTCGCGAACCACTTCCATCTCATACTCTTTCCAACCGATAAGAGATTCATCGATAAGAAGTTCGTTTGTTGGAGACAGGTCTAAACCACGACGACAGATTTCTTCGAACTCTTCTTTGTTATATGCGATACCGCCACCGGTACCACCCATAGTGAAAGAAGGGCGAATGATACAAGGGAAGCCAACCATATCAAGAACGCCGTAAGCTTCTTCCATAGTCTTAGCCGTGTCAGCACGTGGACACTCTAGGCCGATTGACTTCATCGCTTTATCAAAGCGAGAACGGTCTTCTGCTTTATCGATAGCATCAGCCGTTGCGCCGATCATCTCTACACCGAACTCTGCTAGTACGCCGTGTTTTTCTAAGTCTAGAGCACAGTTAAGTGCAGTCTGACCACCCATAGTAGGCAGTACTGCATCTGGACGCTCTTTCTCGATGATGTTACGAACCACTTCCCATTGGATAGGCTCGATGTAAGTTGCATCTGCCATGTCTGGGTCAGTCATGATAGTTGCAGGGTTCGAGTTCACAAGGATAACTCGGTAACCTTCTTCACGTAGCGCTTTACACGCTTGAGCACCAGAGTAGTCAAACTCACAAGCCTGACCGATAACAATCGGGCCAGCACCAAGAATTAGAATACTTTTTAAGTCAGTACGTTTTGGCATTCTCAACTACTCCGAATTACGCTTTATGTTCTTTAATAAGTTCGATGAAGTGGTCAAACAATGGCGCTGCATCGTGTGGACCTGGGCTCGCTTCAGGGTGACCTTGGAAGCTGAACGCTGGCTTATCGGTACGGTGGATACCTTGAAGTGTGCCGTCAAACAGAGACTTGTGCGTTGCACGTAGATTCTCTGGAAGCGTCTCTTCATCCGCAGCAAAGCCGTGGTTCTGTGAAGTAATCATTACTACATCACGATCTAGGTCTTTAACTGGGTGGTTTGCACCGTGGTGGCCAAACTTCATCTTCACTGTTTGCGCACCAGACGCTAGAGCCAAGATTTGGTGACCAAGGCAGATACCGAAGATTGGTAGGCCTTTGTCTAGGAATACTTTCGTTGCTTCGATAGCGTAAGTACATGGCGCTGGGTCACCAGGGCCGTTTGATAGGAATACGCCATCTGGGTTAAGTGCAAGTACATCTTCAGCAGAAGTTTGCGCTGGAACCACTGTTAGGCGGCAGCCGCGGTCTACAAGCATGCGTAGGATGTTGCGTTTTGCACCGAAGTCGTAAGCAACAACGTGATATGGCAGCTCGCTGTCGTCTTTCGCTTCAGGAAGGCCACCTTCAAGCGTCCACGAACCCTGTTTCCATTGATACGTTTCTTGCGTTGTTACTTCTTTCGCAAGATCCATACCTTTCAAGCCAGGGAACTCTTTCGCTTTCGCCAGAGCTAGCGCTTCGTCTAGGTTATCACCCGCAACGATACAACCGTTCTGAGCGCCTTTTTCACGAAGAAGGCGAGTCAGTTTACGTGTATCAATATCTGCGATACCAACAATGTTTTGAGACTTTAGGTAGTCAGAAAGTGACTGCTCATTACGGAAGTTAGAAGCGATAAGAGGAAGATCGCGGATCACAAGGCCTTGTGCGTGGATTGCTGAAGACTCTTCGTCTTCTTTATTAGTACCAGTATTGCCAATATGAGGATAAGTTAGGGTGACAATCTGTTGAGAATAGGAAGGATCAGTGAGGATTTCTTGGTACCCCGTCATCGAGGTATTAAAAACAACTTCACCAACGGATAAACCATCTGCTCCAATGGAAACACCGCGGAACACTGTCCCATCTTCTAGGACTAACAGTGCTGATTTACTCAAGACAACCTCCAGAATAAAAATGCATAAATTTTAAATTAAATTGCAAATCTGCCTTCCTCTTCGCCATAAATAAGCGGTTTTAGGTAGTTCAGACAAATTGGCGGTATTCTAATGATGCCGACGATTTGTGTCAACAAGCATGGAAAAATAAATCCAAATTTTATAGTCACTGGCGATTTTTTTGTTTTAAACCGCCAAAAATGTACATTTACAAAGACAAATTCAATCAGTTAACGGCAAGCATAGTTTTTCGACGCCGAATCTCACCGTCACACTATAAAATTTGCAACAACTATTTGCGCAAACGATAGCCAAACAGACAAAACACACAAAAATAGGGGTTTAATTTAAAAAACAACAAAAAAGCCCCATAAGAACAGGTAAAAACTGCAATTTCAGTACACTTTCCATCCATTCATAGAAACTGAAAGGAAAAGCGCTTATAGTGACTCAGGCTATCATTCCTAGAATATTTATGTATTTCTCGCCGTTAATCCTGGCGTCGATTTAGGGTATAAAAAAAAGCGCCAAACTGGCGCTTTTCTCTAAATACTGTCTAACCCGAGTACTTCGGTCATGGTGTAAAAACCAGCGGGCTTGTCGTTGAGCCACACAGCAGCTTTCACTGCACCATTGGCAAAGGTCATACGATCGGTCGCTTTGTGAGTAATCTCAACACGCTCGCCGATATCAGCAAACATTGCGGTGTGCTCACCGATGATGTCACCAGCACGGATGGTCGCAAAGCCGATTTCATCACGAGTTCGCTCGCCAGTAATGCCTTCACGAGCATAAACCGCCACATCATTTAACTCATTACCCATGGCGCCAGCAATCGCTTCCCCCATGCCAATCGCAGTGCCAGATGGCGCGTCAACCTTATGGCGGTGATGTGCTTCAACAATTTCAATGTCGCAGTAATCACCCATCACTTTCGCCGCTTTCTCTAGCAATTTGAAAACGAGGTTAACACCGACGCTGTAGTTTGGCGCCATCACCACAGGAACCATCTTGGCCGCTTCGTCGATCAGTTGTTTCTCTTCATCGCTAAAGCCAGTGGTACCAATCACCATTTTTTTGCCGTGTTGTTTACACAGCTCGAGGTTCGCAAGGGTACTTTTTGGTGCGGTAAAGTCGATGATCACATCGAAGTCTTCAATCGACTTTGTTAAATCGTCTACAAGCGCGACATCAAAACGCCCTTCACCACATAGTTCGCCAACATCAACACCAACGAGTGAAGACTCAGGACGCTCTGAGCCCGCTCCCACGGTCGCTTGTTTGTTGTGAAATGTTGCTTTTACTAGGTTGCGACCCATACGGCCCGCTGCTCCTGCAATCGCAATTCTTACCATTGCGCTATTCTCCGTTGTTTTGTGTTGCTACCAATGTAACGTAAAGCCTTTGGGGCTGCTAGCATCTAAAGGGATTTAGCTGAATTTTTCTATCACTTTATTCAACACTGGAACGTTGGCTTCAGGGAAGGCATAGTCAGCCAGTTCACCGATGGTTACCCATCGACCTTCCTGTCCTTCTTTTCCAAACGGAGTACCTTCGAAGGCAGTGACCGAGATAAAGTCGAACTCCAGTGATTTCTCTGGGTAGTCGTGAATCAGATGCTCAAATACTGCTTGCTCGGTCACTGTGATATCAATCTCTTCGTACAGCTCACGAATGATAGCCTCGCTAATGGTTTCTCCGGCTTCAACTTTACCGCCAGGGAACTCCCAAAAACCGCCTTTATGCAGATTGTCCGGTCTTTTAGTAATGTAGATTTGAGACTTGTCTTGATTGAAAATGATTGCGGCAACGATATGGATACGTTTCACTCTACTTTCCTCATTATTATTTTTGTTACTCGCGCAGAAGCTGAGCATAGAAAAGAATCTATGCATAAAAAAAGAGCCGCATAGTGCGACTCTTCATTATCAGCATCATGGCTTAGTTGATCTTACCATGACATTGCTTGTACTTCTTGCCGCTACCACATGGGCATGGTTCGTTACGGCCTACTTTACGCTCTTCACGCACCATAGGTTGTTGTGAACCATCCTCCGCTTGCTCTGAGTTATCAGCTAGTTGGTTTTCAGCATTCGCGTGTTGTGCTTGCGCTTTTGCTGCTGCGGCTTCCGCTTGAGCTTGGCGCTGAGCTTCCATACGCTCCACTTCTTCTTGCTGCTGTACGCGTACTTTAGAAAGAATCGTGATCACATCGAATTTCAGAGAATCTAGCAGTTGCTCGAACAGTTCAAACGACTCACGCTTGTACTCTTGTTTCGGGTTCTTCTGAGCATAGCCACGTAGGTGGATACCTTGACGTAGGTGATCCATCGCCGCTAGGTGCTCTTTCCAAAGCGTGTCTAGCGTTTGTAGCATCACTGATTTCTCAAAGTTACGCAGCACTTGCGCACCAACCGTCTCTTCTTTCTGCTGGTAAACCGTTACTGCAGTATCCAAGATCTTCTCACGAAGCGCTTCTTCGTATAGCTTATCGTCTTCTTCCAACCAAGACTTGATCGGTAAATCAAGGTCAAAGTCATTCTTAAGACGCTCCTGAAGACCTTCGATATCCCACATATCTTCTAGCGATTGCGGTGCAATGTATTCATCAATAACAGACGTGAACACATCACTGCGGTTTTGCTCTAGCATCTCGCTGATATCTTCAGCAGTCATCAGTTCATCACGCAGCTCGTAAACCACTTTACGTTGGTCGTTCGCCACGTCATCGAATTCAAGAAGCTGTTTACGGATGTCGAAGTTACGACCTTCCACTTTACGCTGTGCTTTTTCGATTGAGCGAGACAACATCTTACTTTCAATCGCTTCACCCTCATCCATACCACTTTGGATTAGGCTTGCCATACGATCAGAGGTAAAGATACGTAATAGTTGGTCTTCCATAGACAGGTAGAAGCGTGAAGAACCCGCATCACCCTGACGACCAGAACGACCACGAAGCTGGTTATCGATACGGCGAGATTCGTGACGTTCCGTACCGATGATGTGTAGACCACCTGCTTCTAGCACTTGGTCATGAACCACTTTCCATTCCGCTTTGATTGCATCAATTTGCTCTTGTGATGGGTTGTCAAGCTGCTCAACCTTCGCTTGCCAGCTACCACCTAGCACGATATCGGTACCACGACCTGCCATGTTGGTCGCGATTGTTACCGCGCCTGGCGTACCCGCTTCAGCTACGATTTCCGCTTCTCTTTCGTGGAACTTCGCGTTCAGTACGTTGTGCTTGATCTTCGCTTGCTTAAGAGCGTTAGACAGTAGCTCTGATTTCTCAATCGATACCGTACCCACTAGACTTGGCTGACCGTTTGCCGCGCGCTCTTTAATGTCTTCAATAATGGCGTTGAATTTTTCAACCTCAGTACGATAAACCACATCCGGCATATCGTTACGAACCATAGGCTTGTTGGTTGGGATAACCACAGTCTCTAGGCCGTAGATAGATTGGAATTCGAATGCTTCAGTATCAGCGGTACCTGTCATACCAGACAGCTTGTCGTATAGACGGAAGTAGTTCTGGAAAGTAATCGATGCCAACGTTTGGTTTTCGTTTTGGATCTTAACGCCTTCTTTTGCTTCAACCGCTTGGTGAAGGCCTTCAGACCAACGACGACCCGGCATAGTACGACCGGTGTGTTCATCAACGATAACCACTTCGCCGTCTTCGTTAACGATGTAGTCAACGTTTTTCTCAAACAGAACGTGGGCACGAAGTGCTGCATTCACATGGTGCAGTAAGCTGATGTTGGTTGGCGAGTAAAGTGTATCGCCCTCTTCCATCAAGCCATTTTTGATAAGTAGCTCTTCAACAAACTCCTGACCGGTCTCAGTTAGGTGCACTTGCTTAGACTTCTCATCCACTGTGTAGTGACCGTCACCGCGGTACTCTTCTGAATCTTCTTGATCTTGTTGCTCAAGGTGAGGAATCAAGGTGTTGATGCGAGTATAAAGATCAGAGCTATCTTCGGCTGGGCCAGAGATAATTAGCGGTGTACGCGCTTCATCGATTAGGATCGAGTCAACTTCATCGACAACAGCAAAGAAACGTTCACGTTGAACTCGATCTTCAACACGGAAAGCCATGTTGTCACGTAGGTAGTCGAAACCAAACTCGTTGTTTGTTCCGTATAAAATATCGGCTTGGTATGCGTCTTTCTTCTCTTGAGGGTGCATATTTGGCACGTTAATGCCAACGGTCATACCTAGAAATTCGAATAGTGCACGGTTGGTCTCCGCATCACGCTTAGCAAGATAGTCGTTCACCGTAACGATGTGAACACCTTTGCCTGGTAGAGCGTTTAGGTACGCAGGTAGTGTCGCTGTTAGCGTTTTACCTTCACCAGTACGCATCTCTGCGATTTGGCCAGAGTTAAGAACCATACCACCGATAAGCTGAACATCGAAGTGACGCATGCCAAACACACGCTTAGATGCTTCGCGAACGGTTGCGAATGCTTCCGGTAGGATTTGGTCTAGGTTTTCACCTTTGTCCAAGCGCTCACGAAATTCCACTGTCTTCGCTTTCAGTTCTTCGTCAGATAACGCTTCGAACTGAGGCTCGTAGTTATTGATCTGTTTAACGATTTTTCTTAGTCGACGCAGTGTTCTGTCGTTGCGACTACCAATGACCTTTGTCAGTAGGTTAGTAATCATTGTATTTTTGTTCTCTCTACCATTAGATCATTTCGACCTATTAAAATTGCCTTCCGTCTCTACTAAGGCCAAGCGACCTAACTGAGATAAAATCTATACCAACTGATATTGAGTTCAAGCGGCTAGAATTCAAGGCAGACATACCAATTAATGGCACATAGTTTAAGGAATTTTTGCCCCAACAACCAAGCATCTATCGAAACTAACCGCAATTAGTTTGATGTGTTTGGAAGTTTTGAGGAATAAACCCGCGACAAGGTGGATATTGTCGCTGAAAAGTACAGCATTTGATAAACGTAGCGCGACTCAAATTTGCAAACTTAAACT
The DNA here is from genome assembly GCF_059412285.1 of Vibrio sp. CB1-5. NCBI lineage: Bacteria > Pseudomonadati > Pseudomonadota > Gammaproteobacteria > Vibrionales > Vibrionaceae > Vibrio > Vibrio sp. CB1-5. The sequence goes on along the minus strand of NZ_JBJHPB010000009.1, from coordinate 153,936 downwards.
GCGCAAACGCCGCCTACTCTGGTATTTCGTCGAAGTGGGTGAGGTAAATATCAAACAAAGATCTCTATGATCGGCAAGAGATCGTCACGATCCTGAACGTGCTTGGCAAGTTTTTGCCACCTAATTGACTCTCAATTTGCAAAAGCGATTCAAACTAAAAAAGCCAAATCACAGATACAAAAAATCAGGCGCTAGGCCTGATTTTTCACAATGAGGAGGATCGGATTATGCCAATACCATGCTCGGATCTGCAAACGCAACTGGAGAACCTTCTTTTTCTTCAAAAGTTGTCCACTCCCACGCTTCTTGATCAGCCAGTACCGCACGAAGCAGTTGGTTGTTCAAGCCGTGGCCAGATTTGTAAGCAGCGAACTCACCAATGATGGCATGACCTACCATGTAAAGGTCGCCAATCGCATCTAGCACTTTATGAGTCACAAACTCATTGTCAAAACGAAGGCCATCTTCGTTAAGGATGCGGTAATCATCAAGTACGATTGCATTGTCAAAACTTCCGCCAAGCGCAAGATTCTTAGACTGCAAGTATTCGATGTCACGCATGAAACCAAACGTTCGTGCACGAGAGATCTCTTTCACAAAGCCTTGTGAAGAGAAATCGAACAATAAGTGCTGCTCATCTGCATCAATTGCAGGATGATTGAAGTCGATCTCGAAATCCATGCGGAAGCCGTTAAATGGACGGAACTCTGCCCATTTGTCACCGTCTTCAAAACGCACCGTTTTCTTAATACGAATGAATCGTTTTGGTGCATTTTGAGTCTCAATGCCCGCTTGTTGTAGCAGGTATACGAATGGGCTCGCGCTACCATCCATAATTGGGATCTCAGGTGCATCAACCTCAACAATAATATTATCAATACCCATGCCGGCTAAAGCGGCATTTAGGTGCTCAACCGTAGAAATACGGATGCCTTCATCGTTAACAAGCGCAGTACATAGCATAGTGTCACGTACAGAAAGAGGATCCGCAGGAAAATCCACAGGCGGATTCACGTCAGTACGACGATATATAACACCAGTATTAGCAGCCGCAGGACGCAAAGTTAGTGTTACTTTACGGCCAGAGTGGAGACCCACCCCTACAGTAGTCACTATTTCTTTAAGCGTACGTTGTCTGATCATCTACAAACCTCTTATTCTACGCTACATATCACGGTTGATTATGTAACCAACCGCGAATCCTACCAGAATTTTGAGCTATGTCAAATTCACGCAGATTATCAATCTGCCTGACGACGCAAAAATGCTGGAATGTCTAAGTAGCCACTTTCCTTCTCAGGCTTAGGTGCTGCGCTGGTATTGCCGCTCGACACAGGTGCAGAGCTTGCAGTATTTGGCGTGTTAACCTCAACCTTCTCCTGATTATTTACAGGCAAAGATTGTGCCACTTTGTCCTCTACTTTTGCAGCTGGCGCTTGAGTTGGCTGAGGAGCCTGACTTGTAGTCACTGGCGTTTTACCACCTGCGACTAACGTAATATCTGGCTTACGCTCGTTGCCGATACCCGTCGCAACCACAGTCACGCGAATTTCATCGCTCATGTCTGGGTCTAGAGAAGTACCAATAACAACCGTTGCGTTGTCAGATGCAAAGGCTTTCACTGTGTTACCAACGGTCTCGAATTCGTCTAGACGCATATCAAGACCAGCAGTGATGTTCACAAGCACACCGCGTGCACCTGCTAGATCGATGTCTTCTAGAAGTGGGCTAGAAATTGCCATCTCTGCTGCTTCTTCTGCACGATCTTCACCTTTAGCGACACCGCTACCCATCATTGCATGACCCATTTCCGACATCACGGTACGTACGTCCGCAAAGTCGACGTTAATCATACCTGGGCGAGTAATCAGTTCAGCGATACCTTGAACCGCATTCTTCAGTACGTCGTTTGCACTTGCAAACGCTTCCAGTAGCGTAACGCCACGGCCTAGTACTTTCAGAAGCTTTTCGTTTGGAATCGTGATCAAAGAGTCAACGTGCTTTGATAACTCTTCAATACCTTGCTCCGCGAATAAAAGACGCTTTTTACCTTCAAAGCTAAATGGTTTCGTGACCACTGCGACTGTAAGAATGCCTAACTCTTTCGCGACTTCAGCAATTACTGGAGCAGCACCGGTTCCGGTACCTCCGCCCATACCAGCTGCGATAAACACCATATCGGCACCAGTAATGCTTTCTTTAATTCTTTCTTTGTCTTCAAGAGCTGCATCACGCCCAACTTGAGGGTTTGCACCCGCACCCAAGCCTTTTGTGATATCGCCGCCAATTTGAATAACGTGGTTGATGCTCGTTTTACGCAATGCTTGAGCATCAGTATTAACACTAATGAAATCAACCCCTTCGATTGACTCACGTACCATGTGTTCTACAGCGTTACCACCGCCACCGCCTACACCCACTACTTTAATGACAGCTTCGTCAGACATTTCCATCATCGGTTCAAACATTTGTTATCTCCGTTTTCCTGCAACTCAGGTTAAAACTCTTTTTGTATCCAATTACGCAACTTACCAAAGATTGTCGACACCGATTGACGCTTTGGCTCGTTATAATCATTGTCGTCATTATCCTGACTGTCTCTTGCGTAATGAAGTAATCCAACGGCCGTAGAATGATACGGCTCTTTTACATAGTCCGTCAGGCCACTCACCTCTAGAGGCTTACCTACACGAACCTGGTTACGAAATACACGCTCAGCGCACTCCACAACCCCTTCAATTTGTGCTGCACCGCCAGTTAAGACGACACCTGCTGCGAGATGGTGCTTCACACCGCTCTCTCTGAGTTTCGCTTGAACATTATCAATGGTTTGATTAACAAGTCCCATTAATTCTGTGTAGCGAGGTTCTATCACTTCTGCCAATGTTTGGCGCTGTAAACTGCGTGATGGACGGCCGCCAACGCTCGGAACGTTCACTGTATCGTCTTTACTCACTAGTTCACTCAGTGCACAGCCATATTTCACTTTGATCTCTTCAGCATCACTCAAAGGTGTACCGAAAGCAAAAGCGATATCACTGGTCACCGCATTGCCAGCATAAGAGAACACCTCTGTGTGTCTCAGTGCTCCGCCTGTCCAGATAGAAATATCCATAGTGCCAGCGCCAATGTCAACCACACAAACACCGAGCTCACGCTCGTCTTCGGTGATCACTGCATTGCTTGATGCCAGGCCAGAGAAAACCAGTTGTTCGACTTTGAGTCCACAGCGTTCTACCGCTTTAATGATGTTTCTTGCCATGTCGTTATGACAAGAGATCAAATGAACGCTGACTTCCATTCGAACCCCAGACAGTCCAAGTGGGTTTTTTATACCCTCTTGATAGTCTATGGTAAACTCCTGAGGAATCACATGAAGAATACGCTGTTCATCACCAATTTTTATGGATTTAGCGGTATGAATCGCCCTGTCCATATCATCTTGTGACACCTCTTCCTCAGAAATGGTTCCCATGCCTTTTTCAATTCGACTCGCAATATGCTTACCAGAAAGAGAGATAAACACGCTACTGATCTGGCACTCCGCCATCAGCTCAGCCTGATCGACAGCACGTTGCACGGATTTAACCACTGACTCAAGGTCGTTAACGCCACCTTTGTCCATTCCGCGAGAAGGACTAGAACCTGCACCAATGATATTGACCTGCCCATCCGGCAAAACCTCGCCGACTAGCGCAGATACGGTCGCAGTGCCAATATCAAGACCGACAATAATATTGTCATCCGTGGTCTTCGTCATCTGTACTCTCTTATATTTTGCTATCTCAAATCCCAGAGAACAACGCACTTGGGTTGCCCAATTCCTAACTGAACTTAAGTATCGATACGCGAGAGCCTATCGATACATAAAACCAGTTACCCTGCAGATTCAACTGCCGTGCCCTCTGCTGTCGTTTCAGCAGGGAACCAACCGACGGCTGCTCCCGTGTCGTATCGCAAATCGATATAGCTGATTTGAGATACCTTGTCACCCAAGTCACGATACAGAGAGATAAAACGCTGCAAGCGCTCATCGAGTGCATCTTTGCCTAGCTCTAAACGGATCCCGTTATCGAGGATCACTTGCCATGCACGGCGCTCATTCAACACTAGTGAAGATATCGCTAGCCCTAAGCTTGCTAGCTTGGCATTGCTGTCACGATAAGTATCCAACACGAAACGTTCAGTGCCCATTGGACCATATAGCTTCACTTTCTGCTCTTCAATCACAGACACATCACCGCTGAACACAACACCATGTATATCAAGCATATCGATGCCATTCCAGATCGCACTCGCTTCGTACTCGGTTAAAAACACCTTCACAGTGTCTGGCCATTGTTTACGTACCGATGCTTGCGAGACCCATGGAATTTGCTCAACACTTTGCTGCAGAACATCGATATCTTGAGACATGAAGGTCCCGATATGTTCCAAATTGGCAAAAGCGTGCTGCACATCTTTAGCACTTACATGGGTTAGATCCCCTTGTAGCACTATCTTAGATAAGGGAAGGCGCTGGTCGTCCCACATCCAGCTAATGGTGGAATAAAGTGTTGAACCGATGACTGCGATCACTGCAAATAAAAAAATCGCCCCGATCCCGTGTTGTGAAAACATGGAAGCTCGACGCGTTTGCTCTACACTGCTGTCTGAAGTTTCAGTCAAACTCTTTGGTCCCTTATTAACTTCTCTTCGCCTTTCCTTAAGATAGTGGAATAAGAGTCTAATCTAATGGTCTTAACCTAACGATTATACTAATCAATATCAAACTATCAAACACTCAACCCAAGAAAACTGGGCTTTTGCGCACTGAAACAACAAAAAAGTTCGAATGGACGATCAATTCACTACATCGCTCATTCGAACTCATAAATTATTCAATACTCTCGAAAATCGAGAAACTAGCTATTTTGCATCACTTGGATGTCTAGCTTCATCTTCTCAAGCTGCTTAGCCACTTTACCAATATCACCCGCACCTTGCGTCAAGACTAAGTCGCCGTCTTGCAAAAGATTGGATAAAACTGATGGTAAACCACTCATTTCTGGAACAAAAACTGGATCAAGCTTACCGCGAGTACGAATGGTACGACACAGTGAACGACCATCAGCGCCAGCAATTGGGGCTTCTCCGGCCGAATACACGTCCAGCATGACCAGTACATCTACCTGCTCCAGCACATTGGCAAAATCATCGTAAAGGTCACGAGTACGGCTATAACGGTGTGGTTGGAACACCATGACCAATCGCTTATCCGCCCAACCATCACGCGCGGCTTTGATGGTGACATCCACTTCTGTTGGGTGGTGACCATAATCATCGACCAGCATGACACGGCCGTTACCCGTTTCAAATTCACCTAGATGCTCAAAACGGCGCCCTGTCCCTTCGGTGCCTAGCATCGCCTTAACGATAGCCTCGTCACTAATGTTATCTTCGGTCGCGACGGCAATAGCGGCAGACGCATTCAATGCGTTATGTTTACCAGGAATATTCAGGGTAATCTCAAGGTTATCTCGGCCTTTTCTGACAACGGTAAACTTACCTTGCTGCCCTTCTTGGCGATAATTCTCAATACGTACGTCCGCATCCTCTGAAAAACCGTAGGTGATCACTTGACGACTTACACTTGGAATCAGCTCACGAACCACGGGATCGTCAACACACATCACAGCTTGTCCGTAAAACGGTAGGTTATGGAGAAAATCGATAAAGGTTTGCTTGAGCGTATCGAAGTCACCGCCATAGGTATCCATGTGGTCGGCTTCGATATTAGTGACGATACTAACCATTGGTTGAAGGTGTAGGAAAGACGCATCACTTTCATCGGCTTCCGCAATCAATATACGGCTTGATCCTAAACGTGCATTGGTGCCAGCACTTTTCACCAGACCACCGTTAACGAAGGTTGGGTCCATGCCCGCTTCTGAATAAATTTGCGTAACCAACGCTGTGGTCGTGGTTTTGCCGTGCGTCCCCGCAACGGCAATACCGTGTCTAAAGCGCATCAGTTCAGCCAACATTTCAGCACGACGTACCACTGGGATTCGCAGCTCTTTTGCCGCAACCAGCTCAGGGTTTTCAGGGTCAATCGCGGTAGACACCACGACCACACTTGCAAGATCAATGTTACTTGCTGCATGACCAATAAAGACGGTCGCCCCTTTTTGCGTAAGGCGCGCTGTCACAGCATTCTCAGCAATATCAGAGCCGGTAATTTGATACCCCTCGTTAAGTAGCACCTCTGCGATGCCACTCATACCCGCACCGCCGATACCGACAAAGTGAATACACTTCACACGTCTCATTTCAGGTATCAGGGCACGGATCTGCGCTAAGTCTGGTGTTTGTTGCTGTGTCATGAGTCTGTCTCGTTAATCTATTTTGTTAATTCGATAATTTCTTTCGCGACGCGTGTATCCGCATCAAGCTTAGCCGCTTTTCGGGCATTAATGGCCAGCGTTTTTAACTGTGCTCGGTCTAAGCTACTTATCTGTTCTGTCAGTTTTTCTACACTCAATTGAGGCTGCTCAATCATATACGCTGCTTGACAGTCGACTAAGTGGTCACCATTGAGCGCTTGCTGGCGATCTTTGTGCATAAATGGAATAAAGATAGCGCCAACTCCGGCGGCCGCTAGCTCCGAAACCGTCAGCGCACCTGAACGACAAACCACAAGATCTGCCCATTGGTACGCCTCGGCTACGTCATCAATAAACTCCATCACCTCAGCCTTGCTAACTTGGTTCTGCTGGTAAAGCTCTGCCACTTCTTGTTGACTGCCTTTACCTGCTTGATGGCGAATCGTGTAACCTTCACCCAGTGCAGCCATGACTGGCGGCAGCGTGTGATTAAGGATGCGAGCCCCTTGGCTGCCCCCCATCACTAAAATTCGAATGTCACCATCACGGTCGTTGAGTCGTGTTTCTGGCGCTTCAATGTCTAATAAGTCTTGGCGCACTGGGTTGCCAACGACTTCGGCATCGGCAAAAGCGCCCGGAAATGCCTGGAACACCTTTTTGGCAATTTTGGAAAGCCACTGGTTGGTCAGCCCCGCGACGCCATTTTGCTCGTGGAGGACAACAGGGATACCCATAGTCCAAGCCGCAACGCCACCGGGACCACTGACATAGCCACCCATGCCGAGCACAGCATCAGGTTGCCAGCGCTTTAAATGCTGGCGCGCTTGGAAAATCGCACTAATGATCTGAAACGGTGCTTTAATCAGTTTAGCAATGCCTTGACCGCGCAACCCCTTCACTTTAATAAAATCAATTTCAATCCCGTGTTTTGGCACCAAGTCTGCTTCCATTCTGTCTGCAGTGCCAAGCCAGCGGACCTCCCAGCCTTGCTCTTGCAGGCGTTTTGCAACAGCCAGTCCTGGAAATACGTGACCGCCAGTTCCACCAGCCATCACCATTAAGCGTTTATTTTTCTTCATCTTGTTTCTGTTTCTTATCTGTTTCAGGCTCGCTGCTCGGTGCAGGTTCGGGCTCAATGTCTGGAAGTAGTCGACATTCATGATCCACTCGCAGCAGGATCGATACCGCCACTGACATAATGATCAAACTGGAGCCACCATAACTTATCAGCGGCAATGTTAGACCTTTAGTTGGCACCATACCCGCTGCTGCGCCAACGTTAACTAAGGTTTGAAACGCAAACCAAATACCGATGGCAAAACACAAATAGCCGCCAAAAAACTGCTGTTTTTCAAACGCACGCTTACCGATATACAGGGCTTTAATCACCAGTGCAAATACCAACATCAATACTAAGACGACACCAACAAACCCAAGCTCTTCGGCAAGCACTGCGAATACAAAGTCGGTATGCGCTTCTGGCAAGTACTCCAATTTTTGTACCGAGTTACCAAGCCCTTGTCCCATCCAGTTACCGCGACCAAATGCCATAAGTGATTGTGTGAGCTGATAGCCGCTGCCAAATGGGTCTTCCCAAGGGTCTAAAAACGACGTCACACGTCTAACGCGGTATGGCTCGACCAAAATAAGCGCAATCACCGCACTTACGCCAGCTACGAACAAAGCGATAAACTGAGAGAGTTTGGCACCGGCAATAAACAACAAGCCAAATAGAGTGACCAACATTACCACCACGGTACCTAAGTCAGGCTGTCCCAACAATAGGATGGCAAATGTGGTGAATACCATAATAGGTTTAATAAAGCCGCCAAAAAACGACTGCCTGACTTCGTCTTGCTTTCTCACCAAGTAGCCGGACATAAAGATGAACAGCGACAGTTTCGCCACCTCAGCAGGCTGAAGGTTAAACAGCCCAAGGGGGATCCAGCGAGAGGCACCGTTAACGGACTTACCGACGACGAGTACAACGATCAGCAAGAAAATGGATATCGCTAGTAAATAAGTACTGTATTTGAACCATTTAGCGATAGGGATTTGTAGAACCACAGCCGATGTGCCAAGCGCCAACACCAAAAAGATGGCATGGCGAAACATAAAGTGGAATGGCTGATCCGTCAGTCGAGAACTGATCGGAAACGAGGCTGAAGTTACCATCACCAGTCCCGTCACCATCAACCCAAACGCCAACCAAACCAGTTGTCGGTCATAAAGCGTATCTGGGGCACTGTGGGTCATCCATCCCATGGTGCGTTGTCGAATTTGATGAAACATAGTGACGAATCCGTGTTAACTAACTTGCGCTGAATAACGCTGCGCCAGATCGGTAAAGTGATCACCGCGAGCCATAAAGTTGGCAAACTGATCAAAGCTGGCGCACGCTGGCGACAGCATGACCATATCACCTTGCTCCAATTTTGGCGTGATCTCAGCCAATATATCGTCCATTGATGCAAAGTAGCGTGCACTATCGTGAAGCGGCATAAATTCCTCTCCATCGCGACCAAAACAGCACAGTTGAACATTGAGTTGTCCAAGTGGTTTGGCTAGCTCAGAAAAATCAGCACCTTTACCCACACCACCAACAAGCAAGTACAGCGTTCCTTCAAGCATTAGACCAGACAGAGCCGCAAGCGTACTTGCCACATTGGTGGCTTTGGAGTCATTGACCCATCTCACGTTCGCTTGCTCGGCCACCACCTGGCAGCGATGGGTTAACCCTCGATAAGATTTTAGACATTCCAATGCCAAGCGATAATCGATATTCGCAAGCTTAAGTAGCGCACATGCCACTAAAGCATTTGACCAATTGTGCTTACCAACGATGCTCAGCTCATCCACCGCAAGGATTTTTTCGTCGCCGTCCACCAGCCACGTGCGCCCACCAAAGACCTGCATACCGAACTGCCTAGCATCAAAGCCAAACGTCGATATTGCTGGGTGCGACTCCGTTGGGTAAGTTTCAGGTTCGTCGCGATTTACCAACACATGTTCAGCATGTAAGAAGATTCGGCGCTTAGCTTCAGCATAATCCGCCATACCTTCGTAGCGGTCCATGTGGTCTTCTGAAAGATTTAAAAACGTCGAGACTTGCGTTTTTAGTGACGACGTCGTTTCCAGTTGGAAGCTGGAGAGCTCAAGCACATAGAGATCGGCATCGAGCTCGAGTAAATCGAGCGCAGGGACACCAATGTTGCCGCCCACTCCGACATTCAGCCCAGTCGCCTTAGCCATCTCACCCGTTAGGTCAGTCACGGTACTTTTGCCGTTTGACCCGGTAATCGCAATCACGGGTTTGTCGTTAGCCCAAGCAAACAGCTCAATATCACCGATGACAGAAACGCCGTTTGCCATGGCAGCGTTAATTTCTGGCGTCGCCAGAGCAATACCCGGATTACACACTACCAAGTCAGCCTGCATCAACCAGTCTGCTTCAAAACTGCCGGTATGTAGGGCAACGCCTTGTGGCAATTGTTCAGCCCCCGGCGGATTGTCTCGACTGTCCATGACTTGAATGGTCAATGTAGGATGAGTTTTACGAAGGTGATTAACGACGGAGAGCCCGGTAATACCGAGCCCTACGACGACCACTTGCTGAATGTCTTGCCAACGTTCCATGAACAAGGATCCCTAGCCTGTTGATTAACGTACTTTAAGCGTTGCTAGACCGATAAGTACCAATACGATTGAAATAATCCAGAAGCGAACGATAACGCGCGGCTCCGGCCAGCCTTTGAGTTCATAGTGATGGTGAATAGGGGCCATACGGAAGATACGCTGACCACGCAACTTGTAAGAGCCAACCTGAAGGATTACCGACAGTGTTTCCATTACAAATACACCGCCCATGATCACCAGTACGAATTCTTGACGTACCAACACGGCAATCACACCCAATGCGCCACCAAGAGCTAACGAGCCCACATCACCCATAAAGACTTGCGCAGGGTATGTGTTAAACCAAAGGAAACCAAGCCCCGCACCGACCATCGCGGTACAGAACACCACAAGCTCAGAGGTATATGGAATGTATGGAATGTGCAAGTATGCCGCGAAGTTAACGTTGCCTGTTGCCCAAGCAATCACCGCGAAACCTGCAGCCACCAATACTGTTGGCATAATCGCCAAGCCATCAAGACCATCGGTCAGGTTCACCGCATTACTGGTACCAACAATCACAAAGTAGGTGAAGACAATGTAGAACAGCCCCATTTGCGGCATCACGTCTTTAAAGAAGGGTACGACAAGCTGTGTAGCTGCCGTGTCTTGACCGTGAGCATAAAGCGCAAATGCCACGATTAAGGCAATCAATGACTGCCAAAAATACTTCCAACGAGCAATCAGACCATCGGTGTTTTTGCGCACGACTTTACGATAGTCATCCACAAAGCCTACGGCACCATAACCAAGCAGCACGGCAAGGACGGCCCAAATATATGGGTTACTCAAGTCTGCCCAAAGCAAAACGGTAATAGAAATCGCCGATAGAATCATCACGCCACCCATCGTCGGGGTACCACGTTTACTAAAGTGCGACTCTGGACCTTCATTTCGAACAACTTGCCCAATTTGCAACATTTGTAGACGGGCAATCATTTTTGGTCCCATCCACAAAGAAATACCTAACGCAGTTAATACACTGACAATGGCTCTGAATGACAAATATTCAAACAGACGAAAAAAAGAAAAGTATGGCTGTAGTAATTCTGCAAGCCAAATGATCATGTGTATTTCTCCTTCAGTGCGTTAGCGATAGTAAACATGCCTGCACTTAGCGCCCCTTTCACCAGTAAGGTATGAGAGGTCTGGTTTAACTGTGTTAATGTGTGTTCGATATGCGCGAGCATATCGTCGTGACTTTTAAAATGCTGTCCACCGCAAAGGTCACTGATGGCTTTCGCATCCTCACCATAGGTCAAAACGTGTTCAAATGCGAAAGGTGCAGCATGTTGTCCGACTTCTTTGTGAAGTGCAAGACTTTCATGCCCTAATTCTGCCATGTTGCCCAAAATCAACCAGCGCTGAGTTTGGGTAAACTGTCCCAATAGATCAACCGCCGCCTTCATTGCTGGCACGCTGGCGTTGTAGCTATCATCAATCAAAGTGATCGAGTCGCTAAGCTTTTCAACATCAACACGACGCTTCACCTTACTTAATGATTGTAAACCGTGTTGAATTTGCTCGAGAGTTGCACCAACTTGCGTTGCCAAAGCAGCTGCGGCCACTGCGTTTGCCACATTGTGCTCACCGATGATCGTTAACTCAATCGAGATGTTGCCTGCTGGGGTGTGGAGTGTAAACAACGGACTACCAAGAGATGACAAGGTTATGTCAGAGGCGTAAAAGTCTGCGTGAACATTTTGTTTGGCGATGCGCACGACCAGTTTGTCACTCAGTACCGATTGCCAGTAGTCTCCGCCTTCACTATCAAGATTCACGAGTGCGATACCACCGGCTGGCAGTCCTTGATAGATTTCACCCTTAGCCTGTTTGACACCATCAAGAGAGCCAAAACCTTCTAGATGCGCCTCGGCCACATTGTTCACCAGCGCAACATCTGGCTGAACAAGTGCTGTTGTGTAAGCTATTTCACCAATATGGTTCGCACCCAGTTCAATCACGGCAAAGTCGTCTTGCGGTGTGGAGCGCAGCAAAGTCAATGGCACGCCAATATCGTTATTAAAGTTACCCGCGGTATACAGCACCTGACCTTTGGTCAACAAAATGCTGGCAATCATCTCTTTGACTGTCGTTTTACCGCAGCTACCGGTAATGGCAATCGTCTTGGTTTGGCAGCGCTTATGAACTTCTGCCCCTAGTTTGCCTAAAGCTTGCTTGCTATCAGCAACCACGACTTGAGCGATGGCGACATCCAACTCTCGCTCCACTATCAGCGCTGCTGCGCCCTTCTCTGCCGCTTGCTCAGCAAAGTCATGAGCATCAAAACGCTCACCAACCAGAGCAATAAACAGTGCGCCGGGTTCTATGGCGCGAGTGTCTGTGGTGACATCAGTGATACACATATCTTCGCCCACCAACTGGCCGTCAACAATGGCCGCGATGTCCGTTAACTTAAGCTCAATCATAACGTCAATCCTAATAGCTGCGCCGCGGTTTCACGGTCTGAATAGTGGATACTTTCAATTCCAATCACTTGGTAATCTTCGTGTCCTTTGCCGGCAAGTAGAATAATGTCAGAAGCTGTTGCGTGCTTCACCGCTAACTGCGCTGCATTGAAACGCTGATGCTCAACAAACGCCGCCTCCGGCGCACTCATTCCCGCCAGCATGTCTTCGACGATGGCTCTAGGATCTTCACTGCGTGGGTTGTCATCGCTCAAGATCACCTTGTCCGCTAACTGTTCAGCGATAGAGGCCATCATTGGGCGTTTGCCTTTGTCTCGGTCACCACCGCAGCCGACAACAACCCAAAGCTGACCATCACAATGCACGCGAAGAGCCTGCAAGGCTTTCTCTAGTGCATCTGGCGTATGGGCGTAATCAACCACTAGTTTAGGTTTATCATCCGTCTGAAACAGTTCCATACGACCAAGTACAGGTTGTAGCTTGGAAGCTGTATCCATCAGCGCTTGCTTGTCAAAACCAAGCGCGAGTAGAGCTGAAAACGCCAGTAGAACATTGCTCGCATTGAACTGACCAATCAGTGGAGCATCGAGTTTGCCGCTGCCAAAGCAACCATCAAACTCCACAGAGATACCACCATCACTGTACTCAACCGATGTTGCCCAAACGCCCTTTTCATTATGCTGGTGACCTTCAACGGACACAGCAATGGCATCGCTACGCGCCGAAAGCCAGCGGCGACCTACTTCGTCATCGACATTCAGCACCGCATGTTCGCAGTGGTGTCCGGTAAAGAGAAGCTTCTTGGCTGCTTCATAACCTTCCATCGTGCCGTGATAGTCTAAGTGGTCTCGGCTGAGGTTAGTGAAAATACCCAGTGAGAATGGTACAGCGGCCACACGCCCCTGAACCAGACCATGGGAGGAAACTTCCATGGCCGTGTATTGCGCGCCCTGAGCATCTAGCTGAGATAAAATACGCTGCACATCAATGGCGCTGCCCGTGGTATTTTTCGCTTCTTGCAAATCGTTCAAGAAGCCGTTGCCCGTGGTACCCATGATGGCGGCTCTATCACCGGCAAGTTCAATCCACTGCGCAATAAGTTGGGTGATGGTGGTTTTACCATTCGTCCCCGTTACGCCAATCACTTGCTGCTTGTATTGATAAAGACGCGCGGCCATCACCGACAACAAAGTGTCGAGCTGATAAATATGAACAACTGGCACACCATCAACAAGAGTCACTTCGCCATGTTTGTGCTCAGCATCGGCCTGAGCAATCACTGAATCAGCACCAGACTGAATCGCACGCTCGATAAACAGACGCCCATCGACCGTATGGCCGATGATCGCCACGAACGTATCGCCTTGCTTAATGGCACGGCTATCAAGCTCCAAGTTAGACACATTGATGGCACCGAGCGTGTCATCTGCCATCAGCTTACTGCTGTCATCAAGCCATGGTTTTAATAGCTTTGCCAATGTCAAAGAGGTCAACATTGTTTCTCACCTATTGCTGAAATTGGTTTTCGTCAGGAGCGACATTGAGTATTTGTAGCGCTCCTTTCATGATTTCGGAAAAGACAGGCCCAGCCACTGCACCGCCATAGTACTGATCGCCTTGCGGCTCATTGATCACCACCACTAAGGCAATACGCGGGTCACTCACCGGCGCAACGCCTGAGGTGATCGCTACATATTCATCACTGTAACCACCCGCTGCGGCCTTTCTTGAGGTACCGGTTTTCGCGGCAACTCGATACCCGGGAACCGCTGCTCTTGTTGCTGTGCCGCCCGGCTGGGTTACTGCCTCAAGCATATGCAGAACCGACATTGCGTAGTCATGGTCGATAACCTGCTTGGACAAGTCCTGCTGATTGCTTTCAATAATATGCACCGGCTGATACAAACCGCCGTTGCCGAGTGTGGCGTACGCGTGTGCTAACTGAAGAGGCGTGATGGAGATACCGTAACCAAAGGCGAGTGTCGCAATTTCAAACTGCGACCAACGGCGACGATTCGGGAAGATACCCGTTGTCTCACCGACCAGATTAAGACCAGACAGCTGACCATAACCAATAGAGCTGTACATTCCGAGTAGTGCCTCTAGTGGCATGTCTAAAGCCAGCTTTGCCACGCCGATGTTACTCGACTTTTGCAAGATCTTGGCTAAGTTCGCTTTCCCCACTTTCGAAGTATCACGTACTCGGCTACCACCAATCTGCATGATGCCATTTCCGGTATCGATAATGGTGTTTTCATCAGCAATACCAGCCTCAAGTGCTGCGAGTACCACAAATGGCTTAACCGTGGAGCCCGGCTCCATCGCATCGGTTATCACGCGATTGCGCATCGTAAAAGACTGGCGTGACGAGCGATTATTCGGGTTATAAGACGGCGCGTTCACCATAGCCAATACGCCACCGGTTTTCACATCAATAATAACGGCACTGCCCGACGTGGCGCGGTAATCTGCCACAGCCTGTTTGATGGCGCGATAAGCGATAGCTTGCAATCTTTGATCGACGGTAAGTTCAAGTGGTTTACCCTCTTCTCTGTCTTCAAGAGAAATATTTTCCACCACGCGACCATAGCGGTCTTTACGAATAATGCGCTTACCTGCTTCGCCGGTCAGCCATTTGTCATAACTGCGCTCAACCCCTTCAAGACCGTGACCATCGATACCGGTCACCCCTACTAAATGAGCACTCACCTCACCAGCAGGATAGTAACGTCTGGATTCCGCCTTCAGCCCTACGCCAGATAGTTTCAACTCTTTGATGTACTTCGCCATCGCGGGGCTCACTTGACGCTGCAGGTAAATAAATCGGCGTGATTTGTTTTTGTTGATTTTGGCAATAAGCGCATCGCGTTCGACACCAAGTACATCGGCAAGCGCATGCCAACGGTCTAGCTGCTTGAGTCCATCATCTTTAAAAATAGTGGCTGGATCAGCATACACTGCCTGAACAGGTACACTGACGGCGAGTGGTTCACCGTTTTTATCGGAGATTATACCGCGTGCAGATGGCAACGCTTTGACACGGACAGAGCGTAAGTCACCTTGTTTAATCAAATTGTCTGGTTCGATGACTTGGATATAACCGATACGCGCGACTAACGCGGTAAAGATAAGCAGCACGCCACCCATAATGAGGCGAAAGCGCCAAGCGATAAGCGCAGGTTGGCTTGCGGCTTGCTGAGATTGTTTCTTATTGGAAGACTTAACGACTTTTTTGCCTTTCATTTCAGGGAAACCACTACTTCCTTGTCTGCGTCTGGGCGCGTCATTTCTAACTCTTGTTTGGCCATAGCCTGAACACGGCTATGTTCCGACAGCGCATTTTCCTCAAGCAACAGGTTACGCCACTCATTATCAAGTCGTTCGCGCTCTTGAAGCGCGATATCTTTCTCATTGATAGCCTCGCGGGTGTGATGCGTTGCAAACACCACCCCCATCGCCGTTGCAAATATCATCAAAAACACGATAAGCGGAATACGGCCTACCGTGATGATATCTAAGGCAATCAGTTTCGCGAGATTATGAGTCGGTTGGTTAGACATCCCGTCATCCGTTACAGTTTTTCCGCTACACGAAGTACTGAGCTGCGTGAGCGAGCGTTCATTTCCACTTCTTGACCCGAAGGCTTGAGCGCCTTACCAATAGTCTTTAGATTTGCACTACCCAGAGCTCGAATTTGATCTTCGGTCATCGGGATCCCATGTGGCACTTGCGGTCCTTTGCTCTCTTTACGCATAAAGTGTTTCACCATGCGATCTTCGAGCGAGTGGAAGCTGATCACTGACAGTCGACCTTGTGGGGCAAGAATACTGGCCGCGCCTTTTAGCGCCGTATCGATCTCTTCAAGCTCACTGTTGATGTAGATTCGAAATGCTTGGAAAGCACGTGTCGCTGGGTGCTTTTTCTCTTTAAAGCTCTTAGGTGCGGCTTCAGAGATCAGCTTTGCCAACTGGCCGGTACGCGTAAGCGGCTCTTTTTCTTCATCTTCACGATGCGCCACGATCGCTTTAGCAATACGGCGAGCATGTTTGTCTTCACCAAACTCGCGGATCACCCAAGTAATGTCATCAAGATCGGCTTGCGCTAACCACTCAGAGACAGGCATTCCAGATGTTGGATCCATACGCATATCAAGCGGGCCATCTTTCATGAAGCTAAAGCCACGCTCAGCATCATCAAGCTGTGGCGAAGAAACGCCTAAATCAAGCAACACACCGTCCACTTTACCTACGAGATCATAACGCTCTGCGTATTCTGCCATGCCAGAAAATGGGCCATGGATGATGGTAAAACGCGGATCATCGATCTTTTTTGCTTCCTCAATCGCCGTCGGATCGCGGTCAATACTAAATAGGCGACCGTTTTCACCCAGTTGTGAAAGAATTTGACGACTGTGACCACCGCGGCCGAACGTTCCATCAATGTAAGTTCCATCCGGTTTGATCGCTAGACCATCAATGGATTCGTGAAGTAGTACCGAAATGTGTTGAAAGGATTCGCTCATGGGTGATCTCGAGAGTTGCTTAGCAAAGACGACAAGTTTACTGATTTCCTTCAGTAACGTCATCTGGTTAAGTTCAGCCTATCGTAAAGATAGGTGATAAAAAAGCAAAAAACCCATCACAAAATCAATTTGTAATGGGTTTTTCTATAATAGGTGAAGTTGACCTGTACGCCGGGTTCTGTATCCGCCGAAGCGGTGATAGCCATTCGTCTAGGCCAGCAATCGCTCACTGGCTCGAGCAACCTACCCGCCTCCATACGCGAGCAACGCAATGTGGAGGCCTATTTGGTCTTGCTCCGGGTGGAGTTTACCTTGCAACGAACTATTGCTAGTCGCCCGGTGCGCTCTTACCGCACCCTTTCACCCTTACCTGTGCTCCTTCCGAAGAAATGGAGCCATCGGCGGTCTTCTCTCTGCTGCACTTGTCGTGGGCTCGCGCCCCCCAGGCGTTACCTGGCACCCTGCTCTGTGGAGCCCGGACGTTCCTCCCCTCCGTCAGTCTCCCCCAAGACAAGCTCAAGGGGACGTCAACGAAGCAGCGACTATCCAGTCAACTTCAGGGCGCGGATTGTAACTAAGCGAGCGTGATTACTCAATGTTTTTCTAGGATAAGTTTTCTAGACCCCATTTATACAGGGCATTCTTTTTGAGGTTATAGATTTCAGCCGTCGCTGCTGCCGCTTTTTTCAGTGGTAAATCTTTCACCAAAATAGCCAGTGTACGTGTCGCCTCATCTGGCAATTCTTCATTCACAGGCTCGCGATGGCCGTGAATCAATAGCACCATCTCACCGCGCTTGCGGTTATCATCTTCTTCAATCCACGCAATCAACTCACCGAGTGGCAAACCTTGAATGGTTTCATAGGTCTTGGTCAGCTCGCGCGCCAATACCACCTCACGTTCAGGCCCCAGCACTTCAAGCATATCGGCAAGAGACTCGGTAATTCGATGTGGTGATTCGTAGAAGATACAGGTGCGTTCAGCTTTCGCGATCTCCATGAACTTATCTTTACGGCCTTTGCTTTTCGCTGGCAAAAAGCCCTCAAAGCTAAATCGGTCAGAGGGTAAACCAGATGCGCTAAGCGCTGTAATCACGGCACACGCCCCTGGTAATGGCACAACTTTAACGCCTGCCTGACGACATTGAGTCACCAAATGATACCCTGGATCGCTGATAAGCGGTGTGCCAGCATCAGAGACCAATGCGATGGATTCACCCGCAAGCAGTTTATCGACTAAAACTTGCGCTTTTTGCTGTTCATTGTGATCATGCAACGCAAATGTTCTAGTTTGAATATTGAAGTGAGACAGAAGCTTACCCGTATGGCGCGTATCTTCAGCAGCAATAATGTCGACGCTATGGAGTACATCCAGCGCTCTTTGTGTGATATCACCGAGATTTCCAATCGGTGTCGGTACAATAAAGAGCGTTGGTTGCTCAATATAAGTAGTTTTGTTGCTTGTCATTTGTTTACCAGCACTTCAACGATTAATATAATGATTTTACACGAATAGTGATTAAAGAGCTCATGGCAATGATGAACCCAAAGAGAAATAGTGTAACACGCCTACTGACTCCAATTGCATTGGCTTTGTCCATTGCCGCCTGTTCTTCGCAACCAAGCGCCCCGGCGAGCGTTGATATCACCCTAGCGCCGAGTGCCTCCTCCGAAACCTATTTGATGCGTGCGGACGCAGGTCAAGATGGATTTGCAAACGAATGGTTGATCTTGGCATTTAAGGCATCGATTCAAGAAGGGAACTACGAGCAGGCTCAAAGACTCTCTAATCGACTCGCCAAACAAAATCTCACTACGGTTCAGCAAGCGGAGTGGCAACTTGCACGCGCCGAGCTAAACCTTGCGCAAAATAAAGCGGAAGAGGCGTATCTCCAACTGAGCTTCCCTGTTGAGTGGCCGCTGGCGCAACAACAATGGCAGCGTTACCATCAATTACGCGCACAAAGCCTTGCCGCCATGGGTAACTACTTTGACGCCAGCCGCGAACTGATTGCTCAGGCAGGCTTTAGTGCTAGAGACCTGCAAGAGGTGATCAACGCGCAAATTTGGCAGTACATGAACCAGTACTCCGCGCAAGACCTATCAACCTTGGTTGCCCAGCCAAATGAAGAAGTACTGGATGGCTGGTTACAACTTGCCACCTACATGAAAGGCATGTCGGCCAGCTTGCCACAGCTACAAAACACGCTAAACAACTGGCTAGCTGAAAACCCGAATCACCCTGCAGCAATTTATACGCCGCAAAGCATTTACGATATTCTCAACCTAGAGATCGCGTCACCACACAGCACAGCACTGCTGCTGCCACTTTCTGGCAAATATGCAAAACAAGCTCAACTGGTGCGCGACGGCTTTATGATGGCGATGATGGACGATGAGGTGCGCGACCCAGAAGCCATTTTCACCGTGATTGACACCAATGAAGCGAGCCCAGCAGATATCAAAGCGAAGCTCGTAGCCAATGGTGTCGATTTCATCGTTGGCCCACTGGTCAAAGAAAACGTCGAGAAGCTGCAACAAGCTCAGCGTGACTCAAAGACACCAATTCCAGCCTTGGCATTGAACATTCCCAATGAGATAGAGCCAACACAAATGATGTGTTACCTCACTCTATCTCCAGAGCAAGAAGTTGCCCAAGCAGCCCAACACCTGTCAGCTAAGCAATATGCTTATCCGCTCATCATTGCGCCGCAAGGCTCACTGGGTAACCGCGTAGCGAAAGCGTTTGAAGCAGAGTGGGCAAAAGTGAGTGACAATAAAGTTGCTGTGGCACAATACGCCAACCGAGCACAGTTACAGAAAACCATCAACAATGTGTTTGGCCTGCAAGAAAGTCAGCAGCGCATTGCACAAATGGAAACACTTACTGGCATGAAGCTTGAAAATCAACCACGTAGCCGCCGTGATATTGATTCTGTATACATCGTCGCGAATAATGCCGATCTAACACTTATTAAGCCGTTTATTGAAGTAGCAATCAATCCAGATGCCAAACAGCCTCAATTGTTTGCTGACTCCCACAGCCACACAGAAAAACGTCAATATGAAGACCTAACCGGCGTGGTTTACAGCGATATTCCGCTACTAGTAGAGCAGAATGCAGAACTCGATGCGCAAATGACCAAGTTCTGGCCTAAGAGCTCTAACGCCGAAAAACGTCTGCAAGCACTGGGGATGGATGCTTACACGCTGACAAAAGAACTACCTCAGCTGAAAGCGGTACAAGGTTACTCTGTCGATGGGCAAACAGGTGCACTGACTATTGACCCTAACTGTGTGGTTCAACGTCAGATTGCTTGGGGTGTATACGGTGAGCAACCGGCAAACCCGCCTGTGACAGATCAGGAAGCGAGCGAAACTCAGGATGAGACAAGCGATGACACTACTGCCGTGGAAGCGCCAATCAGCGAGTAAACGCGCCGTTGGCAAACGTTATGAGGAGCTGGCCAAAGACTATCTCGGTCGTCAGGGGTTGGTTCCTCTATCAGAAAACTTTACGGCAAAATGCGGTGAAGTTGACCTGATCATGCAAGATAAGTCGAGCATTGTGTTTGTAGAGGTCAAATACCGACGCAATCAATGTTATGGTAGCGCCCAAGAAATGGTGACGCGAGCCAAAGCTAAGAAGCTCGAAAAAGCCGCCACACTGTGGCTTCTCAAAAATGGCCTATCGCCATACGAGACCGAATTTCGATTTGATGTCGTTGCCATTCACGAACAAGGCAATGACATCAACTGGATAAAAAACGCCATCACTCAAGGATAACCATGCGCGATAGCATCAAAGAAAGTTTTACTGAAAGCATCCAAATTCAAATCGCTGCAGCGGAAGCGCTGCCGGACGCCATCACTCACGCTGCACAAGCAATGGTCGCAACACTGCTCAATGGCAATAAAATTCTTTGCTGTGGTAACGGTGGATCAGCATCTAACGCTCAGCAATTTGTCTCATGCCTACTGAACCGGTTTGAAACCGAACGTCCAAGTCTTCCAGCAATGACACTGACGGCTGATAGCACCACCATGACAGCCGTGGCGAACGACTACAACTTTGAAGACATCTTCGCTAAACAAGTGCGTGCCTTCGGCCAAACTAACGATATCTTGTTAGCGATTTCAACCAGCGGCAACAGCAAAAACGTGATTAAAGCGATGGAAGCAGCTGTGACTCGAGATATGACCATTATCGCCTTTACCGGCAAAGATGGCGGCGAAATGGCGGGCCTATTGGGCGAAAACGATGTGGAAATACGCATTCCCTCACAACGCACCGCACGCATCCATGAAGTACACATGGTGACACTCCACTGCTTATGCGATCTCATCGACCAAGTGCTATTCCCATCTCACGAAGAGTAACATTATGAAAATGTATAGAGTAATGGCACTGCTCATGTCTAGTATGTTCCTTTCTGGCTGTGCTGGTCTATTTGTGGCAGGTGCGGCGACGACGGTAAATCTAGTCACCGATACGCGCAGTGCAAAAGAGATTTGGAATGACAGTGCACTGGAGTCGGAAGTAGCTGGCATGGGCAACAAAGCCCCTTATGTCGGCAATGTTCGCGTTGTTGCCAGCTCACAGCGTGGTACCGTCGTCCTAATGGGACAGGCGAATACGGAAGCACTTCGTAGCCAGCTGGAAAACCAAGTTCAAGGTCTTAGTGGCGTAAAAATTGTCTACAACCAAGTTCGCGTAAAACAGCCACTTAGCTTCACACAAATCAGCAATGACAGCTGGTTGACGACTAAGGTGAAGTCAGCACTTTTAACCGACGAGAGACTCAACGGCGTAAAAGTCAAAGTGATCACTGAAGACAGTGAAGTGTTTCTGCTTGGTTATGTGTCTAAAGAGCACGCCGATGTGGCAACAGAGATTGCCAGAAATGTATCCGGCGTAAAACAGGTTATCCGTGCGTTCCAATTCAGCGAACAACAAGAAAAGCTCAATACAGAAGTCGAACCTGAGCAGCCAGCGACAGCAGAAGAACTTCAACAAGAAGCGGAGATGAAGCCAATCATTGAAGAGCCAGCTCCTTTTGTGGAAATCGAAGGCTAACTAGGTCAAAAATACATGTAAAAACTAAAAGGCCAGTCACTTGACTGGCCTAATTGTATCAATAGCTCGATTGGCTTATGGCTTAAGTGCACGCTCACCACGAGCAATACCCACAATACCGCTTCGCGCCACTTCAACCACATCCGTCACTTCTGAGAGCGCTGACACAAACGCGTCAAGCTTTTCAGCTGTACCTGCGAGTTGAACGGTGTATTGTGATGATGTGACATCAACAATCTGACCACGGAAGATATCGGCTGTGCGTTTCACTTCCGCACGCGCAAAGCCGCTCGCTTTGACTTTCACCATCATCAGCTCACGCTCAATGTGCTCAAACTCAGTCACTTCCTGAACCTTGAGGACATCAATCAGCTTGTGAAGCTGCTTCTGGATCTGCTCAAGCTCCATTTCATCCGATTCTGTGGTGATATTAAGGCGTGATAACGTCTCATCATCTGTTGGTGACACGTTGAGTGATTCGATGTTGTAGCCACGCTGAGAGAACAGGCCAACCACGCGAGAAAGAGCACCCGGTTGGTTTTCCATAAGTAGCGAAATGATATGTCTCATATTAGGTTCTCTCCGTCTTGCTTAGCCACATCTTGTCCATGCCTTCCCCTTTGATTTGCATCGGGTAAACGTGCTCTGTTTCGTCAACATTGATATCAACGAACACGAGGCGATCTTTCATCTCTAACGCTTTTTTCAAGCCAGATTCAAGCTCACTTGGGTTAGAAATGCGAACACCTACGTGGCCATAAGCTTCAGCAATAGCAGCAAAGTCAGGCACCGAATCCATGTAGGAGTTTGAGTGACGGCCTTGGTAAATAATATCCTGCCACTGTTTTACCATCCCTAAGAAACGGTTGTTGAGGTTGATAATTTTAACCGGCACATCGTACTGCATCGCCGTCGACAGTTCTTGAATATTCATCTGAATACTGCCATCACCAGTGACACACACCACCTCTTCATCTGGGTAAGCAAATTTCACCCCAATTGCTGCTGGGAAACCAAAGCCCATAGTGCCTAGGCCACCTGAGTTGATCCAGCGGCGTGGCTTGTTAAACGGATAGTAGAGCGCAGCAAACATTTGGTGCTGACCCACATCGGATGCCACAAACGCATCACCGCCCGTCAGCTTGTGCAGCACTTCAATGACCTGCTGTGGCTTAATACGCTCTTCCGAAGTTTCGTAACCAAGACAGTTACGCTCTTTCCAAGAAGCAATATCATCCCACCAAGTATTGAGCGCTGCTTCGTCATTGGTGCCACCCTGCTCTACCAGAAGTTTCAACATGGTCTCCAGAATCACATCCGCAGAGCCAACAATCGGTAAATCAGCGCGCACGTTTTTCGAGATAGAAGAAGGATCGATATCTATGTGTACAACCTTTGCGTCTGGGCAGTACTTCTCGAGGTTATTGGTAGTACGATCGTCAAAGCGAACACCAACACCAAAAATAAGGTCAGCATTATGCATCGCAAGGTTGGCTTCGTAAGTACCATGCATACCCAGCATACCTAATGCGTTTTTATGTGTGCCAGGAAATGCACCCAAACCCATCAACGTGCTAACGACGGGTAGGTTCAACGTTTCGGCCAGCTTAATGATGTGTTGGTCTGCCTCAGACATGATGGCACCACCACCCACATACAGAACGGGTTTCTTAGCTTCTAAAATCGCTTTTAGCGCTTTTTTAATTTGGCCTTTATGACCCGAAGTCGTCGGGTTGTATGAGCGCATCTTAACCGTTTCAGGGTACTCATAAGGGAATTTGATCTGCGGATTCATGACATCCTTCGGAATATCAACCACAACCGGGCCAGGTCGGCCAGTCGATGCGATATAGAAGGCTTTTTTCAGCGTTTCAGGGATATCTTCTGCACGTTGCAATAGGAAGCTGTGCTTAACCACAGGACGAGACACACCGACCATGTCACACTCTTGGAACGCATCATTACCGATTAGATTGTTCGGTACGTTACCAGAGAGCACCACCATAGGGATCGAGTCCATGTAAGCGGTAGCGATACCGGTAATGGTGTTAGTCGCACCAGGGCCTGAACACACAAGTACCACACCCGGTTTACCGGTAGCACGTGCGTAACCATCAGCCATGTGTGTCGCGGCTTGTTCATGACGAACGAGGACGTGTTGGATATTCTCGCGCTTTTCATGCAGCGCATCGTAGATATCTAGAACGGAACCACCTGGGTAACCAAAGATTTGTTGTACACCTTCGTCAATCAAAGATTGAACGATCATCTCTGCACCAGATAGCATTTCTGGGGTTGAATCTGCCATATTGTCTCCTTACCAGTTACCTCAGCAAACAGGTGGTCGCTGAGCTGGCATTACATAGTTAGGTCTTATTCGTAGCCTAAATCGAAACTACTCACTTTTCAGCTATGTCACATAGCTTGTCATAACAAGCAATATGTTTACGCAACAACTGTAACGCTTTCTTTGCACAAGATCTAACCCGACAAAGGCTGCAAAAAACACACTTAGCTTCGAAATGATAGGTTTACCAACATTTGTTTTACTCAGAGAAACAAAACCAAACCAATCACCCAACATTATTGTAAATTCAGAGTTAAATTCTGCATTAATTACATAAAGCTGGCAAAAACGTATCAGCAATTCTGATTAGTCACTCGAAATCACTAGGAAGAAATAATCAAAAAGCCCCATATTTTAATAAATAATGGGGCTTTGATTCGCTAGGCCGCTTTAACGGGCTTTTTTACAGGTTTCGACCTCAATCGTCGTAACGTGCGCCGCAACATTGAAGGTTGTTGTTTTTGCTGTTCAGTTTTACCTAACATCAACAGACAGGGCGTTAATACCAAAGTCAGCACTGTGGCAAAGGCCAAGCCGCCCGCTACCGCAGTTGCCAACTGCGACCACCATTGAGTACTTGGTGCGCCAAACTCTATTTTTTGATTGATAAGATCGACGTTCATCTCCAACACCATTGGCATTAAGCCTAAAATCGTCGTGACCGTTGTGAGCATAACCGGACGCAAACGCTGTACGCCAGTTCTTAAGATCGCTTCACGTTTATCCAAACCGCGCTTTATCAGCTGATTGTAGGTATCAATCAGTACGATGTTGTTGTTGACGACTATTCCCGCCAGTGCAATCACGCCAATGCCCGACATAATGATGCCAAACGGACGCTGGAAGACCAACAGACCAGCAAACACGCCTACGGTTGAGAAAATAACAGCACTTAGAATCAACAGGGCTTGATAGAAGCTATTGAACTGAGTAATCAAGATGAGTGCCATAACAGCGAGAGCGACCATAAAGGCGCTTTGCAGGAACTCTGATGAGTTCTTCTGCTCTTCGTTTTGACCTTTGATAACAAATTCAACTCCGCTTGGCAGCTCTATCTGACTCAACTGTTCAATAAAGCCCGGTAGCTCGACGGCTAAGTTGTAGCCATCAGCCATATCGGCTTTGACATTGATAACACGGACACCGTCTAAACGGTTGATTGTGTCTTGCTTCTGCTCTGGCGTGATTTCAGCAAAGTTGGTAATTGGAACCAAGCCAGCTGGCGTTTTCACACGAAGCTCATCGAAGCGTCCAATATCACGATGCTCTTCTGGGAATCGCACTAGGATATCGACCTCTTCTGTAGAATCATCGGGGAGATAGTCACCAATTTTCAGGCCGTTTGTGACAAACTGAACCGTGTTACCTACCAATGTCGCATCCGCACCAAAGCGAGCAGCATCATCGCGGCTGATATCGATTTGCCAATCAATACCGGGTTTGTTGGATGTATCACTGACATTGGTCAGCTTTTCATTGCCATCGGCCCATCGGCGTATTTCTTTTGCCGCTGCATCCAAGCCGTCAGGGATCCGAGCAGATAGCTCAACCACCAAATCGTGCTCAACCGGTGGACCAGCATCTGGAAACTTGTACTCAATCTCTACCCCGGCAAACTTATCCGTGGTTTGCTTGAGCTCTTCGATAATTGCAGGCACCTTGCGACGATACTGCCAGTCGACTGGAGTCACCTGAATCACACCGATTTCGTCTTTACCACCGGTTTTGGTGTAGACGCTTTCAAACTCATCATGACCCAGCATCACCTTTTCAACGACACGCATCACCTCGTCTTTTTCATTAATAGACAAGTCACCATGAGAGCGCACCTTCACGTTGAAATACGGCGGATCAACCTCTGGGAAGAATTCGGCGCCAAGGCCGGCTTTGTTGTACGCCACACCGACACCGATCGCCATCGCAATCGCCAGCAGAAGCACTTTCAGCGGGTGACCTAGGGCAATATCTAAAGTGTGATAGTAAAGTTTGGTTATACCGGTCGCTTTATCAAACTCGCCTTCATGCAGCGCTACCATTTTCTTTTGCTTAGCCGGAGAGACATATTGCGGTTTACCAATCAAGCCACCCAGTACTGGGACAAACAACAGTGCCATCACTAGTGACGCCGTCAATGTTGCTATCAGCGTCATCGGTAAGTACTTCATAAACTCACCGGTTATATCAGGCCAGAACAATAGCGGGGCAAACGCTGCTAAGGTTGTCGCGGTCGATGCCGTAATAGGCCACGCCATGCGTTTGGCGGCATCTCGATATGCCTCTTTTCTCTCCATCCCTTCTTGCATGCGTCTATCGGCGAATTCTGTCACTACGATGGCCCCATCCACCAACATGCCCACCGCCATAATTAGCGAGAACAGAACAATAATGTTGACGGTCAATCCAAACACCGACAGTACAAGCAAGCCAGTTAAGAATGAGCCTGGGATCGAAATACCCACCAAAAGTGCAGTGCGAACACCAAGAATGGCGATGATAACAATGACAACCAAAATGATGGCCGATAGGATGTTGTTCTGCAGATCATTGAGCATGATCTTGACATCTTTCGACTCATCCTTAGTGAACTTCACTTGAAGATTGTTAGGCCACTCATCACGGAGTTGAGCCTGTCTCAAAACTTCTTTGACTAAAGAAACCGTTTCGATGATGTTCTCACCTGCACGCTTTTTCACGTCAAGAACCACAGCAGAGCGACCATCAAGTCGAGCGAAACTGTCAGGATCACGGAAAGCACGACGCACCGTTGCGACGTCCCCAAAGGTGATGACTTGCTTACCATCAACCTTAACTGGCAGCTCCAATACATCTTTTAGGCTATCGAACACCGAAGGGACTTTCACAGAGAAGCGTCCATAACCAGTATCCACAAAGCCCGCCGCTACAACACGGTTGTTTAGTGCAATCAAGTTATAGATATCGCCTTGGTCAAGGCCGTAGCTTTCCATCAATAATGGGTCGACAACAATCTCAACGATGTCTTCACGATCACCCGCTATGTCTACTTCCAATACTTGACGGTAGCTTTCTAGCTTATCGCGAAGCTGTCTAGCAAGCTGCACGATAGTGCGCTCAGGAACGGTACCGTACAGCACCACAGACAATACCGGCTGCTGCGAGGCGAAGGTCACTTCGTTGACCGTCGGCTCATCACTGTCTTCTGGTAACTTAGGCTTTGCCAGATCCACCGCATCGCGGACATCTGCCATCGCTTTAGTGAGGTCAACTCCAACATTAAACTCAAGCGTCACCGAGGCATGGCCTTCCGACGCTACTGCCGTCATTTCTTTAACACCTTCAATCGAGCGCAGCTCTTTTTCCAGCGGTCTAACAAGCAGTCGTTCACTATCATCCGGCGAGATACCTTGGTGCCCAACAGACACATAGATAATTGGGATGGTGATATCTGGACTCGATTCTTTAGGAATAGTGTTGTAAGTCACAACACCGGCAATAAGCACTAGAACCAATAAGCTGAGCATGGTCCTTGAGCGCGACAGCGCCGCATCAATTAATGCAAACATGCGACCTCCCTATTGCTGCTGTTCGGCGATTTGGTTGGCCTCGGCCACACTGATGGCCTCGACTTGATCGCCATGGCGAACGAACCCTTGCCCTAGGACAATGATGTTACTCTTGCTGCCAAGTCCAGTCAGCCAAACCCCGTCTTGCTCTGCTTTTACTAGCTGTATCGGTACAAAGTCCACATGGTCATTTTTAAGTGTTTTCACGCCTAAATTTCCGATTTCATCCAAAGCCAGCATCGCCGGTGTAATTTTAATTGCAAGCTGCTCATCCAGTGCTAACTCTACCTCAGCACTGACACCAGCTGGGATACGCTGATTTGGATTTGGCACAGAAATTTCTATCGGAAACGTATTGGTCGAAAAGGATGAGACACGAGAGATGTAACGCAGTGTCCCCGTCACCTCTTCACCACCAACAAAACGGATCGTAGAGGTTTGGTTTAGTGTGAGTTTCTGAATATGACGTTCACTGACATCCGCTTCAATCACTAGCGTGTCTAAATCGATAAGCGTTGCCACTGGGTCGCCGACGCTAACAAAATCGCCGAGTTCGATCGACAGGTGGTCAACAATACCAGTAAAAGGTGCCGTGACGGTTGTATTTCGTAGGGCGAGTTTCGCAGCACTGACCATCGCCTTCGCTTCCGTCAAATTTGCTGCTGCTGTTGAGTAGGCTACCTCTCCTTGCAGCCCTCTGCTTTTCAACGATTTGGAAGCGTTAAACTCTTGCTGTCTAACATTAAGCATTGCCTGAGCGCGTTCCAACTGAATGTTAAGATCGCCTTTATCAATTTGAGCAATAGCTTGGCCTTTCTTTACCTCATCGCCTTTTTCGACGTTCAGGTTAATGATCTTACCTGCGATTTCTGCGCCTAGCTTTGCGGTACGATCAGGTGCGGTGCGGCCGTATAGATCGATTTTCTTGTCTACCGTTTCTGCGGTGAACTCTTGATAAACGACTCGAGCGAGAGGAATGGTTTGTTCTTCTTTCTGGTTTGGTGCTTCTTCGGCTTTTAATGCGCCCAGACCAAGCCAAGTGGATAGCGCGATAACGCACACCAATGATATTAACCAAGGACGTTTTGATAGAAAGTTGCCACGTTGCGTAGTTGGCATAATAATTTCCCTATTATAGTAATTTGAGACTGCCACCCTTCTACGAGGAGGTGCAGCATTCGGTTTAAAAACCACTAATAATCAATCGCTAAAAGACAATCTCCTGCCAGGTACTACGCGCTGACTACCGATTTGAGTGTAACAAAAACCCCCTTGGTAAATAACATTGTTTTTGCTTATCTGTGAAGTTTTTTTAACTTCATTAGTGCTTTAGATCTAAAAAAGGCGAACCTAATGTTCGCCTTTTTCTCTATGTGTCTGTTTCAAGCTACACGCTGAACGATGCACCACAACCACAGGTTGTGGTCGCATTCGGGTTATCAACGAAGAAGCGTGAACCTTCAAGACCTTCGGTATAGTCAACGGTACCGCCAACCAGGTATTGCAAACTCATTGGATCGACAACCAGAGTCACACCACACTTTTCGATGGTAGTATCACCGTCGTTAACACTCTCATCAAAGGTAAAACCGTACTGAAAACCACTACAGCCACCACCGGTGATGTATACACGAAGCTTAAGCTCTGGGTTTTCCTCTTCCGCGATCAACGCATTAACACGCGTCGCCGCTGCTTCAGAAAAATTTAATGGAATAGCTACATCACTCACGGGAACCTCTCTTGCTACTCTGCCGCACACGCCTGTTTGCTCCAACCAAGAGCATTGCAAACCCTAGTGTTCAAAACAAGCGGCGATGAATTAACAGCGCTCAATACTTAGCCGAGCATCATTGTATTTTGTAAAGTTATTGTCGGTGATTATCTAATACCTGAGTGCTTCGTTCAAGTATTAGACAAACCCAAATTAATAGAGATGTACCTAAAACTCGTATCAATATGAGAAAATGTGCTCAAAACACTTCTCGATTCGATTTGTAGATGTACAATGCAGCACACTTGGTCCGAACAAGCAAAGAGGAACTTTCCATGACCAAATCAGCAGAGCTGTATGAAAAAGCGCAACAGACCATCCCTGGTGGTGTTAACTCTCCGGTTCGTGCCTTTAACGGCGTAGGTGGCTCACCTATTTTCGTTGAACGTGCCGATGGTCCATTGATGTTTGATGCTGATGGTAAAGCCTACATCGACTACGTAGGTTCATGGGGTCCGATGATCCTTGGTCACAACCACGCAGTGATCCGTGATGCTGTGATCGATGCAGCTCAGCGCGGCCTTAGCTTCGGTGCGCCAACCGAAATGGAAATCAACATGGCAGAGCTCGTTCGCAAACTGGTGCCTTCCATGGAACAGCTACGCATGGTGAGCTCAGGTACGGAAGCAACCATGAGTGCTATTCGTCTCGCTCGTGGCTACACAGGTCGTGACAAGATCATCAAATTCGAAGGTTGCTACCACGGCCACGCTGACAGCTTACTAGTAAAAGCAGGCTCTGGCGCACTAACACTTGGTCAGCCAAGCTCACCAGGCGTACCAGCTGACTTTGCTAAGTACACATTAACTGCACGCTTCAACGACCTAGAGTCTGTAAAAGCGCTGTTTGAAGCAAACAAAGGTGAAATCGCGTGTATCATCGTTGAGCCTGTCGCGGGCAACATGAATTGCATCCCACCGGTCGAAGGCTTCCACGAAGGTCTACGTCAGATTTGTGATGATGAAGGCGCACTGCTTATTTTTGATGAAGTGATGACGGGTTTCCGTGTTGCACAAGGCGGCGCACAGGCTTACTACAACATCAAACCAGACCTAACGACACTAGGTAAAGTCATTGGTGGCGGTATGCCGGTGGGCGCCTTCGGTGGCCGCAAGGAAGTGATGCAACACATTGCACCTACGGGTCCTGTATACCAAGCAGGCACTTTGTCTGGCAACCCAATTGCAATGGCAGCGGGATACGCTTGCCTGACACTATTGTCAGAAGAAGGCAACGAAAAACGCCTTGCACAAAAAACTAAACAGCTCGCCGATGGCTTCAAGTCACTAGCAGACAAGCACGGCATTCCACTGGTCGTTAACCAAGTAGGCGGCATGTTCGGCTTCTTCTTTACTGAGCAAAAGAGCATCACGTGTTACGAAGATGTCGCGAAGTGCGACGTTGAGCGATTTAAGCGCTTCTTCCACCTAATGCTAGACCACGGTGTGTACCTTGCGCCTTCAGCATTTGAAGCGAGCTTTACCTCACTAGCACACGGCTCGAAAGAGATCGATGCGACACTTGAAGCGGCAGAACGCTGCTTCGCAATGCTTGCACAAGAAGCATAATCAAGCTTTAACGTCTCACGTTATATTGTATAGGGCTGAACATATCAGCCCTTTTTTATGCCTGCCAGTTAAACATCACCAGCAACACTAAAACCCCAATAGTGATTGAGAACCAAGGGATTGGTCGTGTTTTTTTCTTATTTTTCTCACAGTTTTTATCACCGTTGCAACAGCCCATTTCACTCTCCTAGCGCACCTAAACTGACACGATTTAAAATTGATCAGTCAAGGATTTACGTCCATTATATGACCAACACTGCTTATGTCTGTCAGCGTTTGTCGAACATTGACGATGTACTATCAACACTTCCAGTGAAAAGGAAACTTCGTGAACAACAAAATGAACGTAACGGCCAGCCATTGGGTACTGATTGTCGCCCTGCTCTTTGCCGCGTTTGCCTGCTATCTCTTGGTGGAGCCTTACATCAACTCCATCGTCATGGCATTTATCTTGTCACTGCTGATGTTTCCTATCCATGAGTGGATCGAACGAAAGCTACCTAAACACAAGAATGTTGTCGCCCTGCTCTCATGTATCGTACTGACCTTTATTATTGTCATGCCACTCATGTTGGTCTTTAGCGCTATCGTTCAGCAGGGCTCAGTCTTCTCCCAGAACATGTACCAATGGGTGACAGGTGGCGGCATCCAAGAAGTTATCGCCCATCCGTGGGTCGTTACTGGCCTTGATTTCGTCAACGAGTACTTGCCTTTCGATGCGATAAACCCACAAGACATTGCTCAAAAAGCGGCAGAATTTGCGACGTCTCTTGGCTCCAATCTCGTCGCTATGAGCGCTAAAATACTGGGCGATGCCACTAACTTCTTGATGAACTTCTTCTTGATGTTGTTTGTGTTGTTTTTCCTACTGCGCGATCACGACAAACTTATCTCAGCAATCCGTCATATTTTGCCTTTTTCTCGTAGCCAAGAAGACCGACTACTAAGTGAGATTGAAAAAGTATCCAAGTCAGCAGTTATGGGCTCGTTCTTAACCGCAATTGCACAAGGCGCTGCTGGCGGTTTTGGTATGTGGATGGCCGGCTTCCCCGGGCTATTCTGGGGCACTATGATGGGCTTTGCGTCGTTTATTCCTGTTGTTGGTACTGCGCTAATTTGGATCCCAGCTACCGCTTATCTTCTGATCACCGGTGAGACCGGTTGGGGCTTATTCTTGGCTATCTGGAGTATCGCCGTCGTTGGATCGATTGATAACGTACTGCGTCCATTGCTAATGCAAGGCAGTGCAGGCATGAACACACTGATGATCTTCTTCTCGCTACTTGGTGGTATTCATTTGTTTGGTCTTATCGGCCTAATATACGGCCCACTGATCTTCGCGATTACCATGGTGCTGTTCAACATGTATGAAGAGGAGTTTAAAGATTTCCTCGATGGCCAAGATAGAAGCTAGAGTCTTTTTTCAGGGAGGGGTTTGTGAGAGAATCGCCTCCCTTTTTATTTCGAGAGAAACATCGCCATGGCAAGCTACATCGCACCCAGTCAAATTGCACAACGACAACTAGAGTATTTTGCCGGAAAACGAGTGTTGGTCATTGGCGAAATTGAAGATAGCTTCCCGATTGAACTGAGTCGCCATTGCGACAAAGTAACGGTGTTCACCAGTAACTATATTACCTATCGTTCACTGCAATCTTCCTCGAAAGTCGACACCCTGTTCGGCGCGTCGCTACCTGCTGATATTGATGCCGATATGATCTTGCTCTATTGGCCAAAGGCGAAAGCTGAAGCTCGAATGCTACTGCATATGTCATTGGCAACACTTGGCAATGAGACCGAAATAGTGGTGGTAGGTGAGAATCGCTCGGGCGTAAAAAGCATTGAAAAGATGTTTGCTGACTACGGCCCTATCAACAAATACGACTCTGCTAGACGCTGCTCATTTTATTGGGGAATTTGCCAACAAGCTCCTGATTCGTTTGATTTACAAAGTCAGTTCAAAACTTACCATGTGGAGCTCAATGGCATTGCCATCACGGTGAAGAGCCTACCTGGGGTATTTAGCCACGGTGAGTTCGACCACGGCACTCAACTGCTACTCAATAACCTGCCAGAACTAACAGGCAAAGTGCTCGACTTTGGTTGTGGCGCGGGCATCATTGGCGCTTATATGGGGCTGAAGAACCCAACGAGTAAGCTTAACCTATGTGATATCAACGCTTTCGCGATTGAATCAAGTAAGCAGACCCTCGCTGCCAATGGATTATCGGGTGAGGTGTTTGCCTCTGATGTGTATTCCGATATCGACAGCGATTTTGATTTTATCGTCAGCAACCCGCCTTTTCATGCAGGGCTTGACACCAGCTATTCAGCGACAGAAACTCTGCTATCTGATGCCCCTAACCATCTGAATAAACAGGGTCAACTTTGGATTGTCGCCAACAGCTTCCTCAAATATCCACCGATTATTGAGCAGAAGTTTGGTCATTGTGAGACGGTGGCTAAAAACCGTAAATTTGCCATTTATCACGCCGAAAAATAACCCTCTCAATTAGGTTTCATCGCGCCATTCAGCCTCAATAATGGGCACTGAATAGCGCGAAAATTCGCTAAAGTCTCGGTAACCTCTTACAAAGCTAACCAATAAACGGTAATTTTGTGTGTCTACACACGCTTTATCTGTCACTTACTTGCCAATAAAAAATAAGTCTATAAATTGGCAAGGTTAAGAATGTCTAGTTGATTGAGTGAGAGAATCTTTCCCCCATGTTAAAGCTGCGTCGCAAACAGAAATTTAAACGATTGCAAAATACCCTAATGATGGCGTTTTTGGTGCTCAGCATCACGCCACTCACTATCATTGCGCTTTTCTTTCTCAATGCACACAGCCAAGATCTTCGCGACCAAAGCACCTCTCACCTTGTTTCACTGCGCGATACTAAAAAGCAGCAGATCGTCGATTATTTTAATGCCCAAGAGTCCGAAGTCATGGGCTTTGTTCGCTCCGAGCTTGCTTATGCCAGTGGCGGCCGTTTCTACGGTCTAGTCAATGCATTCCAAAGCCTCGGCGATGATATTGAACAAGCTCGCCGACATGCACAAGAACGTTACATCCATGGTTCAGGTGACCAAGTAAAGACGACTATCCTCCCAGACTCGAGCAGTTACGTGGGAAGTGAACGCTATCGCTTACTCCACAAGCGTTATCATCGAGCCTTTATGGAACATCTAAAGCGTTCTGATTTCGACGATATTATCTTGGTCGACTTAACAGGTAACGTAACTTACTCGGTGTATAAGTATGATTACTTCGGCACTAACCTCGAGACAGGCAGCTACTCAACTCGCGTATTAGGCGAGACCTTTGCGCGCCTTGCCTCTGAAGTAAAACTAAAACGCAAAGAAAACGAGGAATACACACCAGTCATCGTTTCAGACTTTGCCGAATATGAAGGTAAGCAATATGCATGGGTGGGCGCGCCAATCATCCAGCAAGGTTACTTACACAGCTACGCAATGTTCCGGCTGCCAATTAGCGGCATCACTAAACTGATTTCCGATGGCACACCCCAAGACATCAACGTACTCTTAGTCGGAAGCGACCACTCAGCAAAAATTCTTGGATTAACCACTGAAGCCATTGCCAATAGTGACACCGCGATCTCCGAAGCCTTATCAGGCATCACCGATGTCAGTCGCTACCAAAGTGCATTGGGTGAAAAGTACTTCGCCGCATTTTCACCAATCGAACTTAACACAACTCATTGGGCACTGGTTGTAGAAACCCCAGAAGCCATCGCGTTTGCCAGTGTCAATCAACTAGAGACTCTGTTTGTCATCGCTATGCTGACGGCGATTGTCGTCGTAGTTATCGCTTCACACTACCTATCCAACTTTATTACCTCACCGCTACTCAAACTCACTTGGGCAGCGGAGCGCGCTTCTGGCGGCGATCTTGACCCTTCGATTATTAGTTTGGAACGTTCCGATGAAATAGGCCGCCTTGCTCTTAGCTTTGAACGCATGCGCCGCTCGATTAAAGATAAAATTGAGCTTATCAAAACCCAAAACCAAGAGCTCGAAGAGAGCCTAGCCATCATTAAAAAGCAGAATGAAGAGTTACAGCTGGCCGATAAACTCAAAGATGAGTTTCTTGCTACTACTTCACATGAGCTTCGTACGCCGCTGCACGGCATGATAGGGATTGCCGAAGCGATGATCTCAGGCGCCAATGGACCTATCGGCGCTAATCACAAGTACCAATTGGATATCATCGTCAATAGCGGCCAGCGCCTTGCGAGCTTGGTCGATGATCTACTCGATTACCACAAGATGCGCTACGGCAGCCTAGACATAGAACGTCAAGCTCTTAGCCTAACCAGCACGACTCAATTGGTGATCGAACTCTCTAACCATCTACTTGGCGATAAAAAAATCCGCATTATTAACCAAGTGTTAGAGCCACTACCTTTGATTTCTGCCGATCCGCAGCGCCTTGAGCAAGTACTTTACAACTTACTTGGCAACGCGATTAAGTACACCAACGAAGGTAAAATTGTGCTCTCCGCTACCGCCATGAGCGACCATATTCGTGTTCAGGTAGTTGATACCGGCCAAGGCATCCCTGCTCAGCAGCTTGAACATATTTTTGAGCCGCTGATACAAGCTGGTCACGATTCTGGTCATTATCGACAAGGCGCAGGGCTGGGTCTTTCAATTAGTCGACAGCTTATTGAACTTATGGGCGGCTCGCTTTACGTCAGCAGTCAGACACACGTCGGCACAACGTTCAGCTTTACATTGCCACTGGCAACCCAACAAGAAATCGAAGCTCAATCAAAAACAAGTTCGGTCAGTCATTTTCAAATTTCTGAATCGGTGGAACTGGCGCTGGACGAAGACGAAGTACTTCCTGAAAACCCCGACGGTCCAGTTCTGCTTATTGCTGACGATGAACCAGTGAACCTGCGTATCCTCGAAAGCTTCCTGCGACTAGAAGGCTATCAGGTGCGACTGGCCAAAGACGGCATTGAAGCGTTAGAGCAGATAGAAAAAGAGAAACCTGAACTGCTACTGCTCGACATAATGATGCCGGGTATGAGCGGCTTTGAAGTGTGTGAGTCAGTACGTGAAACTTATGATCATGCCGCTTTACCTATCATCATGCTAACCGCACTTAACCAACCAGAAGACCGAGTACGAGGTTTTGAACTGGGTGCCAATGACTATCTAGCAAAACCATTTAGTAAACCAGAGTTGGCGGCTCGTATTGCTGCGCACTTACAGGCGAGTAAAGCCGAAGAGCGCCGCGCAGAGAACCAAAACCTCAAGTACGAACTCAAACAACGGGCCATGGTTGAAGCTAGCTTGCTTGAAACGCAAGGTCGCTTGATTGAACAACTCGATAATGCCCCTGAGGCCATTTTATGTATTCGAGAAGATCTCAAGGTACAGTTTGCCAACCAAAGTGCCGGACGACTGTTCAAGCGCTCGGTTGAGCAGCTAAAACGCGTCAGTATCGAAGAGTTGGTCGCTCCCAAGTTTATTCATCTAAACCAAGAGCACTACTTCGGTGAGATTGACACCTTTGTAGACGATGTCCGAAAGCATATCAATGCGGACATCTTAATGCTGCCAGAAGGCTCTGGATTGAAAAGTATTTATATCTTTGAACAAGGTGTATCACTCGATGCCAGCAGAGTGAAGAACCTCGAAACGGCCATTGACGCCCTATCTACCTATGCTATTGAAGGTGACAAAGCCAAGCTTAAAGAACTCAAAGAGCTCGGTGGTGAGTTCACTCGCTTAGCCGATAAAGCGGAAGGTGAAGAAAAGTCGCGTCCGGAAATCATGCGCGAGATCCTTGTCGAAACCATGACTACTTCACTAACTTACTGGGAAAGTGTCACAGGTCAAAGCAAGTTTGCCTTTGCAGAGCAAAGTGGATTGTGGCGCGTCTACTTAGACCGAAGCACACTTCAAACTCGAACACTAGATAAGTACCTGCGCCTTGAGACGCTGCCGAAAACGCCACGATGGCGCACTGTCTTAAGCTCAGTAGAATACATCCTAGAGCATTGCCATAAACAAGGGCCAGAGCGTGACTACATTATCAGTCTGCGCGATAAACTACAGCGCCTTCTCACCAGCTAGCTACGCTCAAATCCGAGCCTAAGCCAGTTACTCAAGCCATAAAAAAACCACGGTCATCACCGTGGTTTTTTACTGCTTATTGCTTATTGCTTACTGCTAGCTAAATTACGCAGGCTCTTGGAAAATCACCGTGTCAGCTTTTTCCGTGTACTCTGCCATGCGATGGAAGTTTAGGTAACGGTAAGTATCCGCTGCTGTTGGGTCAATCTGCTTCATGTATTCTAGGTATTCTTCCTTCGTTGGGATCTTACCAAGAATCGCACCGACTGAAGACAACTCTGCAGACGCTAGGTATACATTTGCACCTGTACCTAGACGGTTCGGGAAGTTACGGGTTGATGTCGACATAACCGTCGCTTCATCCGCTACGCGAGCTTGATTACCCATACATAGTGAACAGCCCGGGGTCTCAATACGAACTCCCGCACGACCGAAGATACCGTAGTAACCTTCTGCTGTGAGCTGGTCTCGGTCCATCTTCGTTGGAGGTGCAACCCATAGACGGGTATCAAGCTGTCCGTTGTACTTCTCTAACAGTTTCCCAGCCGCACGGAAGTGACCGATGTTCGTCATACATGAACCAATGAATACTTCACTGATTTCAGTACCTTGAACGTCAGATAGTAGACGAGCATCATCTGGGTCGTTTGGCGCACACAGAATTGGTTCTGTCACATCAGCCAAGTCGATTTCAATCACGTGAGCGTATTCTGCATCACCGTCAGCCGTCATGAGCTCAGGGTTTGCTAGCCACTCTTCCATGCCAGTGATACGACGCTCGATGGTACGGCGGTCGCCATAGCCTTCAGAGATCATCCACTTAAGCATAGTGATGTTCGAGCTTAGGTACTCAGAAATAGAGTCTTGAGACAGCTTGACCGTACAACCCGCTGCACTACGTTCAGCGGATGCGTCCGATAGCTCAAACGCTTGCTCAACTGTTAGGTGCTCAACACCTTCAATCTCTAGAATACGACCAGAGAATTCGTTGATCTTACCTGCCTTCTCAACCGTCAACAGGCCTTGCTTGATGCCGTAGTAAGGGATGGCATGAACAAGGTCACGTAGCGTGATACCCGGTTGCATCTCGCCTTTAAAGCGTACCAAGATAGACTCAGGCATATCCAGTGGCATAACGCCCGTAGCCGCAGCAAATGCAACTAGACCAGAGCCTGCTGGGAAAGAAATACCTAGAGGGAAACGCGTATGAGAGTCACCACCAGTACCTACTGTATCCGGCAGTAGCATGCGGTTTAGCCATGAGTGGATAACACCGTCACCTGGACGAAGTGATACACCCGCGCGGTTCATAATGAAGTCCGGCAACGTGTGGTGCGTGTTCACATCAACTGGTTTTGGA
Source organism: Vibrio sp. CB1-5 (assembly GCF_059412285.1). Classification (NCBI taxonomy): domain Bacteria; kingdom Pseudomonadati; phylum Pseudomonadota; class Gammaproteobacteria; order Vibrionales; family Vibrionaceae; genus Vibrio; species Vibrio sp. CB1-5. Next base: position 115,167 of record NZ_JBJHPB010000009.1, on the reverse strand, counting down.
TATGCAGACGTGTGACAGAAAGACTGCATCACGAGGTCAGCAGAGAAGCCTAGACACGCAAGGTCTTTAAGCTCATCACGCGTCATAGGACCGGTTGTATCTTGAGAGCCAACCGTTGTCATCTTCGGCTCACAGTAAGTGCCAGGACGAATACCTTCAACGCCACATGCTTTACCTACCATCTTCTGAGCAAGTGTGTAGCCTTTACCAGTATCTTCAGCAGCTACAGGAAGACGGAACACTTCAGAAGGTGCAAGACCTAGTGATTGACGTGCTTTGTCTGTTAGACCACGACCAATGATCAGTGGAATACGACCACCAGCACGGACTTCATCAATCAGTACATCTGTTTTTAGACCAAACTCAGCCAGCGTTTCGCCAGAAGCGTGGTCACAGACTTTGCCTTCGTATGGATAAACATCTATCACGTCACCCATATTCAGCTTAGTCACGTCAACTTCAATAGGTAGCGCGCCTGCATCTTCCATTGTGTTGAAGAAGATAGGGGCAATCTTACCACCAAGTACGTAACCGCCAGCACGTTTGTTTGGTACGTTAGGGATATCATCACCCATGAACCAAAGCACTGAGTTAGTCGCTGATTTACGAGAAGAGCCCGTACCAACAACGTCACCGACATAAACTAGCTGGTGACCTTTCTCTTTAAGCGCTTCGATCTGTGTGATTGGACCAATTGAGCCTTGTTGATCCGGTTCAATACCATCGCGAGCGTTCTTAAGCATAGCTAGCGCGTGTACAGGGATATCTGGGCGCGACCATGCATCTGGTGCTGGAGATAGGTCATCGGTGTTTGTCTCACCCGTTACCTTAAATACGGTCAGCGTGATCTTCTCTTGAAGCTCAGGTTTCGATAGGAACCATTCTGCTTCAGCCCATGAGGTCATCACTTGCTTCGCATAAGCATTGCCAGCTTTAGCTTTCTCTTCGACATCGTAGAATGCATCGAACATCAGTAGCGTGTGTGATAGGGCTTTAACCGCGATAGGGGCGAGCTCTGCGTCATCGAGCAATGACACGAGAGATTCGATATTGTAACCGCCTTGCATCGTACCAAGCAGTTGCGCTGCTTTTTCACGGCTCACTAGAGGTGATTCCACTTCACCTTTGGTAATGGCCGTCAGAAAGCCGGCTTTAACGTAAGCAGCTTCATCAACACCTGGTGGGATACGGTTCTCTAGGAGATCAAGGATAAACTCTTCTTCACCTTGAGGCGGGTTCTTTAGTAATTCAACAAGTCCTGCAACTTGTTCAGCGTCTAAGGGTCTAGGAACAACTCCTTCAGCAGCACGCTCTTCGACGTGTTTACGATAGGCTTCAAGCACGACTTTTTTCCTCTCATTGCGGTCCCTCCTTATAATTAGAATTCGGAGTGGACATCCTTGGAAACTTGGCTCTCCCTTGCCATTGGTCGTCTTCAACTAATTGAATCAACAGCGCCAGAGAGGCCAAACTGTGGGGCGAAGGATACCAAATTTAACGTTAAATTAAAATCTTCCCATTTTGACCAACATTGCAAGTTTGAGTAAAAATCAACGATTTCCGACTAAAGTCGCAACGCGTTAGCGTCAAATTGGTCCTTCATTTTTTGCATTTATGTTCGGTATCAACCTTAGTGATAGCTGGGCTAGTATGCTGAACCAATGATTAAGTAGAACGAACGCAGTCCCGTTTCCACTTGGCCGTATGAAAGCATAATCGGTCCAACCGGAGAGTCGATACCCGCAAACACCGAACCGGCTAAAAATAACGGTGCATCCGAAATACCCTCATCTGTCCATACGCCACCATATTCAGCAGAGGCCCCCAAATAGACCGGGGACTGGAACATACCAAAGTCATTATCAAACCAGCGGTAGCGGTAGACTAAGCTTCCATAGGCTTTATTCTGACCTATCAAACTGTTGCGTGGGATACCGGATAAATTCAAGAATCCGCCAAGCTCTCGGGGGCTAACAGGTAGAGAGTCATTCTCCGTGGAGATCATCCCTACATCGACAGAACCAACGAAGGTATTGCGCCCAATCGTGCGTGCATATTTCGTCTCCACCGTGATTTCTTTGGCATAATCCGAAAAACTCGACGCTTCGGTATTTAAGTTTTGGTCTCCGCTATCGTGAGAGTGTAAGTACTCCAGATTAACATACCAGCCTTTGGTCGGCAGAACGAAGTCATCGAGGGTATCGAGGCGGTAATTGACAAACAGACCTTTACGGTCGAAGTCGAACTTCCCTGCCGATGGTAGCGGAGACACTATCGATTCGCCCACTGTGTATCGAGCACCTAACTTGAACTCTTGCCATAATGTTGGTTGATAACCTGCAGCAAGTTCACCTTCCCACTCACGATACGTAACAGGAATAAAGTCCGCCTTGCCTTTAAGGGCTGGGTCCACACAATCATCTGCAGTGGTGTTAATCTCACAAAGTACATTGCGTTTGTCGCTGCTGTATTTTACGCCCGCTAACCAAAAGAAGTCCTGGTTGAGCATAAACGGCGAATATAGCTCTGCCTCAACACGCTTATCAGTACCAAAGTCAGCGTTGACACGAAGTTCTGCACCACGGTCGTTGAGATCAGTAAAGTTGGTACTCACACCAATGGAATAGAAGCTATTGGCGTTAAAGTCTTCCTCAAGGTAAAAGCGAAAGTCCATGTAGTTTGGACCCCAGGACTTTTCCTTCACATTGACTAACAGATTGGTCTCACCATCGACCTCTTTGTACTGGTAGGTAATCAGCTCAAAACGATCGAGGGCATACAGCTCTTCGATACGCTGTTCAATTTCATCGGTTTCTAACACTTCACCCGCGGTTAGACCAAGGCGAGTGGTTATAAGCTCATCACTGTAGTGGCTCTGATTATTAATCACGATTTTATCGATAACATTCTCGTCACCGTACACCAACTCACGTCTCGCCGCTTGCTTGTCATCAATATAGTGCTGATATTGTGCACCATTGACCGACAAGGCACGCAGCTGCTGCTCATTTTGATACGCCACTTGATAGCCAAGTTCATAGGCACGAGGCATGGAGGAAAAGTCTGTGGTCGCGATTTGTCCAACCCCCGGATGAAGGTAGATATCACCCTCCTCTAGGGCTTGCATCTGCTCTTCAGTGCTACGTCTTACCAAGTAGTTAGACAATTGCTCACCGACAGCAAAGAAGCTATTGAAATCGTCACGAGTTTTGTAATCACTGCTGATGTCCACCGCTATAATGATGTCAGCACCCATCTGTTTAGCGAGTTCAACTGGCATGTTGTTGGTCACGCCGCCATCGACCAACAGATAGCCATCAACTTCATAAGGAGGAAGGGCACCCGGCACAGACATGCTGGCCATCATGGCATCAACCAGATAGCCATCTTCCATGACCACGGGTTCAAGTTTAAGGATGTCAGTCGCAACCGAGCGATATGGAATAGCAAGTTCGTCAAAGGATTCAAACTGAGGAAGATTGCCTGTGGTTTTGCGCAAAATACGCAGCATATTTTGTCCCTGAACCACCCCTTTCGGTGCTTCGATGGAACCAAAATGCAAGCCAATATCGGTACGGATTTGATAGCGGTCTTCGGCTTCTTTATCGCGGATACGGCGCTGACTGCGGTTAACGCGATCGCGGTAACCATTATTCCAATCAACCGTGTAGATGAAGCTTTCAATCTCTTCGGCGCTCATGCCCGTGGCATAAAGCCCTCCGACATAGGCACCCATGCTGGTACCGGTGATGATGTCCACCGGTATTTGTATCTCTTCTAGCGCTTTTAGGACACCAATGTGCGCGGCGCCTTTCGCACCGCCGCCGGCAAGCACCACCCCAATGGTTGGACGCTCATTAGCATGTTCTGCCTTTGGTGTCGTGTTTTGTGCGGCCAGCACTCCACTGCAAGAGAAGGTGGCGACGGCTAAAAGCCAATGAGTCAGGCGTTTCACATTCATCCCTAAAAGCGCTTAATAATTATGGTTAATATATCAGTATATTAACTAGTCTCCATATAATTAACACTAATCCAATTTACCAATCAAATAGATTTTTTATCCACTGTTTGGGTTGGTTGTCACACGATGCTTTAAGCTCACCACCTTCATCCCACACCGGTAACTCGAACTGATTACCGCAATCAAGCTGCAGCGCACCACCTTGCTGCGACTGAAAACCAATAATACTGATGCTCTTAGGCCACGGTAAAATGAGCTGCTCTGGGATACGTGCAGCCAGGTAATCGGAGTAAACGCGCAATGCACCACTTGAACCCGTCAGTTTGGTCGACTTGTTGTCATCACGGCCGACCCAAATAGTGGTGACCTCACGCCCATCCACACCGACAAACCAACTGTCCCGGGTATCGTTACTGGTACCAGTTTTACCTGCCAGTGCCGCCCAAGCAAATTGGCTGTTTAAGTAACGCCCCGTGCCCTCTGCTACGCCTTTTTTCATCGCAAAGGTGGTCAGCCATGCCGCTTGCTGAGGCACTTTCTGACTCGCTTTTGGTAGCGAGCGGTAAATCACATCGCCATCGACGGTAACCACTGAGCGCAACGCTGATAGCTCTGCTTGGCGCCCTGAGTTTGACAGCGTTTGGTACATCTGCGCCACTTGATAAGGCGTCAACGAGATCGCTCCTAGGAACATCGATGGTACAGGACGGATTTCGTCAGCATCGACACCAAGGCGCACTAAAGTATCGGACACGTTTTTAATGCCCAAAGACATGCCAAGACGCACGGTCGGTACGTTTAGAGATTTCGCCAAAGCTTGATACAAAGGCACATCACCACGGAACTTACGATCGTAGTTACGTGGCTGCCACACATTGCCCTTGCTGCCCTTTAAGGTCAGTGGTGTGTCTTGCAATGTCGTCGCTAAGTCATACTTCTCTGGCTGCTCTAAAGCAGTCAAGTAGACTGCAGGTTTCACCAAAGAACCAATAGGGCGACTGGCATTCAGCGCTCGGTTGAAGCCGCTGTATCCGGTGCGTTTACCGCCCACCATAGCGCGGATCTCACCCGTTGTTCTATCCACCGCAACCGCTGCGGCTTCTAGTCCTTTACCTGACGTTTTCTCAAGCTGAGGAACACGCTTTGCGATCGCTTTTTCTAGCTTATCCTGCGATACCGGATCGAGTGATGTATAGATCCTGACACCTTTTGATGCCTTAATTTTGTCGCCGACCTTACGGCTAAGCTCTCGCTTAAGCTGCTGGAAATAAGCAGGCTGACGACTGGCGATCTGCGGATTTTTTTGCAGATCCAAATCGCGCGATGCGGCCATTTCAAACTCACGCCCAGTAAGCATCTCTTGATCCATCATCAGCTTTAGGACCAAGTCGCGGCGCTGCCTCGCTCGCTCTGGATGACGAATAGGGTTGTAGTAAGACGGTCCTTTAACCATGCCGACCAACAGCGCAAGCTGATCAATACGCAAATCTTGCAGCGGCTGACCAAAGTACAAACGCGCCGCCAGACCAAAACCGTGTATCGCTTCACCTCGGCTTTGCCCCAAATACACTTCGTTTAAGTACGCTTCTAGGATCTGATCTTTGCTGTAGCGGTAATCCAAAATCAGCGCAATCAACACCTCACGTACCTTACGCCACAAGGTTCGTTCACTGGTTAAAAATAGGTTTTTCGCTAGCTGCTGGGTCAGCGTGCTACCACCCTGCACGGTGCGTCCGGCGCGAATATTAGCGAAAAAAGCACGCGCGATCGCCGTTGGCGAAATACCGTCATGTTGATAGAAATCTCTGTCTTCGGTGGCAATCAATGCATCGATCATGATCTCTGGGAACTGGTCACGTCTTAAGAACAGACGCTGTTCATCCGCCTGTTTCTCAAGCATACCCAGCATTTTCGGTTCAATACGCAAAAAGCCTAGATCGCCCTTTTGCTCTAGCGATTGAATGCGAGACAGTGTGCCGTCATTGAAATAAAGCATCACATGGCGATCAGGCTCAGGGCCATCCGCAAATTCAAATGGACGACGAATCAGCTCTATTTTCGTTGATGAGGACGAATACTCTCCGGGATGCCGCGGCGCAGACACCTTGCGATAGCTAAGTACGTCCAATTCATTACGAAGCTGAGCCGGCGTAATTGCATCCCCCACAGAGAGGTTAAGCACTCGAGCATAAACCACTGTCGGCAGCTCAAATAACTCCCCTTCAAAGCGCTCTTTTACAACTTGATTCAAGTAGTAAATCACCGCCCCCATCGCAACCGCGCCAACTAACGCCAGTTTCCAACCTATGGAAAATAGACGTTTGCCTAAGCCCACTTTACCTTTCTTACCGCGCGTCGATTTGCGCTTTGGACGACGTGGCGTTGTTTTGCGTTTTGTCGCCGTTTTGGCAGGCGTTTTCTTTGGCGCAGGTTTCTTGCCCGGCGCCGCTTGTTTATTTCTTACTATCATGAATTTAGTTGTCTTTTGGTTTTACTGGTCGCCTGATGATTCATCGGATCATCCGGCCAAGGATGTTTGGGGTAACGCCCTTTCATCTCTTTTTGTACTTCTTTATAGGCTCCCTGCCAAAACGCCGCGAGATCGCGGGTGATTTGCAGTGGCCTTTGCGCAGGTGAAAGCAGCTCAAGCACAATTGCCTGAGTACCGCGAGCAATGGTTGGTGACGCTTTTTCTCCAAACATCTCTTGCAACTTCACCGATAGCATCGGTGCTTCTCCTACCTGATAACGAATCCGTTTTCGATTACCTGACGCCACGGTAAGGTGCGTGGGCACAAGCTCGTCGAGTAGCCTTTGCTTATCCCAACCCAGCATCGCTCCTAAGGCGGCCATTAGATCCACTTTCTTTAGCTGCTTGGCGTTACTAATGCCTGACATAAAAGGCAGTAGCCACTGCTCAAGGTCAACAAGTAATGCTTCTTGACTCATGGTTGGCCAGTTGTCTTCTGGCAACCATAGGGCTGCGCATTGCACTCGCTGGATAAGCGCCTCAGCACTGTCACTCCAGTTTAAGGCGTCTAGCCCTTTGCGACGAACATACCCAAGCAAGGCACTGGCAATATCTGCGTCATCTGGCACAGGGATCTCATGGCTGGTAATCACCGCTGCACCAATACGGCGCTGCTCACTCGCAACGAGTCGGCCCTTGTCGTCATCCCAATCAACAACGTTGACCGCTTCAATCAGTCCCGGTAGAGTGTTTTCCAACTCATCGATATCAATCGGCAGCGCTTTGTAAATCGCACTGCTGCCCTGCCCTGCGCGCATTAAATCCAGTGCTACCAACAGCGTCTCATCAGAGAGGCGATGCTGAGTATCCAACGAAGCACCGTGACCATTTGCAAGCAAATAATGTCCTGAGTGGTTTCGCGCCAGCGCTATTCTATCGGGGAATGCCAACGCTGCGACAACGCCAAGTAAAGATTCCTCAACACGACCAAGTGAGAAGTTAAGCTTGAGACGAGAAGCGATGGCTTTGGCTCGCTGCATAAGAAGCGAGCGACGCGCGATAGTGCCTTGCTGCCAACGATGCAGCGATTGACGCATATCAACTTCATTGCGCTCAGGCTCCTCAATCAAGGCACACAACGCAATAGCACAGCCAAGCGCTTGCTCACCAAGCGCTTCTGCTTGCAATAACATACTGGCTAAGCGAGGCTCAACGCCAAGCTGATAGGCCCTCTGACCAAGTTGCGTGGCTTTTCCTGCACTATCAATGAGTTTGAGCTTGGTCAGCAAGTCGCTTGCCTGCTGAAGATGAGCGTGTTTCGGCGCATCAATCCAAGCAAGATCACTGGCATCGTTACAGCCCCAGCGAATCAATTCTTGTTGCAATGAGGCTAAGTCACTGCGCAAGACTTCCGGGGTACTCTGCTCTGGCTGTGATTGAAATTGAGTCTCGCTATAAAGGCGAACGCACAGCCCTGACTCTATTCGTCCAGCTCGGCCAGCTCGCTGAATCGCCGAAGACTGAGCAATACGCCCCTGTTCAAGACGGGATATACCGGTTTTTAAATCAAACCATGCTTGGTTTTCGAGGCCAGAATCGACCACCAAGCGAATACCTTCAATCGTCAGTGAAGTTTCCGCGATATTAGTTGCCAGTACGACTTTACGCTCACCGAACTTTGCCGGCGCGATTGCCGCTTGCTGCGCAGCAAAATCGAGCTGTCCGTACAGTGGACAAATGCTAGCTTCAATATGCGCTTGCTCAAGTAGCTCTTGTACTCGCTTAATCGCGCCCACACCAGGTAAGAATGCGAGTAAAGATCCCGACTCACGAAGTAGCAAGCGCTCAATCTGTTTCGCCATAAACTCAGGCAGTCGATCGTTTTGCGACATGGGCTGATAGTCGATATCAACGGAAAAAGAGCGCCCCTCAGATTCAATGTATTGCGCATCAGGAAGTACCCGTTTGAGATCATTGGCGTCTAAAGTTGCCGACATTACGACAATACAAAGATCATCACGCAGCGCCTCTTGACTCTCCAACGCAAAAGCGAGCGCAGTATCAGCATGCAAGCTGCGCTCATGGAATTCATCGAAGATGATCATCCCAATATCCGTCAGCTCAGGATCGTCTTGCAGCATGCGGGTTAATACACCTTCAGTCACGATCTCTAGCTTTGTTTCTGCACTGACTTTACTCTCGCCTCGCACGCGATAGCCTACTTGCTTACCCACCGATTCACCTAATAGAGAAGCGATATAGACCGCAATGTTGCGCGCCGCGATACGCCGAGGCTCCAGCATAATAATCTTGCCGCTAACAGTGCCAGATTGCAGCAATCTCAACGGGAAGTGGGTCGATTTACCAGCGCCAGTGGCCGCTTTAAGGATAACTTGGTTCGATGCAGCAATGGCTTGGGTGAGCTGTGGCAACACGAGTTCGATAGGCAACTGTGACAAGGGCATGACCTTATGTTGTAATGAAGTTCATCATTCTAATAAAAAACGGCCTCAAAATGCACTTCGATCCGCCACTCAAATCAGGGAAACTCATCCAGCGTTACAAACGCTTCCTCGCTGACATCACCCTTAACGATAGCGAGGAGATCACCATTCACTGCGCCAATACCGGTGCTATGACGGGATGCGCTGAGCCAGGTTCGACCGTTTGGTACTCCACCTCCGACAATCCAAAGCGCAAATACCCAAACAGTTGGGAGCTGACCCACACCAAAGCGGGACATTCGATTTGCGTCAATACGGCCAAAGCCAACACTTTAGTCGTTGAAGCGATTGAGAATAACGTTGTAAAAGAGCTGATTGGTTACCAAACTCTAAAGACGGAAGTGAAATACGGTCAAGAAAACAGCAGAGTGGATATTTTATTGCAAGATAGTGATCGCGCAGATTGCTACATCGAAGTAAAAAGTGTCACACTGCTGAATGAAGGCAATTCGGGGCAAGGGTATTTTCCAGATGCCAAGACCACTCGTGGTCAGAAGCACCTGCGAGAGCTCACAGAAATGGTTCAAACCGGACATAGAGCCGTATTATTTTTCGCAGTTTTGCATTCAGGGATTGAAAAAGTGTCAGTGGCACACCATATAGATGCGAAATATTCACAATTACTTGAGCAAGCAAGGCAGGCTGGGGTTGAAGTGATTTGTTATAAGGCAGCGTTTTCTGACAATGAAATTAGGCTCGTATCGGCGCTGGATTTCAATTAAAAGTGATGCCACTTCACATTGAGAAGAAGATTAACAAACATCGTTTGCCTCCGGCATTTGTTTTTGCTATAGATACCCGCCTTAAAATTAACTGTTCGCACAGTTGACTAGGTGTAAGTAGGAGATGCTGCATGCCAGAATCTAAGAAAAAAGCGCTAGGCATCCTAGCCATTGCAGGTGTTGATCCATACCAAGAAAAAGCTGGTGAAGAATACATGTCACAGCCTCAATTGGATCACTTTACTAAAATCTTAAGCGCTTGGCGCAACCAACTTAGGGAAGAAGTTGATCGTACTGTGCACCACATGCAAGACGAAGCAGCTAACTTTCCTGATCCGGTTGACAGAGCTTCTCAGGAAGAAGAGTTCAGCCTAGAGCTACGCAACCGTGACCGCGAGCGTCGTTTGATTAAGAAGATCGAAAAGACACTAAACAAGATTGAAGAAGACGATTTTGGCTTCTGTGAATCATGTGGTATCGAGATCGGTATCCGCCGCTTAGAGGCGCGTCCTACAGCTGATTTGTGTATCGACTGTAAGACACTTGCAGAAATCAAAGAAAGACAGATGCAAGGCTAACAAGCGAAAAAAGGGAGCACACGCTCCCTTTTTTGATCCACTCCTCAAACACAATTAAGCACTGGCTATTTTTAAGCACTATGTATATTGGTCGATTCGCCCCCTCTCCGTCAGGCCCCCTTCATTTTGGTTCTCTCGTGGCTGCACTAGGTAGTTACTTTCAAGCTAAGTCTCAGAATGGACGTTGGCTGGTTCGCATCGAAGATATCGATCCACCACGAGAAGTTGAAGGCGCCGCAGAGCTGATTCTGCAAACCCTAAAAGCCTATGAGCTTCATTGGGATGGTGAGGTCTTATACCAAAGTCAGCGCCTAGCTGCCTATCAAGCGCAAATTGACCGCTGGCTAGCAGAGAAGCAAGCCTATCTGTGCGAGTGTACTCGTAAGCAAATTAAGGCTGTAGGTGGTTTCTACCAAGGGACATGCCGCGACAAAACACTTACAGACAGCCAAGGCTGCGCAGTACGCCTTAAAATGCACTATCCCATTTCTTCTTTTGTTGATGAGAAACACGGCACACTCGCGATCCCAGATGCCCTAGCTAAGGAAGATTTCATCATCAAACGTCGTGATGGCTTGTTTGCGTATAACCTAGCAGTGGTGCTCGACGATATCTATCAAGGTGTCACCGAAGTGGTGCGCGGTGCAGACCTCATCGAGCCAACCGGGCGCCAAATCAGCTTGTACAAAACTTTAGGTGCCGCGCCTGTCACTTATTTGCATCTGCCGCTCGCGATTGATGATAGTGGCAATAAATTGTCCAAGCAAAATCATGCGACAGCGATTGATCTCGACAACCCAAAACCGACTCTGCTTAATGCGATGCGCTTTCTAGGCTTTAAGATCAATGATGATATCGCCGGTCAAAATATCACCAAAATCATCCAGTGGGGCGTTGAGAATTGGCGGCTATCTCAGCTTCCAGACCCGCTCAAAATCAAACCACCATTCTCAAATGGGTCGCTCTAGGCTAGAATAAGCGGCAAATTTCATGCGTCAGGCACGAAACTTGGGTGAAAACCACCCAGTTTCGCGAACCTCAATTGCGTTAATACTATGAATAAAAAAGAAAATTCCCAGAAAGCTCATCAGGTATATAGTGACATATCGTTACAGGTTTATACACGTGACGAGCACAACATCTCGCGCAAGCAAATCAGCGATAACGCGTTAAAAGTCCTATACCGCTTAAACGGTGCAGGTTATGACGCCTACCTCGTTGGTGGTGGCGTGCGTGATCTGCTGCTTGGAGAACAACCTAAAGATTTCGATATAGCAACTAACGCAACGCCAGAACAGATCAAGAAGCTATTTCGAAACTGTCGCCTTATTGGCCGCCGTTTCCGCCTTGCACATATCATGTTTGGGCGTGACATTATCGAGGTCGCGACGTTCCGAGGTCATCACCAAGAGCAAGAAAAGAACGTCTCTCAACAGAGCAAAGATGGCATGTTGCTGCGTGACAATGTCTACGGCAGTATTGATGAAGATGCCGAGCGTCGTGATTTCACTATCAATGCGATGTACTACAACATTGGTGACTACTCGATTCATGATTACGCTGGCGGTGTTGAAGATCTTGAAGACCGTTTGATTCGCCTCATTGGTGAGCCTGATGTGCGCTATCGTGAAGATCCTGTTCGTATGCTGCGTGCGGTTCGTTTTGCCGCCAAACTCGATTTTGATATCGAAGAAGATACAGCAGCACCGATTGAAGAGCTTGCGCCACTGCTGCGTGACATCCCATCGGCACGTTTGTACGAAGAGTCACTCAAGCTGCTGCAATCTGGTTACGGTTTAGAAACCTACCACCTAATGCGTGAGTACAACTTGTTCCAACAGTTGTTCCCACTCATTGCGCCGCACTTTACCGAGGACTATTCATCTCAGTCTGAGCAAGTCCTTGATTTAGTCCTTGATGCCACTGATGAGCGCATCGAGGAAGGTAAACGCGTCAATCCAGCGTTTATGTTTGCTGCCATGCTCTGGTACCCAATGATGGAGCATGCCAAAGAACTCATGGAACGCGGTATGTCCGAATATGACGCCATGATGGAAGCCAGCAACATTGTCCTTGATGAGCAAGTGAAATCTACAGCCATTCCACGTCGTCACACCGCGACAATTCGCGAGATTTGGCAACTTCAGCTTCGCTTACCGCGCCGCTCTGGCAAACGTGCTTTCCGCCTTATGGAGCTCAACAAGTTCCGCGCCGGCTTCGACTTCCTCGAAATGCGTGGCGAAATCGAAGGTGGTGAAGTGGCAGGTCTAGCTAAATGGTGGGGCACGTTCCAGTCTGCTGGGCGAAATATGCGTCAAGCAATGGTGAATGACCTTGGTGGTTCGAGCTCGCGTACTGGCTCACGTCGCAGACGCAGCCCAAAAGCCAAAAAAGCGAAGAGTGCTGAGTAATGACCATTTGCTACATTGCGATAGGCAGTAACCTGTCCGATCCTGTCTCGCAAGCCAAAGTGGCTATTGAGGCATTGAAAACACTACCAAAGAGCGAGCTACTCGCTTGCTCTTCCCTTTACAGCAGCACACCGATGGGGCCACAAAATCAGCCCGATTACATCAATGCTGTGGCAAAGGTATCTACCGAATTAACGCCTTTGGAACTGCTCGATTGCACCCAAGCTATCGAACTGGAACGTGGGCGTGTCCGTAAAGATGAGAGATGGGGCCCAAGAACTCTCGATCTCGACATCATTCTTTATGGCAATGAGGTGATCGATTCCGAGCGCTTAACTGTTCCGCACTATGGAATGAAACAACGTGAGTTTGTTCTCTATCCGCTTATGGAAATCGCACCAAATTTACAACTCCCTGATGGGACTGAGCTCACGGCACTTATAGACCAAGTCGACCGCAATGGACTCAGAGTTTGGCAATCCTAGCCAAGCCCCTAATAAGGATTAAAAATGAAAAAAATCAACATTAACGACCTCATGAAGTGGAAAAACGAAGGTCGCAAATTTGCAACATCCACCGCGTATGATGCGAGCTTTGCGGCGTTGTTTGAAAGCCAAGAGATGCCTGTTATTTTAGTCGGCGACTCACTCGGCATGGTACTGCAAGGCCACAACGACACTTTGCCAGTGACTGTCGAAGACATCGCCTATCACACGCGCGCAGTGCGTGCTGGTAGCCCTAACTGCTTATTGATGGCTGATATGCCGTTCATGAGCTACGCAACCCCACAACAAGCGTGTGAGAACGCAGCAACACTGATGCGCGCGGGCGCAAACATGGTGAAGCTAGAGGGTGGCGACTGGCTGGTTGATACAGTAAGAATGTTGACTGAGCGCGCGGTTCCAGTTTGTGCTCACCTAGGTCTAACACCACAAAGTGTGAACATCTTTGGTGGCTACAAGGTACAAGGCCGCGATCAAAAGAACGCGGACAAAATGGTACGTGACGCACTTGCACTACAAGAAGCTGGTGCGCAGATCATTCTACTCGAGTGTGTTCCTGCTGAACTTGCAGCGCGTATTACGGAAGTGCTGGATGTTCCAGTGATAGGCATTGGCGCTGGTAATGGCACCGATGGTCAGATCCTAGTTATGCATGACATGTTTGGCATCTCAGCGAACTACATGCCTAAATTCTCAAAGAACTTTTTGGCTGAAACGGGTGACATGCGCAGCGCCGTTGCTAAATATATCGCGGATGTGGAAAGCGGTGCTTTCCCAGACGACGCTCATACGATTGCCTAGGGGGAATCATGCAAACTTTCGCTGATATTGCAGAACTTAGAGAGCAAATTGCTCAGCTAAAGCGTGAACAACGCCGAATTGCTTTTGTTCCGACTATGGGTAACCTTCACGAAGGTCACCTAACGCTGATGCGCAAAGCTCGTGAGAATGCAGATGTAGTGGTAGCGAGTATTTTTGTTAACCCTATGCAGTTTGAGCGTGCGGATGATCTCAACAACTATCCTCGCACACTCGACGATGATCTTAGCAAACTGACCGCTGAAGGCGTCGATTTGGTGTTCACACCGACACCAGAAGTAATGTACCCACAAGGTTTAGATAAACAGACGTTTGTTGAAGTACCTGGCATCTCACACATGCTCGAAGGCGCGTCACGCCCCGGGCACTTTAGAGGCGTATCTACGATCGTCACTAAGCTGTTTAACATCGTGCAACCAGATGTCGCTTGCTTTGGTGAGAAAGACTACCAGCAGCTGGCTTTGATCCGTCAAATGGTGAGCGATCTGGCGATGAATATCGAGATCATTGGTGTGCCAACTGTCCGAGAGATGGACGGTCTCGCCATGAGTTCACGTAACGGCTACCTAACTATGGATGAGCGTCAACGTGCACCAGTACTGGCTAAAACCATGCGTTGGATGAACAGCGCGATTCGCGGCGGCCGTGACGACTACCCATCTATCATTGAAGATGCGAGCGACCAATTACGTGCAGCAGGTCTACAGCCGGATGAAATTTTCATTCGTGATGCGCACTCCCTACAAGCGATCAACGAGAGCTCGACGCAAGCAGTCATTTTGATGTCAGCGTTTTTGGGCAAAGCGCGCCTGATTGACAATCAAGTCCTTGAGCTTGCGCAAACTTCTGTAGAACCAGAGACAAGCAGCGAAGAGAATCAATAATCATCAAAATTGTGGTTGTCAGCCAATAAGGACAGCCACTAAGTGGCGATGATCAATAAATAGAAAAGCGGCTCACTTGATATCAAGTGAGCCGCTTTTTAATGATCTAAACCTTGTGCTTCAAACGAAATGAGTTCGAACTAAACTCTGAATGATTTGATCTTTCCGTCCAACTCTTCCGCGTTGTTTTGCATCATCTCTGATGTCTCTAAAAGCTCTGTCACGACAGTTACAGACGCTTCAACCAACTCACGAACATTAGTCAGGTTTTGGTTCATCTCTTCCGCCACGCTGCTTTGCTGACCCGCTGCTGTCGCGATTTGGAAGTTCATGTCATTGATTTGATTGACTTGGCTAACGATGCCATCAAGCTCAGAGCCAGCATTGGTCACAAGCTCTACGCCATCAGCCGCTTCAACCACACTTTTCTCCATCAGCTCTACTGCAGAATTGGCACTCGATTGAAGGTGAGAAATCATCTCTTGGATTTCAACCGTCGCCTGCTGCGTGCGCTGCGCTAGGTTACGTACTTCATCCGCTACCACTGCAAAACCGCGACCGGCTTCACCTGCACGTGCCGCTTCAATCGCTGCATTAAGCGCTAGTAAGTTGGTTTGCTCTGAAATGCCCTGAATGGTACCCACAACGCTGCCAATCGACTCAACACGCTCTTCCACTTGGTTCACCGCCTGTGCTGATGCAGAGATGTCATTGGATAGCTCACTCATCTTAGTCACGGTGCCTTGTACAAAGCGCTGACCTGTCTCAGCTTGACCCGACGCTTGTTCAGTCAATTGCGAAGCGTTGTGCGCATGATCAGCCACAGTTTGTACTGTTGACGTCATTTCGCTCATCGCCGTCGCTAACTGGTCAATCTCTTGGAACTCTTCTTGAGAGGACTCTTTGGTTTCAGACATGCTAAGCGTCATCACTTCAGTTAGCGTCGCGAGCTCTTGAGAGGTCGCCACCTGAGTCTTGATGATGTCTTGCAGGTGGACACGCGTTTTCTCAAGCTCACGCGCCACATCGCCGTATTCATCTTTACATTCCATAAGCACAGGAACTGTAAGATCTTTGTCAGCCATACGTTTTATCGCGTCACTCAGGTAGTTAGTCTGCTTGAGCATGGTTTTCGCGGCGAACATTAGGAGCACAACAAACAACACGATCATCAATGCGGTTTGCCATACAACTTGAATTAAGTAGGCTTCATAGTGCTGCTGTGCCACCGCTTCGTTTTGGGTCGCAGCGAGCAATGAGTCATAAAAAGTACTGGCATCCCAAAGCTGTTTACTTACCAGCAACACCGTACTAAAAATCATCAACATTAACATCTTAGGAACAAGGCGAACATCGGTGATGAGTCGTTCCCAGGGCTTAAATGCCAGTATGGTCATTATCTGTTCTCCATTCTTGGTATCTTGGTTGGGGAATCTTTCCCCAACAGTGCTACCGATGTGTTTTGCCATAGTTCTATGAGCTGAGGGGTCGGTAGCATGAAGCTGAATTATTTATTTTGAGCCTCGTATGAATACAAATGATACCAAAACTGACAACAAGCCTCTGAGTTTATTGTCTTTAATGGTGTGATTTGTGATCTCTACCTTGTTGGCTCCCCAGCTCAAACGTTACAAAGGTATGGCTACTATCGGCCGGTGAGGAGCTTCCTAAAGGCGTTTTACTGCGCTAAATGCTAAGATTCGATCTACGACACAGAAGCAGTGTAAAGAATGTAATTCGGTAACACCCACTAAGCGAAAGCGATACTCAATCGACAAAAAAGAGAGGCAAGCCTCTCTTTAGTCGTTTGACAATTCACATCGTACTAGTTTTGCCAGTATGGCTCAGCTTCAATACTGATTTGCCGAGTTTGCTCCATGGCGTGCAAAATCGAGCTCTCTTGGCGACGTAGCCAGCGCTCAAGCTGCTCACGCTCTTCCCCTTCCAGTTTTTCCACCAGCGGCTCTAAAAGCTCTAACATCAACAAATCATCGATGCCTTGCAGCAAGTCCGCCCATGGCAAACGGAAGTTATTACGATCTTCCATGCTGTATAAGCTGGCAAACCCAACACCGGTGTACAGGTTGCGCATCAGTCGATACTGCTGCTCTATGTATTCCTGACGTGACAGTAATTTTTCTGGCGGGAAGGCACCCATCAGCTCAGCCCATGTGCGCGCCAATTGCTGCATGGAAAATGGCTTGATTGACTCAGCCATCTTCTCGCGAGCTTTATCATCTAAAAATGGCTGCCAACCGCGAGATAAAATCCAGCGGCTAAGGTCGAGTAACAGACCCGCATAGCGCCCAGAATGAATCAGTCGTAACATATCTTCGCGATCTGGCAGGTCCTGCTCACGCTCTTTGAGCTCTGAAACGAGGAATTTTCGAGCATCAAGCTTACGCAGCACGTGCCCTTTGTCTTCCAAAAGTGTTTCAAAATGTTCATAGTTCTTCAGCCAAGCAAGTTCTTGTTCTAGCCATTTAAGCTCTTGTCTAACGATAGCACTAGCGCGTCGTGGAACAATGCTGCCATATACGGTCAAGGTTTGACGTATAAAGCTTAGTGCATGGCTGATCTCGAGTAACGCCTCAATCGACTCGTGTTCGGTGTAGATCTGCTCGTGATAGTGCCAATGCGCCAAGGCATGCTCTAAAGACTGAATAAAGCAGGTTTCAACGCTGTCTGTGTCCGTGGTGTCCACCAGCTCCAAGCTTTTCACCGGATCGCCGGCATAATCCGCCGCTAGACGATAGCCCCGCGCGGCTTTGCTTAGGTTACCAAGACGGATGCCGCCCGCTTCACAGAAGGCGCGCGCAAGCGTAAATAGCGCGTCGGTTTGCCCAGATTTAAGCTCGAGCTCAACTTCACAGATAGGATAAGTTTTGTCCCCAGATGACACTAAACCTTGGTCAAACGCCACTTCTACTTGACTGCCATCGGCCATACCAATCAACCATTGCTCACGGGTAAAGTCGGTGGCAAAAATCGGCACCAACTGCGCTTGCAGCTCTTCAACACTTCTCCCTTCTGGGTAGATGTCGAGGGGATGTAACGTCAGATCTGGGTCATTTGATGTGTGTTCAGCATTAAATTCAGGACGTTGATGTAATCCCGCAACAACGCGACCGGCGGTTTTCATGGTTTGTACAAAAACATCATCGAAACGACGAATTCTCAGTCCAATGTCATGCTGACGAAGCCAGTTATCGGGGGTGTCGAAGTAAGTGTTTCCTAACTCGCGACAACTGTGCTGAAGTACTTTTGTTTCAGCAATTTTGCTGAGTAAAGTTTCTGAAAAATCAGGAGAAACAAAAAACTTCAGTTCTATCTCGGTTTCCATAGTTTTACCTTTCGGGGACACTCACAACAGGATATGAGCAATTGTACTAATCAGCAAGTGACAAATATCAACCAAATGATGATCTAAAACAGTTTAAATCGGCGTTTTAATGGGTTAACATGCGCGCCTTTATAGCCATCGCTCAACATTTCACCATGATATTGGTGTATGTTTATTTCAGGTTATATTAATTAGGTTGAACAACCATGCCAGTAAATACAATTATGGGGTTATTTGCAAAGTCCCCAATTAAGCCTTTGCAGCGCCACGTTGTGTGCGTAACAGAATGTTGCTCTCATCTAGTAAACTTCTTCGAGACTAGCTCGAAAGGTGATTGGGAGAAAGCAGCGGAGATCCGTGCGCAGATTTCTCATCTTGAGAAAGAAGCCGACGTTTTGAAACGTGAGATCCGTCTTAAACTACCACGCGGCCTGTTCTTGCCTGTAGACCGTAGCGATATGCTAGAGCTACTGACGCAGCAAGATAAGCTTGCCAACCTTGCCAAAGACATTGCCGGTCGTGTTTACGGTCGCCAACTTGTCATTCCTGCGCCACTTCAAGAAAACTTCATCGCTTACGTGAAGCGTTGTCTTGATGCAGCCAACCAAGCTCAAAAAGTTATCAACGAGCTGGATGAACTGCTAGAGACAGGCTTTAAAGGTCGTGAAGTCACTCTGGTTGCAGAGATGATTCACCAACTCGATGTCATCGAAGATGATACCGATGCCATGCAAATCCAGCTTCGTCAGCAACTGATGACGCTCGAACAAGATATGAATCCTATCGATGTCATGTTCTTGTACAAAATTCTTGAATGGGTCGGCGGTATTGCAGATCAAGCTCAGCGCGTAGGCGCTCGTCTTGAACTCATGCTGTCTAGGTCTTAAACACACGTTAACTAAGTAACAAAGAGCGAAAAAGTATTAGGCGTTGAGCACAGACAATGCTTAAGAGATTGCCATGCGCCAGACTTTTGCTCCGCTTGTTATGAAACAAAACTAGGTATTACAATGGATATTCTTGCAAACTACGGCACTATCCTGATTCTTGTTGCGGCGATGTTCGGTTTCCTTATGGCGATCGGTATCGGTGCAAACGATGTTGCCAATGCAATGGGTACTTCTGTTGGCTCTAAAGCTCTAACAGTTAAGCAAGCTATCATCATCGCGATGATCTTCGAATTCGCCGGCGCATACCTTGCTGGCGGTGAGGTAACAGACACTATCCGTAAGGGTGTGATTGAAACCTCGCTGTTTGCTCACCAGCCAGACGTTCTTGTATTCGGTATGATGTCGTCGCTATTGGCGGCAGGTACTTGGCTATTGCTCGCTTCTTACATGGGCTGGCCGGTATCGACCACTCACTCAATCATCGGCGCGATCATCGGTTTCGCTTGTGTGTCAGTGGGTACTGAAGCGGTTGACTGGGGCTCAGTAAAAGGCATCGTTGGTAGCTGGGTTATCACGCCTGTGATTTCTGGTTTCTTCGCTTACCTTATCTTCGTCAGTGCACAGCGCCTGATCTTTGATACTGAGAAGCCACTGTTTAACGCCAAACGCTTTGTTCCAGTGTACATGTTCATCACAACAATGGTGATTGCGCTGGTAACCATCAAGAAAGGTCTAAAACACGTAGGGCTACACCTTGAAGGTATGGAAGCATGGGCTTGGGCTGCAGGCGTTTCGGCTCTAGTTATGATTGGCGGTTACATCTACATCCAACGTAAATTTGCTGACCGTGAAGAAGACCACGGCTTTAGCGGCGTAGAAGGTATCTTCAGCGTGCTTATGGTTATCACAGCTTGTGCGATGGCATTTGCACACGGTTCAAACGACGTAGCAAACGCGATTGGCCCACTATCTGCTGTTGTTTCAACGGTTGAGCATATGGGTGAAATCACAGCGAAGAGCACTATCGCATGGTGGATTCTACCTCTAGGTGGTATCGGTATCGTTGTGGGTCTTGCGACTATGGGTCATAAAGTAATGGCAACCGTAGGTACCGGCATCACAGAGCTAACACCAAGCCGCGGTTTCGCAGCACAACTCGCAACAGCGTGTACCGTTGTTCTAGCATCTGGTACGGGTCTGCCAATCTCTACAACACAGACTCTAGTTGGTGCGGTATTGGGTGTTGGTTTCGCTCGTGGTATCGCAGCGCTTAACCTAGGTGTTGTCCGTAACATCGTGGCTTCTTGGGTAGTAACCCTGCCTGCTGGCGCACTGCTAGCAGTGGTATTCTACTACATGATGCAAGCGATATTTGGCGCATAAGCCAAGGCTTAGATTAAGTCAGAGAGATGTGAAGCTCACGTCATATTTGGCTCAAATTCAAATAAAGGGAGGCTTTGCCTCCCTTCTTTGTTGCACCCGGTTAAGAAACTTCATACTATTTGCCCATTCTAAAAAGTTTACAATTTGAGAGTGCGTATCAGCCTTGCTGCCAGCGCTACTTTCTTCATCATTCCCCATTGATACACTTAAGGGACTTACTGTGAAAAAACTGATCTGCATGATCATGGTGTCGTTACTCGCTGCTCCTGCGGCGTTGGCTCAAGATCGATATATTGCTGACAAGCTATTTACCTATCTGCACTCAGGGCCAAGCGCTCAGTATCGTATCATCGGCAGCATTAACGCTGGTGACAAAGTGCAACTGCTATCTTCTAACCGTGAAACGGGCTACTCCCAAGTTCAAGACAGCCGTGGCCGTAAGGGCTGGGTAGAGTCGAAGTTCGTCACAACACAAGAAAGCATGGCGGTACGCCTACCTCGTCTTGAGAAAGAGCTGACGCAAGTTAAATCTCAACTATCGAATGCCCGCGAAACAGCGGACAGCGAGAAAGGAGGCCTAGTCAGCTCGCTAGAAGCACGCAATAAGCAAATTGCTGAGCTTGAGCAAAACTACTCTGACATCAGCGCACAGCTAACATCTTCTCAAACTGAAATCCGCGAGCTACGCGCTAAGCTGGATACACAGAAAGAAGACCTACTACTACGTTACTTCATGTACGGTGGTGGTGTTGCGGGTATCGGCCTTTTGTTTGGCCTTATCCTTCCGCACATTATTCCACGTCGTAAGAAGAGTCCTAACGGCTGGGCATAACGCTTTAAAACATAGCTTTGAATACAAAAAACCGCCTTTCGGCGGTTTTTTTATTGCGGTTAGCTCGATAGAGATTTAATCGTCATCAAAGTTGAACAGTGATTCCATATTCAAGCCTTGCTTAACTAGGATGTCACGCAGTCTACGTAGACCTTCGACCTGAATCTGACGTACACGCTCACGAGTTAGATTGATTTCTCGACCTACTTCTTCGAGAGTTGAAGGCTCATAGCCTAATAACCCAAAGCGTCGTGCCAACACTTCTTTTTGTTTCGGGTTCAGTTCATCAAGCCAGTGGATAAGCGATGATTTAATGTCGTCATCTTGAGTTGAGACTTCTGGATCTGAGTGCGTTGAATCCGGAATGATGTCCAATAGCGCTTTCTCACCGTCACCACCGATTGGCGTATCAACCGAACTAATGCGTTCATTGAGTCGCAGCATCTTAGAGACATCACTGACCGGCTTGTCCAGCTTCTGTGCGATCTCTTCAGCGGTTGGCTCATGGTCGAGTTTTTGGGACAGTTCACGCGCAGTACGCAGGTAAATGTTGAGCTCTTTTACAACATGGATAGGCAGACGAATCGTGCGCGTTTGATTCATCAAAGCACGTTCTATCGTTTGGCGAATCCACCATGTTGCGTACGTTGAGAAACGGAAGCCACGTTCAGGGTCAAACTTCTCTACCGCACGAATAAGGCCTAGGTTGCCTTCTTCAATTAAATCGAGAAGCGCTAGACCACGGTTACTGTAGCGTCGAGAGATCTTAACCACTAATCGCAAGTTACTTTCGATCATGCGCTTACGGGCTGCTTCATCGCCTTTCAATGCACGCCTTGCGTAGAGCACTTCTTCTTCTGCGGTCAAAAGTGGTGAAAAGCCGATTTCGCCAAGATAGAGCTGGGTAGCGTCTAAGCTTTTCGCAGAAGCATCGTACAAATCCTTGTCTTCAGCTTCTGTAGCGGCGTCATCGTTAGTCAGTGTAGGTTCTACAACATCAACGGTCTCACTGTTGGTGTCGAAGTTTTCGTTCTTGGTTACTGCATTGCTGATACTCATAGCGCCTCCCCCTGGCGAGCTAGCAAGACATGACAACTCAACTATGTCGCTAACTTTCTCTGATTAAGTCAATCAAATTGCAAGTAGCTTTTCGTATGGTGTATTCGTTATACGGCAGTTACGGCAAGTAGCGTTTTGGGTTTACTGATTTTCCTTGATAACGAATTTCAAAGTGCAGTCTAACGCTGTTGGTTCCGGAGCTTCCCATCGTAGCGATTTTTTGTCCGGCTTTAACACTTTGTCCTTCCGATACCAATAGTCTGTCATTGTGAGCGTAAGCACTTAGGTAATTGTCGTTATGCTTAACAATAACGAGGTTTCCATAACCACGTAGTGCGTTGCCTGAGTAAACCACGGTTCCTTTTGCAGTGGCGACGATATCTTGGCCTCTGCGGCCTGCAATATCGATTCCTTTATTTCCTTGGTCCCCTGCAGAAAAGTTCTTTATGACACGACCCTTAGTCGGCCAGACCCAACTCGATACTTTTGCCGCTGTGCTTGGCGCCGGTTTCGGTGCTGGTTTCGCCTTGGCGACGGTTTGCTTCGCGGCTGGCTTGGTTGTCTGTTTTACCGTTTGGGGTTTAGTGTTGTTAACATTTTGTTTACCTTTAGCCTCACCATACTCCTTTGTTTGAGTTTGATCAACCTTCTTTGCGGCGGTTTTTTGACTATTTTGCGTTGATGAGCTACCCGCTTTTGCCGGCGGTTTTGACGCAGCTGTCGCAGCACTCGAACTCGCGGCAACCGTTGCTGCAGAGGCGGTTACAACCTCACCAGAGCCAGAACCTGCAAATGCCGGAGGGGAATAGACCGGACGCCATAAGTTCAAGCGTTGACCAGGGTGAATCGTGTAAGGTTTCTTGAGATTATTGAGTCTTATCAGATCTTTAACATCTTTATCCGTGACGTATGAGATGAAATATAGGGTGTCCCCTTTTTGCACTTCATAGTAACTACCACGATAACTGCCTCGAGAAACGCTATCGTACTTGCCTCCCAGATTTGAGACAGGCGCAGGCGAATGCCCAGCACACCCAACCAGTGCACTGGACAAAAAAACAACGGAGACCACTGCTTTTAGCCGCTTTTGCATTTACGCTAATTCACCTGCTACGAGAGGAACAAACCTCACTAATTCAATAACTTCGGTAGTAAAACTATCACCTTTACGAGTGATTTTTAATAGTTGTTGCTCATTATCACCGACAGGGATCACTAAACGTCCACTATCATTGAGCTGGGTCAATAGGGCTTGAGGGACTTCGGAAGCTGCAGCCGTGACGATAATGGCATCAAACGGCCCTTTGGCTTGCCAGCCTTGCCAGCCATCACCGTGTTTGGTGGAAATATTATAAATATCAAGACGCTTTAGCCTGCGCTTGGCTTCCCATTGCAGTGCCTTTATTCGCTCAAC
Organism: Vibrio sp. CB1-5; assembly: GCF_059412285.1. Taxonomy (NCBI): domain Bacteria; kingdom Pseudomonadati; phylum Pseudomonadota; class Gammaproteobacteria; order Vibrionales; family Vibrionaceae; genus Vibrio; species Vibrio sp. CB1-5. The sequence goes on along the minus strand of NZ_JBJHPB010000009.1, from coordinate 91,394 downwards.
CGAATAGACATGCTCCACCAACTGCGACAGCACGGCAGTTTGATAGCCTGAGCCAGTCCCGATTTCCAGCACTCGAGTATCGTGTGTTAGCTCAAGCAGCTCTGTCATTCTCGCGACAATGTAGGGCTGAGAAATCGTCTGCCCAGCCCCAATAGGCAAAGCGTTGTTATCGTAGGCTTGGTGAATCATCGCTTGTGAGACGAACTGCTCACGGGGTACGGAAAAAATAGCATCCAGCACACGGGTATCAGCCACACCGTGCGCTCGGATAAACTCCACTAATTTCGCTGCTTGTGGGTTCATTAATTACTCTCTCCCTGACACCCAACGTTCCATCGCACCAATTGACTCATGTGCGGTCAAATCCACCTGCAGTGGCGTAATAGAAATGCGCCCATGTTCAACCGCGTAAAAATCGGTGCCCTCTCCGGCGTCCTGCTCTTTCCCCGGAGGTCCCAACCAATAAATGTCGTGTCCTCTTGGATCCTGCTGCTTAATCATCGCCTCAGCATGGTGACGGGCACCCAATCGAGTCACCGCAACATCACCAAGCTGCGCCAGCGGCTTATCTGGAATGTTAATATTCAACAGTCGATTAGTCGGTACACGAGTCGCTAAATGACGTTCTACAAATTGACGAGCGACGATCGCCGCTGCGGAAAAGTGCTGTTTACCAACCAGACTAAAAGCGATGGATTGAACCCCTAGAAAGTGCCCTTCCATAGCCGCTGCTACCGTACCAGAATAGAGCACATCGTCGCCCAAGTTAGCCCCATGGTTGATGCCAGACAGAACCAAATCGGGAAGATCGTCTTTCATCAATTCATTAAGCGCAAAGTGCACACAATCTGTTGGCGTTCCTTGAACCGAGAAAACACCGGGTTCAATTTCATTAACACGCAGCGGTTGCTCTAGTGTTAATGAGTTCGATGCACCCGAACGGTTTCTGTCTGGTGCAACGATAGTTACATCAGCAATATTTGCCAGCTCCGCCGCTAATGTGCGAATTCCCTCGGCGTGTACGCCATCATCATTGCTGATGAGGACTTTGATTCTCTGTTTGTTTGTTTCCATGAATCCTAGAATTGCCTTTCTACTTCTTCTACATTTGCCAGCTCTCTAAGAATCGAGGTCGCAAAGCTCCCTGAATCCAAGAAAAAGCTTAGTGTTACCGAGTCTTCATCCCATTGTGTATTCAATGAGTCAGGCTTTAACACAATAGCGCGTCTGTCGTGACGCATGCGATTCCCGCGGATAAGTGCCATCAAATCAGGCTCTTGATCGACAATGCGTTGCTCAAGCAGCTCGGCATCATCCGTGGTAGGTAGCGCATTATCACCTGCCAATGCCGCGGTGATCATCCCAGTTTCGTCAAGAATGTCCCCAGCTAGTTCAGTATTGAAGCAGTCTTGCTGCAAACGCTCTGAAACAATGTGGTTAAAGATCCATGAGCGCGCTGCAGATAGATACAAGCTGCGTTTATTCTGATTGCGAGTGCGCACGTTGTCGCGCCCCCAACGCTTCGCTTCGCTCACGTTGTTACCATCGTGTCCAAAACGCTGCTGACCAAAATAGTTTGGCACGCCAGAGTCACAAACCAGCGCTAAACGCGCTTTCAGTGCTTCAACGTCAGACACCTCAGTCAAACGGATCGCAAACTCATTGCCTACAAGATCGCCCGGACGTAACTTTTTGTTGTGCCAATCTGTCGCCACTATCTCAATACTAGGATACTGCGCTAAGAAGGCGCTAAAGTCTGGTACGTTCTTCTTTGGTAAGTGGACGCTTAGCCATTGTTCAGTCACGGCATGACGATCTTTAAGACCAGCCCAACCGATATCTTTCGATTTTACGCCACACACTTTGGCCAGTTCATTGGCGACAAAACTGGTGTTTTCACCATTTTTTCGTATTTGGAGCATCAAATGCTCCCCTTCTCCCGCGAACTCAAATCCCAAAACCTCATTCACAACGAAGTCTTGGTTGCTGGCTTTAAACTTAGCGCTAACCGCAGGTTTGCCGTGAAGATAATTCAGGTTGTCTAACACATCAGTCATGATATTTGCCTTTAGGACGTTACTTTGTTGATCAGAACCACAGCTTCTGTGGCGATACCTTCTTTACGTCCTGTAAAACCGAGTCTTTCCGTCGTGGTTGCTTTTACATTGATGTTGCCAATGTCGGTTTCCAAATCCGCGGCTATAGTTTGGCACATAGCTTCAATGTGCGGAGCCATCTTTGGTGCTTGTGCCATGATGGTGACGTCAGCATTCACTAACTCATAACCTTGTGATTTGACCTTACTGTAGACATCACGCAGCAATGCTCGGCTATCGGCTCCTTTCCACTCTTCATCCGTGTCAGGAAAATGACGGCCAATGTCGCCCGCCGCAATAGCGCCTAACAATGCATCACATAACGCATGCAAAGCCACATCACCATCAGAATGAGCAATTAGCCCTTGTTCATAAGGAATGGCGACACCGCCAATGATAACAGGGCCTTCACCACCAAACTTATGTACATCAAAGCCATGACCTATTCTCATTGTTCTAATTCCTTATTTTTGAGATAAAACTCCGCCAAAGCGAGATCCTCTGGACGAGTAATTTTAATGTTATCGCTGCGCCCTTCGACTAACAGTGGAGACAAGCCGGTCCACTCGACCGCTGATGCTTCATCAGTGATCGTGACCCCTTCTGCGAGCGCATCACTAAGCGCGCTGTGCAGTAATTCCACTTTAAACATCTGCGGGGTTAGTGCATGCCAAAGACCCGCTCTATCAACAGTATGGTCGATACCTTGTGCATCGTTGGCGCGCTTCATCGTGTCTTTCACGGGGGCTGCGAGTATACCACCAACCGGGTGAGTGCTTACTTCATAGATGAGTTTGTTAATATCCTCATGGGTAATGCACGGCCTTGCTGCATCATGAACCAAGCACCACGCATTAGGAACACGCGCTTTAACGTATTCAACGGCCGACAGCACTGAATCTGCTCGTTCACTGCCACCAGACACTCGTATGACAGGCTTATCCGAGATAAACGATAAGCCTTCAAAGTATGGGTCTCCGTCACTAATAGCAACGATGACACTATCGATACTTCGATGCGCCAACAAACGTTCTATGGTGTGCTCAAGAATGGTTTGTTCGTGGATTTTGAGATATTGCTTGGGAATATCCGCTTGCATGCGACTACCAACACCTGCAGCAGGTACGATAGCAATAATAGGGTGATGCTCAGGGATCATTGGTTGTCCTCACCTATGATTCGGTAGAAGGTTTCTCCTTGTTGAATCATTCCTAGCTCATGTCGTGCTCGCTCTTCAATGGCATCCAACCCTTGTCTAAGATCGTCAATCTCGGCAAACATTTCATCGTTGCGAGTTTGTAATTTGCCATTAACTTGTTGCTGTACTTGGATTTCTGTATCCACTTGTTGGAAATCAACAATGCCGTTTTTTCCAAACCAAAGGGTGTATTGAAGCCAAGAAAAAACCATTAGCAGCACAAGAGTGAAGATACGCATAAGTCGGAACATTCCATTGAGAAATTCTGCTCTTTATATAGCACAGTTTACACCTTGAAATAAGCGAAGAAAAAGCATTGTTGCATCCTAGGCACAAAAGTGAGCACCCACTAGCTTAATCTTGACGAGCGCATACCACTGGCTTGACGTTCAGCGTACTTAAGTAAGCGCAGCAGTGCTTCTATGACATGAAGTCAGAACTAGGAAACTGCGAGGGACAGTTCCGCTAAGGTGGTCTTTAAGCGGTTCGACATCAGCACTTGCTGGTTAAACTGGATACCTAACAAACTACCGCGCCCCTGCTTTCGCACTGTTACCACCTCACACACCATCCCAGCAGGCAGAAACTGATTCAGTGCCGACTCCACTTTCACCTCTAGCCCCTTACAAAAGTCATGAGCTTGTTCTAAGTGGACCCCACATCCTGCTAGAGAGAAGTCGACGATTTTACCCTCTATAGAGGATTGACCATAAAACACGGTACAAGGCATCGAGAGCTTATAACGAGAATGCTCGCGGATCGGCTTGGATACAAACTCGGTCGGCGATGATAAGAAGAGATGGCTGCAAGGCAATTCTGAACTGGAAAGAGCACGGCAGCGAAAAGCAATAACGTGACCAAAACGGGTATCGGAAAGTCCACGCACCACAAACTCACCGTCATTGATTTGCTGCTGTACAGCCGGAGTCAGTCCTGAGGTGTCAACGACAATAAACTCATCAACCTTGTAGCCAAGCAAGGTGATAGCCACGCCTTTGATGTCTAAATCACTCACCGAAGACAAGGTAAGTTTCATTCCCGGCTGCAAGAAACGGTAGCTCTGTTTTTGTTGTTCTTGTCCCCATTCCATTGATAGAACCTCCTTAATTACAACAAGATAATTACACCTTATTTACCAGCTCTATGCAATCCATCCCTTGTACCTACAAAAGATACAAATGCTTACATTTATTTTAATTGCAAATAATAATAAATCGCATTAGCATTTATTTCGCAGTTCAATCGTAGACCTATTTCAGGTTTGTTCTGCTAATAACAAAAACAATTGTCTCGGATAATCGAGCTAGGATAGCCCCAATGAATTTCAAAGTGACCACACTTTGCAGTGCAGTGGTACTTGCACTCAATACTTCTCCGGTATTTGCCCAATCAGAACCAACAACAACTGACGAAACCTTGGTAATACACGCCCAAAGCTTCGACGACTATAAAGTCGATAGTGCCAGCGGCGCCATGCGCACTGACACCACCATGCTAGAAACTCCTCAGTCGGTAAACGTCATTCCTGAAATTGTGCTCGATGAGCAGTTGGCCACCACATTAGGTGAAGCACTGCAAAACGACGCCAGCGTGAATGCTGGCTCTCAAAAGTGGAATCGCGAAGTATTTTATCTGCGTGGCTTTGAGCTTTCGTCGACCAATGGCTATCTAAGAAACGGTCACTCACTCTTTACTCATTACATGCTGCCAATTGAGACCTTAGATCGTATCGAGGTTATCAAAGGACCGTCGAGCCTGCTTTACGGCAACTCGGCGCCTGGTGGCATGATCAACATGGTGTCTAAAAAGCCAACCGCGACACCACAGGTCAATGTTGGTACCGATATCGACCACCTTGGTAGCACTCGCTATCACATTGACGCTTCTGGTGCGCTTAATGAATCTGGCACATTGAGAGGTCGCACTGTGCTGGTGAAACAAGACGCAGTGGAATCTCGTCAATATGCTAATGGTGAACAACGCGAGCGTGATCGCTTTCTAGGCTATGGTGTAATTGAAGCGGATCTGTCTGACTGGGGTCTGTTGTCTGTTAACTATGAAAAGACCAACGACAATGCGCCACTGGATACGGGTTCTTGGTTAGACATGCAAGGCAACCGAATTGGTGATCGTGATATGATCCGCGATGCATCTTGGTCATTCATCAACAACGATGTGGAAAACTGGGGTGCTGATCTTGATGTGTTCATCAACTCACAATGGCGCGCTAACTTCAGCTATAACTCACAGCATATGAAGCGTCACCGTTATGACTCTAGCCCAAAACCGACGGATCAAACCATCGTCGATGGCAGCTACACAATGAGTCCGTTTGACCGTCATGATACCTGGAAGACCCAAGCATTCCATGCTGACTTACATGGTGATTTCACAGCACTTAATGTTGATCACCAAGTACTGCTTGGCGTTAACGGTCAGTTTTATGACTACACTCAGCTGCGAGTTAAAGGTAGCTCCATCAATGTCAAACCAGGCGAATCTCCTAAAAATCCAGGTCTAGACTATCACAATGACGATACTGCCTACGAAAGTAGCAACCACTTCTACGGCATCTATGCGCAAGATCTGATTACTTTCAACGACCAGTGGCAAGCGCTTGTGGGTGGCCGCTACGATCAGTACTTCAAAGATGGCACTAATAGTAACGGTGAAACCGTGAAAGGCGCGAATGACAGCCAAGCATTCTCACCGAAATTTGGCGTGATTTATCATCCAAACTATTCCGGCAGCATCTATGCTAACTACTCGGAAAGCTTCAATCCAGTCGACAATGTTGTCAATGATGATGGCTCTATCACTGAGCGTACGCCAGAAAAGAGCCGCCAATACGAATTGGGTACTAAGTGGGAGCTTTTGGATAACCGCTTACTGTTGACGGGTGCGTTATTTGATATCGAAAAACGTAATATCAGTATCGAAGAGAATGGCTTCACTACTCAAAATGGTAATCAACACCACCGTGGCGCTGAAGCTGGTGCGCAAGGTCAGCTATCCGATAGCTGGTTTGTGATGACATCTGCCATGTACCTAGATGCCAAGTACGACAAGCACGACTTATATCAAGATAAGACTCCAGCAAACGTACCTGAATGGTCTGGCTCTGTTTGGACACGCTACGCATTTACTGACGCGACAGCATTTAATATCGGCTTGTTCTATCAAGGTGAGCGCTGGGCAGATAACGCCAACACAGTCACACTTGATGGTTACACCCGCGTGGATACCGGTGCATCGCACAAAATCAGCAGCGACTATGTAACTTGGGATTTCCGCTTCAACATCGAAAACCTATTTGATACCGAATATGTATCAGGCACGGGTGACAGCACCAGCCACGGTGTAGTTACGGACGTACACTATGGCAATGAGCGCCGCTTTAAACTGTCGGTCAACGCTTCATTCTAACTATCCCTTTCTTATACAAAGAGCGCTTCGGCGCTCTTTTTTATTTCTTATTGTCAATCTCGTCACCAGTTTGACATCAATACGTCATCCATCTTCCATCTAGTCTACGCAATTCTGACATATAGACGTCATACCCTCTTAACGACATTACATGGAAATTGTTTAGAGGTTGCTATGGATACCACCAGCCCGTTTCGCTTACCGAGAAAAACCCCACTGGGCATTGCAGAAAATGTTGCCGAGTGGGCTACCGGCCTTTCTGTATTAGACCACTTATATGCACAGCGTCCACCAGGTTGTGATACCGAGCGTTTTCTTCGTTTTGCACTCGAGATCTTGGGCATTGATTATCACATTGTTACTGGAAGTCGAGATAATTTGCCTCAAACGGGAGCGACCCTCATTGTCGCCAACCACCCATTGGGCTGTGTTGAGGGCGTCATATTGGCTGAGCTTTTGCTGCAACGCAGCAAAGATGTGAAGATCCTAGCCAATGAGTTTCTGAAACTGGTTCCCGAACTCGAACCTTTATTTATTGGCGTTGATGTATTTGATGGTGCGAATGCACATAAATCCAATACCCGTGCGTTACGCCAAGCCAATCATCACCTCGAACAAGGTGGCGCACTGTTAGTGTTCCCTGCTGGCGAAGTCTCACAACTGGTCGACAGCAAAGCACTTCGCCTCGAGGATAAAGAGTGGAGCCGCTCGGTCAGCACGCTCATCAAGAAAAACAAAGCACTGACCGTCCCAATTCACATTGGCGGCCTTAACTCCAAACGTTTTTATCTCGCGGGCAAGGTTCACCCAATGCTTAGAACGGCCATGCTCGGCCGTGAACTACTGAACAAGAAAAATCGCCCCATAAGCATTTCTATTGGGGAAGCCATCAAGTTCAAAGAGGTCAATACCTTAGATAATCGTCAACTGGTGAACTATCTTCGTCTCAATACTTATCTACTAAGCAAAGCCAAACGCCAACAGCAGCAACGAACCTTAATGCACAGTCGTCATCACTAGCACACCCAGAGCCAGTTGCCTCTGCTCTACCTTTTAGTGAACTGCTGAACGATATCGACCAGCTACCATCGCAGCACCACCTACTGTCTAGCGGTGAGTTTGATGTCTACTGCACGACCATGGATCATATTCCTGCCTTGATGCATGAGATTGGACGCATGCGAGAACACAACTTCCGTTTGGTAGGCGAAGGAACCGGGCAAGCACTGGATATCGACCACTTTGATAAGGATTACCAACACTTATTTATTTGGGACAAAGCGAACAATAAATTAGTGGGAGCTTACCGTCTTGGTCTGGTTGATAAATTGCTAGAGAAACACGGCATTCAAGGTCTTTATTCGCGCACTCTTTTTGACTATGAACACCCTTTTTTGGCTACCATGGGCAAATCGATTGAAATGGGTCGTAGCGTGATTGCTGAAGAGTATGAGTGCACTTTTGCTGCTTTGGAAGGGGATCGCCGAGTTTGTGCATCGTCACCCAGACTATACCCACTTGTTTGGTCCGGTCAGTATCAGTAGTGACTATAGCGATGTCGCAAGACAATTGCTCACTGATACCATGACCTTGCATCACTATGACCAAGACAGTGCTCAGCATGTCAGTGCCCCCAACCCACCCAAGCTTACTTCTCATCCCAACTGGAACGCTCAGTTACTGTCCGCGCTGGCTGATATGCAGTTACTCTCTCGTGTTATCGCACGTCTTGATCAAGGCAAAGGCGTACCTGTACTACTCAGACAGTATCTCAGTCTCAACGGCAAGCTTGTCAGCTTTAATGTCGACCCTGACTTTAACAATGCTCTCGATGGATTGATTGTCGTCGACTTAAGACGAGTCCCGCAGCGCTCCCTTGCTCGCTATATGGGTAGCGATAATGCCGGTCATTATCTTCACCATCACAACCACTAGACGCCTTAAATGGTAGGAACGTCTAAACGACCTAAAAAGCAGCAAAAGCTGCTTTTTTTGTGTTCACCTTGTCTCATAACTGAGAATGAGGACGAACTTCCTTGAGAACTGGTCACAGAATGATACGCATCACAGTTCTTATGCAAAAGGCATGATAGAAAGCACTCAAAAACTATAACTCTTTCAGAAACTTCTGTTAGCCAAGCGCTTTCGAGGTTGAAAGAAACAATGAGATTTCGCAGTGACAGATTTGACGTACCAACAGGCGTTGGCGCTATTTCGCCATTTCCCTGGCTTTCTTTCGATTCGCAATGCGCAGCACCAATACGTTTATCTAAACGACCAATTCACTGCATGGTTACGCCAATACTCTGATGCAGATCCTATAGGCCTCAATGCCAGTCAATTAGCCAAACTCGTACCAAACAACGTCGGAGATATGCTCAAAGAGTGTCACGATGCCAGCTTGGAATACATAGAGGCGGGACAATGTGCGCCGAAAATTCTCACGTTTCAAGGTTTAAACTCTGTCTCTTACTTCAATGTACTGAAGTTTAAAGTGTACATTGATGGCGAACCTTACATTTACACCACCAGTTTTGATGTGTCCGACTTACATCATGAGGTGAAGTTTTTTGAAAAAAAGGCGTATACCGATCCACTCACCAAGCTGCACAATCTGGCCTACCTTAGCTCAGTGAACTGGCATTCTGGTTTTTGTGTAGTGATCGACCTTGATAACTTCAAACACGTTAACGACAGTTCAGGCCACAGTGAGGGCGACATCGTATTGATGCGGTTCGCACGCTGCTTGCGTCAAGCTTTCTCCGGACAAGACATTTTAGTTCGATATGGTGGTGATGAGTTTGTGGTTTTGACCCACGATAAAGATGAAGCAAGGCTAAACCAAGCGCTAGATAAGCTCTCCGCATTGTTTCGTGACAACTTTGCTCAGTACCCCATGCTTTGTCACAGCATCGGTTATGCTCCCTACCAAACCAGCTTACGCATCACGTTGAAAAAAGCCGACCTCGCCATGTACCAAGCCAAACATACCAAGCGTTCTGCCAGTTTAAAAAATCCGTCTTAAATACAAAAAATGGAGCGAAGACGCTCCATTTTTTATTGTCATTACGCGTTATAGCGAGACTTCATTTTTAAGGTAAAGTTCACTAATGCAATCAGCACAGGCACTTCAATTAGTGGGCCAATCACGCCCGCAAACGCCTCTGGTGAGTTCAAACCAAATACAGCAATCGCAACAGCAATTGCTAGTTCAAAGTTGTTTCCTGTTGCAGTGTAAGCAATAGACGCATTCTTATCGAATGGTACTCCCATTCTCTTCGCCACAAAGAAGCTCACAAAGAACATCAAGAAAAAGTAGATAGTCAACGGAATCGCAACACGAACCACTTGCATTGGTAGCTCTACAATCATCTCGCCCTTAAGGCTAAACATCAGCACGATAGTGGCAAGTAGCGCGATAAGCGTGATCGGTGATACCGCAGGGATAAAGGTGTCGTTGTACCACTGCTCACCCTTTTTCGCGACTAAGATCTTGCGGCTCAAAAAGCCTGCCAGAAATGGGATGCCCAAATAGATCATTACGCTCTCGGCAATCTCTGCCATCGAGATGTCCACCACCTGCCCTTGGAAACCAAACTTAGGTGGCAACACAGTAATGAATAGCCATGCCAAGAAGCTATAGGTGCTAATTTGGAATACGCTGTTAAGCGCGACTAAGGCTGCGCCATATTCTTTGTTACCGCCACCAATATCATTCCACACCAATACCATAGCAATGCAGCGTGCGAGGCCAATCAAGATAACACCTGTCATCAAGCTAGGTTCATCGCCAAGGAAAGTTAGGGCGAGCACAAACATCAAGATCGGGCCAACCAACCAGTTCATCACCAATGAGAGAGTGACAGCCTGCTTATCTTGCAGCACCTTACCCATCAAACCGTAATTCACTTTGGCAAGCGGTGGATACATCATCAAGATAAGACCAATAGCAAGCGGCACGTTGGTGCTGCCAACCGTCATTGACTCATTCAAGCTTTCGATTTGACTTGGAAAAGCGACGCCTAATAGCACGCCAAACCCCATTGCTAAAAAGATCCACAAGGTTAGGAATCTATCCAGAAACCCCAATTTTTTTGGTTGCTCAATGGCTAGCTGAGACATGTTAACCCTCCAACATCGTCAATCGTCTTTTAACGATTAACTCTTTTATTTATTCAATTCCGTTATCCTGCAACCGCTTTAGGCGCGCCTGGCAAGCGAATGGAGATAATAGTGGTGAGGACCAAGAAGGCAAACGACACCCACATGCAAGCAGCGAGGCCAGCTATTTGGAACACCCAACCGGACAACACAGTGCCGATCAAACGCCCCATAGCGTTAGCCATGTAGTAAAAGCCGACGTCCATTGACACGCCATCGCCTTTTGCATAGCTCACAATCAGATAGCTATGCAGAGAAGAGTTGACCGCAAAGATAGCGCCAAATATCAACAGCCCCAAAACAATGACCATCTGTGGATTCCACTGCATCTGAACACAGTAAGCAATGATGCCAGTCACCACGGCTAACGCCAGTGCCCACCACATAGCAGCACTTCCATCTGGCACTCTACCCTGCGCTTTGCCAGTTATCTTTGGTGCTACGCCTTGTACCACGCCATAAGCGATGACCCATAACGCTAGAAATCCACCGACTAAGGTATGATCCCAACCAAAGATAGAACCAAGATAAATTGGCAAGGCAACCACAAACCAAACATCACGAGCGCCAAACAGGAACATACGCGCAGCGGATAAAATATTAATACTCTCTGATTTCGAGAAGATCTGTTTGAATTTAGGCTTCGCTTTGGCCTTACCCATATCGCTCTCTAAGCTGATAACGCTGCCAATAAACACCAGTGTCAGCACTGCCGCCATTGCTGCAACGGCATATTGGAAGCCAAGAACCGAAAGCAATAAACCACCGATAAAAAAGCCTGCACCTTTCAGTGCATTCTTAGAACCAGTCAAGATGGCCACCCATTTATAAAGCGCGCCTTGCTGCTCGTCAGGCACCAAAGTCTTGATGGCACTTTTGGCACTCATTTTATTCAGATCCTTAGCAATACCAGAAAGCGCTTGAGCCGCCATCACCCATGGAATGGTTAGCCAAGTGCTTGGAACTGCCAGCATTAACAATGCAAAGATCTGCATCCCGAGACCAATGTTCATGGTTCGGTTAAGGCCTAAACGCGCCCCTAGCCAGCCGCCAATAAGATTGGTGACGACACCAAAGAACTCATAGAAAAGAAACAGTGAGGCAATGGCAAGCGAACTGTAGCCGAGATCGTGGAAGTAGAGCACCACCAGCATTCGCAAGGCACCATCGGTAATGGTGAAATTCCAGTAGTTGAAAGTCACCAGCATATACTGGCGAACGCTTTTGCTAAGGTTAGACAACATAATTCTTCTGCCTAATAACAAGGGTAAGGATTCAGAAATAAAAGCCCTCATCAGAGGGCTTCTATTCACTGATTTTACTCGCTAAAGAGATTCCGATTAGAAAGTCGCAGCCAGCTTCTCTACATAGTCAATTTGCGGCTGCTTGGTGAAAGCACCAGGGCGTAGCGCCTGAACTTCACGGCGAATCGTCTCAAGTTCCCAACCTTTCTCAAGCAGCAGATTTGCCGCAAGAAGACCGGTACGACCCGAGCCGCCCATGCAGTGCATCGCAATTTTCTCGCCCGCTTCCACCGCTTGATGCAATTCTGGTGAGATTGCTTTCCAGTCAGCTGCAAACTCAGTACCAGGAGCACGATCATCTTCAATAGGCGTTTGGAACCACTTGATGCCTAGCGCCAGTGCTTTTTCTCCAAGCTTAGCAACGCCTGCTTCTGCCATCTCGTGATTATCCAGAGCAGTGACGATAACCGTAACACCTTGCTCTTTAAGTTGAGCTAGTGAGTCATCTAATGACGCTTCTTTGGTACCCGGACAAGGCGTTAATACCAACGCTGCGTTATCTACGTTTAGTTCCCATGTTGGATGCATCATCATTACCCCGCTAGACCGACTTTACGAACCAATTCTGCTGTGCGTGTTGCGTAGCCCATCTCATTGTCATACCACGCGTAGATTTTCACCATGCGAGAGCCAACGACCATAGTAGATTGTGCATCAACGATGGTTGAGCGTTGGTCACCGCGGTAATCGATAGACACAAGCGGACGCTCTTCAAAACCAAGAATGCCTTTTAGCTCGCCTTGTGATGCTTCTTTAAGAAGTGCGTTAACCTCTTCAGCTGTTGTATCGCGTTTAACGTCAAAGATGATGTCAGTGAGTGATGCATTCGCTAGGGGTACACGAACTGCGTGGCCGTTAATCTTGCCTTTTAGCTCAGGGAAGATCTCTACGATCGCCGTTGCGCTGCCTGTTGTGGTTGGGATAAGGCTCATGCCGCATGCACGAGCACGACGCAAATCTTTGTGCGGCGCATCAAGGATAGTTTGCGTGTTGGTTAGGTCGTGAATAGTGGTAAACGATGATTGCTCGATACCGAGTTTCTCATGAATCACTTTCACTACAGGTGCAATACAGTTCGTGGTGCAAGATGCTGCGGTCACAATGCGGTGAGCCTCTGCATCAAAGATTTCGTCATTCACACCGACAACGATGTTGGCAATGCCTTCTTCTTTCACTGGAGCAGAGACAACCACGCGTTTCACGCCTTGATCTAGGTACTTGTTCAGAAACTCAGTTTTGCGATGCACGCCAGTTGCTTCAATCACAACATCACAGCCAGACCAATCAATCGCATCGATATCGCGCTCTTGGGTCGTTTTAATGCGCTTGCCGTTTACCACAAGCTCATCACCCTCAACCGCGACACCGTGATGCCAAGTACCTTGTACTGAATCGAACTCCAATAGGTGACCAAGTGTGGTTGCATCACCTGCAACGTCATTGATCAAAACAAACTCAAGTTCGTCCCAATCAAATGCTGCGCGAAGCGCCAAACGGCCTATTCGACCAAATCCGTTAATGCCTACTTTAATCGCCATAACTCAATCTCTTAATTACGTAAAATATTCGGTTGTTCCGTCAAGCTCTAGGCATCGTTTGTTGATGATGCAAGCTCGTTAAAGTTTAGTTGATAGGCGCTTTGCAAACAGTTCGATTGCTCAAGCCCTTTCAATGTTCGATAGAGCCACCCCGGCAACCCTTCAGCCAAGCTGTAAAAGACATGCTGCCCTTGCCTCGTATCCTTGAGTACGCCTGCTTGTCTAAGCATGGCAAGGTGCCTCGATACCTTAGGTTGGCTCTCTCCCAACGCCTCCACCAGATCGCTGACACAGACTGAGCCGTTGGCCGATACCCAAAGTAAGGTTCGAATACGGGTTTCATCGGACATCAATTTAAAAAACTCATGCGGAAGCATATTCTGATGCTCATATATGGATATGCGAATATATTAAATCTCAACTGAAAGGAGTCAAGGATCTTTTGGGACTGTCACAAAACTTTCATCTTCAACGTCCGATTATTGGCGCTTTCATTGATCCGCAATCCCTATCATAATAATCGAAGCTACTAATCATCCCTCCTACGACTAGAGGACACCATGACCAAAAGAATTCTCTTTGTTTGCCGTGGAAATTCTGTGCGCTCGCAACTGGCAGAAGCCATTGTTAACAGAGATTATGCGACGCTCTATCAAGCGTCTAGCGCTGGCAGTAGCCCAAGTCAGGTCGACAATCGAACCATCGAAACCTTACAACAAGCAGAGTTTGCTATTGATGGTCTGCGCTCTAAATCTATTGAAGAGTTCCAAGGCGAGCATTTTGATTACGTCATTACCTTATGCTCATCAGCGCAGCGTGAATGTGGGGCATTTGAAAATAGTAACGAAAGTCTATTTTGGGATCTCCCTAGCCCGACATCGATATCTGAAATCTCCTTCGAAGCCTCTCTATATGATCTGCAAAAACGCATTGATCTGTTTATGAGAGTTCACAGCGACACACACGATCTGGATTTTGATCCTTTGGTTGTACATAAATGCTTGAGCGATCCAACCCGCCTGTTGATCACGCTAATGATCTTTATCGAAGTCGAACTGAGCGTGGGCGAATTGTGTGAGGCGCTTCAAGAGTCTCAGCCGAAGATATCTCGCGCGCTTGCAGTGTTGAGAAACTGCGGCATCGTCACTGACAGACGAAAAAGCCAATGGGCTTTTTATTCTATTTCGGACAAACTGCCGCTTTGGGGGACCGATATTCTTGATGCTTCTGTCAAAAGTATGTCTCGTCAGATTTTGGCTGCAAACCAACTACTTAACCAATCTAGTAATCGACCAGAGCGTCACCGTTAACGCCATTAATGACAATCCGCTTACCAACATCACCTTGAGGTAAGCGGCCCTCTCTTTAGATTCACAACCTTGTGAAAACTGCTGACTCCTATCGCAATGTGATGGTAAATCACACCAAATACGCTGAGATTATCAACAAAAGATTAACGCAACCGTTTTACACCTTATTTTACCGCACATCTGTCAGTTTTGAAAAAAAGTTACCAAATGGTGGTGATTCATCCGGTTTATTTATTTTGATCCAAAAATTAAATCTTAAGCGCCGAAACCTTGCTCTAAAACAACTTATGCACGGTGAAATCCGATCAATTCGGTGGTAGAATTCGTGCCCGAAAAGAAAAAAAATTACAGAATTAGCGGTTATTTTTTTGCAATCTTACTGAACTAACCGAGTAAGCGCCCAAAAAAGTGGCCTAGAAAGCGCCTCATTTAGTCATAAAATGACTAAACTTGATGAAAGACTTTCACTCCTAGAAGAAGCGAAACTAGAGAAAGAAATTGATAGCTCACGTGAATTATTTGTGGGCATCCCTAGCCTTCTAGAGAGACTAATACTAACTTTCAAATTGTAATAATATTTACCGGAGAGTATCTTCCATGAAAAAGACCAAAATCGTATGTACGATTGGCCCTAAAACTGAATCAGTAGAGAAGCTAACTGAGCTTGTTAACGCTGGCATGAACGTTATGCGTCTAAACTTCTCTCACGGTGACTACGAAGAGCACGGCACTCGTATTGCTAACTTCCGTGAAGTAATGGCAAACGTAGGTAAGCAACTTGCAATTCTTCTAGACACTAAAGGTCCAGAAATTCGTACTATCAAGCTAGAAGGCGGCAACGACGTTGATCTAGTAGCTGGTCAAGAATTCACTTTCACAACTGACATCGCTGTTGTAGGTAACAAAAACACTGTTGCTGTAACTTACGCAGGTTTCGCAAAAGATCTTTCTGCTGGTAACACTATCCTAGTAGACGACGGTCTAATCGAAATGGAAGTTATCTCTACAACTGACACTGAAGTTAAGTGTAAAGTTCTTAACAACGGCGCACTTGGTGAAAACAAAGGTGTTAACCTTCCAGGCGTTTCTGTTCAACTTCCAGCTCTATCTGAAAAAGATAAGAACGACCTTAAATTTGGTTGTGAGCAAGGCGTTGATTTCGTAGCTGCATCTTTCATCCGTAAAGCAGCAGACGTTAAAGAAATCCGTGAAGTGCTAAACGCAAACGGTGGCGAAAACATCCACATCATCTCTAAGATTGAGAACCAAGAAGGTGTAGATAACTTCGACGAGATCCTTGAGCTTTCTGACGGCATCATGGTTGCACGTGGTGACCTAGGTGTTGAAATCCCAGCTGAAGAAGTAATCTTCGCTCAGAAGATGATGATCGAGAAGTGTAACCGTGCTCGTAAGACTGTTATCACTGCAACTCAAATGCTTGATTCAATGATTCAAAACCCACGTCCAACTCGTGCAGAAGCGGGTGACGTTGCGAACGCAATCATGGACGGTACAGATGCAGTAATGCTTTCTGGTGAAACAGCGAAAGGTAAATACCCTGTTGAAGCGGTAACTATCATGGCTCAAATCGCTAACCGTACTGACGGCGCACTGAAAGCTGAACTAGGTTCTCGCCTTGATAGCCCGCGCCTACGTATCACTGAAGCAGTATGTAAAGGTGCAGTCGACACAGCTGAGAAGCTAGCTGCTCCTCTAATCATCGTTGCTACTGAAGGTGGTAAGTCTGCACGTTCTGTACGTAAGTACTTCCCAACGGCAAGCATCGTTGCTCTAACGACTAACGCTAAAACAGCTGCACAGCTAGTTCTTACTAAAGGTGTTCGTCCAGTTCTTGTTGATTCAATCGACAGCACTGACGAGTTCTACAAAAACGGTAAAGAGTACGCTCTAGAATCTGGTTTTGGTAAGAAAGGCGACATCGTAGTGATGGTTTCTGGTGCACTAGTAGCATCTGGTACTACGAACACAGCGTCTGTTCACGTACTATAATTTCGAAGATACATACAAAATATCTATAAAAAGAGGGCTTTCGCCCTCTTTTTTTTATAATTTTCTTGCCCAAATTTTCAACACACTGTACTATCAGACACGCTTTACAACATGGCATACCGCCGTGCGTTTCCAGATTCTATTTTCTGAGTTAAGAGGTGTAACGTGTCAAGCCCAACATTGACAGACAAAGTCGCTAAAATGATCTGTCAGGATATTCTATCGGGGGAGCTCAAGCCTAACCAAAAACTGGTGGTCGCTGAGCTTAAGGAAAAGTACAACGTAGGAGCCTCTCCTATTCGAGAGGCACTGATTCAACTTTCGTGGATTAAATACGTCAAACTCGAACCACAAAAAGGCTGCTGGGTAGCACCTATTTCGAAGGTAGAGCTGTATGATTTGTATGAGAGCTTAAAGGTTGTCTCGTCAGTACTGTTGGAGAAGTCAATCCAGCAAGGCAGCGAAAGTTGGGAGTTAGAAATCCTAACAGAGTTCCACAAGCTATCTCGCTTTAAGTTCCAAGGGGATAATTTTAACTGGCAGGAATGGGAAGATCGTCAAGAAGCTTTCTATAGCTCTTTGCTCAGCGGATGCTTCTCTATGAACATGCTCGACTTCTTTAATGACATCATCAGGCAAGTCAAACGCTATCGCCGCATCTCACTAAGTCACTCACCTAAAGTGTTCTCAGAGTTATTTAACCTTGAAGAGCACGAGAAGATGATGAAGCTAACGCTCGATAAAGACATCGACGGTGCTCGTCAACAACTGACCCAATATCTCAACGATATGATGAAAGACATCGAACCGACGGTCAGCGAAATCGAAATGAACTAAACAAAAAATCGGGGCTAGCCCCGATTTTTACCATCCAAAGAATTCTTTATGATGTGTGTTGAGCAGAAGCACCATAGGCAAAAAGTATAATGCGCTCAACTTAATACCCAGTACGACCAAAGCGCCGATGGTAAGCCTTACCAAAAAGTGATTGTACATAACAAACCTCTATCACCTAACTCATTGTCATCCAAGTGAATACTGTCCAATCAAAAGTAAATTCCATTCTTGAGGAAGGAGAAAATGTGAACAAAAAAGTGTGACCTTACTCCAAGAACGCCTAGTTTACTGATTACACTTAACAGGTCAAGGTTTAATCAGCATTAGACTAAAGTCTAATACAGTGGCACGTTTTTTACACGTCTCAAAAGCAAGAAGAGAGTTACAGTTAGCGAAGGGATGAGTAAAAGGTAAGGTGTGAAAGGTACAAAAAAAGCCGCATATCGATGCGGCTTTTTGCTATTTGACTACGCGAAGACTTGGTCGCCCCTTTGGTTTAGGCGGCTCATCATCTCCGTTAGGCTCTTCATTGCTTTGCTCTAGCTGCTCAGTTTCTGCTGCCACGGACAAACCCGTCACCACTTCTGGCTCTGAGATGTCTTCTTCTTCAATAGAAAGATACGCATCTTCAGGTTCGAACATAGTGCCTGCGCCGTTTTCACGAGCATAAATCGCTTGTACCGAATACAAAGGAGCAATCACAGAGTGTGGCTTACCACCAAATCGAGCATGAAACGTAATCGCTTCGTTACCCAACTCAAGCTGACCAACCGCTCTTGGAGCAATATTAAGAATGATCTGACCATCTTGCACGAACTCCAAAGGAACTCGCACACCCGGCATATTTGCATCAACAACAATATGCGGGGTTAAATCATTCTCAACTAGCCAATCATAAAATGCTCGAAGCATATATGGTCGGCGAGGTGTCATTTTTTCAATATCCATCGTCTCGAGAGAAACCTTTAAGGACTAGCGAACCAAACGCATCTCACGCTCAGCTTCTGTTAGAGAAGCTAGGAATGAATCACGTTCAAATACACGGTTCATGTACACTTTGATTTCTTTTGAGCCAGGACCAACAAGCTCAATGCCCATTTCTGGCAAACGCCACAACAGTGGAGCTAGGTAGCAATCAATTAGGCTGAACTCTTCGCTCATGAAGTACTCGTACTCAGCAAAAATAGGCGCTAGAGTCAGTAGGTCATTGCGAAGTTTGTTACGTGCCGCTTCTGCTTCTTCTGCAGAACCTTTCATTACTTTCTCAGCTAGCGAGTACCAGTTGCGCTCAATGCGGTAAATCATTAGGCGGCTGTTACCACGCGCTACCGGATATACTGGCATTAGCGGTGGATGAGGGAAACGCTCATCTAGGTATTCCATGATGATCTTTGAGTCGTAAAGGGCTAGCTCACGATCGACCAAAGTTGGAACAGTCTTGTATGGGTTTAGCTCAGCAAGCTCAGCTGGGATGTTTACGTCATCCACTAACTCGACTTCAACACTAACCCCTTTTTCCGCTAGAACGATTCGAACCTGGTGGCTATACAAATCAGTAGCACTGGAAAAAAGAGTCATCACAGAACGTTTATTGGCAGCTACAGCCATGGAGCCCTCCGGGATACTTACAAAAAACAATGGAGGCAAGGCCTCCATTGTGAACAAATTGGAATTAACGCGCTATGATAGCACAATTAGTGAACATCACGCCAATACTCTTTCTTGAGCAGCACAACGACGATAGTGAAGATGACTAGGAACGCCATCACCCACCAACCTAGTGCGTGACGCTCAAGTTTCACAGGGTCACCTGAGTACTCAAGGAAGTTAACTAGGTCACGTACCGCATCGTCATACTCACTAGAGCTCAGCTCACCACGGCCATCGGTTTCAGTACCCACAATCACCTGAACTTCTTCACCATCAACTACTTTAGTTTCGAAGATCGGCGTTGGAATACCCTGTAGCTCTTCAAGAACATGCGGCATACCAACATTTGGGAATGTGGTGTTATTCACGCCAAACGGACGGCTTGGATCGACGTAGAACGTGCGTAGGTACGTGTATAACCAATCCACACCACGAACACGAGCAACCAAAGTAAGATCAGGTGGCGCTGCACCAAACCAAGCTGCTGCTTGTTTCTGAGGCATAGCGTTAACCATTAGGTCACCGATCTTTGCTTCTGGATCGAAAACTAGGTTTTCTTTGGCTAGATCGACAGGGATACCCAAGTCAGTTGCTACACGCTCATAGCGCTGATACTGCGTCGAGTGACATGCAAAGCAGTAGTTCATAAACAGCTTAGCACCGTTTTGAAGCGACGCTTTGTCCGTCAAATCATTGTTTGCTTTATCAAGATTTACATTACCACCAGCGGCTAGTGCTAGAGATGGCAGCAATGCGAAAAGTACTACAATCCACTTTTTCATTTGAATGTCACCCTCTCTGGCAATGGCTTGGTGTTTTCATTCTTACTGTAGAAGAACAGCAGAACGAAGAACATGAAGTAACCTAAACTGAAGATCTGAGCCAGTAGCGTATACGTTGGCGTCGCTGGTAGCGCACCAAGAATACCCAAAGCAATAAAGCTAATGGTGAACTGGATGATGTTGATTAGGTGAATCTTACTTCTGTAGCGATAAGAGCGAACTTTACAACGGTCGAACCATGGAAGTAGGAACAGGAATACAATCGATAGTCCCATTGCAACAACACCTAATAACTTATCTGGTACCGCACGCAGAATCGCGTAGAACGGAGTGAAGTACCATACAGGAGCAATGTGCTCAGGTGTCTTCAGCGGGTTCGCAGCTTCAAAGTTCGGTGGCTCAAGGAAGTAACCGCCCATCTCTGGGTTAAAAAACAGCACATAACAGAACAGGAAGAAGAAGCCAGCTACACCAACCAGATCTTTTACCGTACCGTAAGGGTGGAAAGGAATCGAATCAATGATGTCGTATTTCTTGCTGTAGTAGTCGTGGAACTTGAACTGCGTCTTGTAGTCATCGCCCATGCTGCCTTTCGGAAGCTTGGTCTCAATACCATCTGGGTTGTTTGAACCCACTTCGTGTAGAGCGAGTACGTGCAGTACAACCAGCAGTAGTAGCACGATTGGTAGAGCAATCACGTGCAGTGCGAAGAAACGGTTTAGCGTTGCACCAGAGATGATGTAGTCACCACGGATCCAAAGCGTTAGGTCATCACCGATAACTGGAATCGCACCAAATAGCGAGATGATTACCTGTGCACCCCAGTAAGACATTTGTCCCCAAGGCAGTAGGTAACCCATAAATGCTTCTGCCATCAACACAAGGAAGATAAGCATGCCGAATACCCAAAGCAGCTCACGCGGCTTCTGATAAGAACCATAGATAAGACCACGGAACATATGTAGGTAAACAACAACGAAGAAGGCCGAGGCGCCCGTTGAGTGCATATAACGGAGTAGCCATCCGTATTCCACATCACGCATGATGTATTCAACAGAAGCAAACGCACCTTCACCAGAAGGTACATAGTTCATTGTCAGCCAAATGCCGGTTAGGATCTGGTTGACCAACACTAGCATGGCTAGTGAACCAAACAGGTACCAAAAGTTGAAGTTTTTTGGCATTGGGTATTCGGATAGATGCTTTTTATAAGCATTCATCGCAGGTAGACGTTTTTCTACCCAATCAAGTAACGCTTGCATTATGCATCCCCCTCATCAACACCAATAAGGATTCTGGTATCACTCAAGTACATGTGTTTAGGAATGACTAGGTTCAGTGGTGCTGGTACGTTCTGGAAAACACGACCAGCCATATCAAACTTAGAACCGTGGCATGGGCAGAAGAAACCCGATTTCACACCCTGAACTTGTTCACTAAAGGAATCCGCAAGATAGGTAGGCGAACAACCTAGGTGGGTACAGAAACCAACAGCGACAAAGTACTCCGGTTTGATGGAGCGATACACGTTCTGTGCATACTCTGGTTGCTGTTCTTCCCCTGATTCTGGGTCACGCAATTGAGCGGCTAGGTTATTTAGGTTGTCCAAAACAGACTGTGCGCGACGCACAACCCATACCGGCTTACCCTGCCATTCAACACGAACCATTTGACCTTCTTCAAGCTTACTGACGTCCACTTCGACAGGGGCACCAGCGGCTTTCGCTTTGGCACTTGGGTTCCAAGATTTAATAAAAGGAACGGCGACTGCAGCTGCTCCCAAACCACCGACAACCGCAGTTGTCGCAGTAAGGAAACGCCTGCGACCGTTATTTAAAGGCGCATTGCTCATCCAACATTTCTCCCATTTGCTCCTTTGGGTCAATACTGAGCGAATCCAAGTTGCTCTTTTAGATGGAATAACCCATTGGGGAACCATTCCTTGGGCTATTTTCCTTCAAATTGAACGAGCCAATAGTACTAATTATTTTGGCTACTTGAGTCTGCTCAGACATCGATTCCGACCAGTAGAGCATGGCTAACAAAATACGAATTTTAGTTGTATTTATTTGATAGCAAATGATAAAGAAAACCCTACTTTTTGACAAGATAAAGCTACCTTTTCGTAACATCTATAGCGGGAATTCGCTTGCTAGTTCACAAAAGGAGGGAAAAGGAGAGAATGAAGATCAGAGTTTCTGAATTTAGTAAGGTTATTGGACGTATAAAAACAAAAAAGCCCAGCCGAAGCTGAGCTTTTTGAATCCACGTTCCAACATAAAGTTGGAAAGCATAATCTTCTCGGTAAAGAGAAAATTAACGCTTAGAGAACTGTGGACGACGACGTGCTTTACGTAGACCAACTTTCTTACGTTCAACGCAACGAGCGTCACGCGTAACGTAGCCAGCTGCACGTAGAGCAGGACGTAGAGTCTCATCGTATTCCATTAGCGCGCGAGTGATACCGTGACGGATAGCACCTGCTTGACCAGAAATACCGCCACCTTTTACAGTAACGAATAGGTCTAGCTTCTCAGTTAGTTCAGTTAGCTCTAGAGGCTGACGAACTACCATGCAAGAAGTTTCGCGACCGAAGTATACTTCTAGTTCACGCTTGTTAACTACGATATTGCCAGTGCCTGGTTTGATGAAAACACGAGCAGCTGAGCTTTTGCGACGGCCAGTGCCGTAGTATTGATTCTCTGCCATTTTCGAAATCCCCGATTAGATGTCTAGTACTTGTGGTTGTTGAGCAACATGGTTGTGCTCAGCGCCAGCGTAAACTTTAAGCTTACGGTACATAGCACGGCCTAGAGGACCACGTGGTAGCATACCTTTAACCGCTAGCTCAAGAGCCATTTCAGGCTTACGATCGATCAGCTTTTCAAAAGTGATTGATTTTAGGCCGCCTGGGAACTCAGAGTGACGGTAGTAAACTTTGTTCTTAGCCTTGTTACCAGTTACAGTAACTTTCTCAGCGTTAACAACGATGATGTAATCACCAGTGTCAGTGTGCGGAGTGTATTCAGCTTTGTGTTTGCCACGTAGGCGAGATGCAATTTCACTTGCTAGACGGCCAAGAGTTTTACCTTCAGCGTCTACAACGTACCAGTCGCGTTTTACAGTTTCTGGTTTAGCAACGAAAGTTTTCATGCTAATAATAACCCGTTAATTTAATTTACACTTAAGGAGCTTTCGCTCCCACTGTCTAAGAGCCCATACATCACCCCTTCGAGTGTTGAAACTCTCGGCATCGTTCCTCAAAAAGTTTGAAGAAACTCGCCTGCAGTAACGGTGGGTCGCAGGATTATAGAGAAGCTCGCGGAAAAAATCATCTATTTTTTGGACAAATTTGCCAAAAACATCAAGGAAGATGCTCAGAAGCCAAATAGTCGTGACTTTGCATCTCGGTGAGTCGCGAAATACAGCGCTTAAACTCAAACTCCAATTGACCTTGAGTGTACAACTCCTCTAGAGCGACTTCGGCTGAAATGATCAGTTTTACCCGCCTTTCATAAAATTCATCCACTAACGCAATAAAGCGCCTAGCGGCATCGTCCAGTTTTGCATCCATCTGCTTCACATCAGCCAGCAGCACCGTGTGATAAATTCTAGACATCTCTATATAGTCATTTTGACTGCGCATGGTTTGACACAATTGTGCGAAGCTCGCGAACAAGACATCGTCAGCGGCGGCAAACACGTCAATGTCACGGTGATTAATCTCAATGCTGGCCTCATGAACACGATCGTCCATCACCAACTGATTGAAATAGCGCTCTAGGTTTTGGTTTGCCGCTTCATCGAGAGGGAAATGGTAAATCTCTGCCTGCTCAAGCGTACGCAGTCGATAATCAATACCGCTGTCGACATTGAGCACCACACACTGACTTTGAATCAACGAAATAGCTGGCATAAATCGGGCACGCTGGAGACCATTGCGATACAAGTTTTCCGGAGGGATATTGGACGTTGCCACAAGGACAACCCCACGCTTAAATAACTCTTGTAGCAAAGTCGCTAAAATCATCGCATCAGTAATATCTGAGACAAAAAACTCATCAAAGCAAATAATTTTAGCTTCGGATTCAAAAGTGTCGGCGACTTTCTCTAGCGGGTTTTCAACGTCTCCAAGCCGCTTTAGCTCATCGTGTAAACGATACATAAAGCGGTGGAAGTGGACGCGCATTTTTCTCGATGTCGGCAAGCTATCAAAAAATGCGTCCATCAAATAGGTCTTACCGCGCCCTACTCCGCCCCAGAAATACAGCCCTTTGGGAGGCACTGCTTGCTCTGGTTTCTTGCCTAGCAGCTTTTGCATCATAGAAAGCGGCGGCGCTTCAAATTTTAAATAGTCACTAAATTGGTGGTGTAATTTGTCTAAGGCTTCCACTGCAGTACGTTGGGCGGGATCTGCCTGGAAACCATTTGTTTTTATATCGTGTTCGTATCTTTCTATGGGCGTCATGGATTACTCGCAACACTGATCCAAGGGCTAAAGAGCGCGTATTTTTGCTTTATTGGCTCGAACTCTCATAGTAACATGGCTATACGACGTGTGTAACCACCTGGTAACGCACATGTTAATAATCATTATAAAGGAGCTGTTATGCCTTGGATATATGCCATTGTCGGCTTGCTAGTTGGTGCTATTCTCGGAGTTGTGATTTCCCGACTGACTACTCCACAATACAAGAAACAAAAGACGCTACAAAAAGACCTCGAGTCCGCTAAGTTTGCATTGGAACAGCAAAGACAAGAACTGTCGGATCATTTTGCACAAACCGCAGAAATGCTCGATACGCTGGGCAAAGACTACACTAAGCTTTATCAGCACATGGCTAAGACCTCTACTGAGCTAATGCCTAACCTGCCTGAGCAAGATAATCCATTTGTGAAGAAAATCGCTGAACACAACGTAGAAGTCATTGACGCTAACGATTCTGCCGATCAGCCACCTAAAGATTATGTTAACGGTGCAACCGGTCTGTTGAGAGAAGAGAAAAAAGAAGTGGTCGAAGCCCCTTCGGCCACCGCTCAAGAGCCCGTAACCACAGCCAAAGCTTCTTAATTAGAAACACCGTAATCGGCCAGCCATTGAATCAATTGCTGGCCGTTTTTATATTCAGGCTGAACTTTACCACGATCGTTGAGTCATAAACCTTACTGATCCTATGAGGAGTTTTATGATGAAAAAACCCGTACTTGCGTTAACTGTTCTTTCGTTAAGCCTAAGTGCAATCATCGCCCCACTACCTGCGACGGCTGCCCTACCATTGTCTGTTAATGGTGAGCAACTACCAAGCCTTGCCCCTATGCTAGAAAAGGTCACCCCAGCGGTGGTCAGCATTGCTGTAGAGGGGACTCAAGTTTCTCGACAACAACTGCCAGACCAGTTTCGCTTTTTCTTTGGTCCTGACTTCCCTACTGAACAACTTCAAGAGCGCCCATTCCGCGGGCTAGGCTCCGGTGTCGTTATTGACGCCAAGAAAGGCTACATCGTAACTAACTATCACGTCATCAATGGCGCGGAAGAGATCCGTATCAAACTTGGTGATGGACGTGAGTTCGATGCTGAGCTTGTTGGTGGCGATGAAATGTCTGATGTTGCCCTGCTAAAAGTAGATGGTGCTAAGAACCTGACAGAGATTAAAGTGGCTGATTCAGATCAGCTTCGTGTTGGCGACTTCACCGTCGCGATTGGTAACCCATTTGGTCTAGGGCAAACCGTTACCTCAGGTATCGTATCTGCATTGGGTCGAAGTGGCCTCAACATTGAAAACTTTGAAAACTTCATCCAGACCGATGCGGCGATTAACAGCGGTAACTCCGGTGGTGCCTTGGTGAACCTCAACGGTGAGCTTATTGGTATTAATACCGCCATCTTAGGGCCTAATGGTGGCAACGTCGGTATCGGTTTCGCCATCCCATCAAACATGATGACCAACCTAACCGATCAAATCATTGACTTTGGTGAAGTGAAACGCGGCATGCTGGGCGTTCAAGGTGGCGAAGTCACCTCAGAGCTTGCCGAAGCACTTGGCTATGATTCCAGTAAAGGTGCATTTGTCAGCCAAGTCGTGCCCGATAGTGCAGCAGACAAAGCAGGGCTGGAAGCCGGTGACATCATCGTCTCGGTAAATGGCAAGAAAATTTCCACCTTTAGCGAGCTAAGAGCCAAAGTCGCCACACTCGGGGCAGGCAAAACGGTCACGCTTGGCGTGGTTCGTGATGGCAAAGAAAAATCTTTCGAAGCGACGCTAAAAGAGTCCACTCAATCAGCGACCAAAGCGGACAAGCTTCATGAAGGACTCACTGGTGCAGAGTTTGCTAACACGACCAGCAGCGATGCCATTGAAGGGGTTAAGGTAACATCGGTTGCAGAAGGCTCTCCTGCCGCTCAGTACGAGCTACAAAAAGATGACATCATCATCGGTGTGAACCGTACTCGAGTGAAAAACGTCGCTCAGCTGCGTAAGTTGCTCGAGAAAAAACCTGGCGTATTAGCACTGAACATTCAACGCGGCGACAGAACCATCTACCTGGTCGTTCGATAATCACGACTCAACTTGGTTAATTTTGTGTCATAGAGCAGCCCTATTGAGGCTGCTCTTTTATTCTCAGCGGTATAAATGATATCCTTTCGAACTCTGCTGTACGTCTTTTACTTTTTCGGTTGATTTCATAAAATTATCTCGTTTTGCGAGTTAGTTATTACTAACTTAACAAGGTAACCGTTTGCTAAGTCTGACATTGCGGCTATATTTTCGATTCAACTCGAGGGAACAATGCTGAACTTTTTAATCCGCTCTGTATCTATGGGTCTTATCACAGCACTCTTGGTGCTACTGGCGGTGCCTTCCCTCAGACAAAACGTCATACCGAATAATATCGTCTCGCAACCTGAATACGACCAATCTAAGCAAGTCTCATTCAATCAAGCGGTACGCAAGGCGGCACCTGCGGTCGTCAATATTTACAGCCGTCAGTATAAAGAAAGCGATCGCACCACACTGTCAACGCAAGGCCTAGGCTCCGGCGTAATTGTCAGCGACAAAGGCTACATCATTACCAATTATCATGTCGTCGCCAATGCAGACCAAATCATTGTCGCACTCCAAGATGGGCGCGTTGCTGCCGCCCAGCTCGTTGGTAAAGATCAGCGCACGGACATTGCGGTACTGCGCATTGAAGGAGGTAACCTGCCTGTTATCCCACTCAACCCAAACTACTCACCAAAAGTGGGCGATGTGGTACTGGCGATTGGTAACCCGTATAACTTAGGGCAAACCACCACCTTTGGTATCATCTCTGCTACAGGGCGCTCATCCATTAGCGCTGGAGGTATTCAAGCCTTCATTCAAACCGATGCAGCCATCAACCAAGGTAACTCAGGTGGTGCATTGGTGAATACGCTGGGCGAACTTGTCGGTATTAATACCGCCTCATTCCAACAAGCAACCGATTTAGAAACCTACGGTATTTCGTTTGCCATTCCTTACCAGCTGGCGAGTAAAATCATGGAAAAAATCATCGCTGATGGGCGCGTTATCCGCGGCTACATTGGTATTGATGGCCAAGATATTAACTCTGTCACTGCTCGCCTACTAGGCAATGAACACATTGGCGGCATCATAGTGCTAGGGCTTGATCCCGAAGGGCCAGCTGCCAAAGCGGGCATTGAAGTGCAAGACATCGTCCTAATGATTGACGGTAATAAACTGAATGGCCGTCAAGGCGTTTTAGATTTAGTTACCGACCTTAGACCCGGCACTACGGTTGACGTGAAACTGCTGCGGGACGGCAAAGAGCTTATCTTACCGGTCACTGTGGGAGAAGACAGCCGAGACTAACACATCACTCGACCTAGCTCTTTAAAGCAGATATAAAAAAACCTCCGACATTGTCGGAGGTTTTTTGTTTTATTGGGTTACTCTTCTTCGATAGCACTTTCTGGCGCGTTGCCAGTATCTATCTCAATACGAGTCACACGCTGAAGACCTCGTGGCAGTAAGCCACCGCGACGTCCGCGTTCACCGCGGAAGTTATCCAGGTCACTCGCTTTCAGCCCAAGCTTGCGCTTGCCTGCATAAAGGGTAATGGATACACCTTGTGGTAATGCCATCAAGTGAGAAACAAACTCTTCACGCGCCTTCGCCTTAGCCGATGGAATGTTGATGATCTTATTCCCTTTACCCTTACCTAGCTGTGGCAAGTCTTTAATCGGGAACAACAACATACGGCCTTGGTTGGTGATCGCTAAGATTTCGTCTGACTCAAGATCGCCAACCGTTGCTGGCGTCATCACTTCAGAAGCTTGTGGCAGAGTTACCAGCGCTTTACCGCTACGGTTCTTCGATAGCAGATCACTACCTTTACACACAAAGCCATAACCCGCATCAGAGCCAATCAACCATAGCTGATCTTCTTCACCCATCACCACTTGGCGCACTGTCGAGCCAGCACTGATGTTGAGTCGACCGGTAATCGGTTCACCTTGGCTACGAGCGGATGGCAACGAGTGTGACTCTAACGAGTAACTGCGTCCATCACTGCCAAGGAATACCGCAGGCTGATTGCTCTTACCTCTGGCGGAGGCTAAGAATTTATCACCCGCTTTGTAATTGAGTCCGCTCGCATCGACATCGTGACCTTTCGCGTGACGGATCCAGCCTTTCTCTGACAGCACAACCGTGATTGGTTCGCTTGGAACCAAATCACGCTCAGTCATCGCTTTTGCTTCCGCGCGCTCAACGATTGGAGAGCGGCGATCGTCACCGTACTTCTCTGCGTCAGCTTGAATTTCTTTCTTCAAGAGCGTGTTCATACGACGCTCAGAGCCAAGCAGCTTTTCAAGCTTCTCGCGCTCTTTCTCAAGCTCGTCTTGCTCGCCACGGATCTTCATTTCTTCCAGCTTCGCAAGGTGGCGAAGTTTGGTGTCTAAGATCGCATCCGCTTGAATATCCGTGATGCCAAATCGCGCCATCAATACGGCTTTTGGATCGTCTTCAGTACGGATAATTTCAATCACTTCATCGAGGTTGAGGTATGCAACCAACAAACCCTCAAGGATGTGCAAACGAGAGAGGATCTTGTCTAGGCGATACTGGAGACGCTTACGTACGGTCTCACGGCGATACTCAATCCACTCGGTTAAGATCTGTATCAGACCTTTCACTTGTGGGCGGTTATCGAGACCGATCATGTTGAGGTTCACACGGAAATTCTTCTCAAGATCGGTCGATGCGAACAAGTGATTCATCAATTGGTCGCAATCAATACGGTTTGAGCGTGGTACTACTACGATACGCGTTGGGTTTTCGTGATCAGACTCGTCACGAAGATCGTCTACCATAGGTAGCTTCTTCGCTCGCATTTGGTTCGCAATCTGCTCAAGTAGCTTAGCGCCTGACACCTGATGCGGTAGAGCAGTGATGACAATCTCGGCACCTTCTTTGTGCCAAACAGCTCGCATCTTCACACTACCACGGCCAGTACGATAGATTTTCTCTAGATCGGCTTGCGGTGAAATGATTTCAGCTTCCGTTGGGTAATCAGGCCCTTTAACAAACTCCATCACCTCAGCAAGCTCAGATTTTGGCTTATCAATAAGATGAATTGTCGCGTCTGCAATCTCACGCATGTTATGCGGTGGGATATCCGTTGCCATACCAACTGCGATACCCGTGATGCCATTAAGCAAGATATGAGGCAATCGCGCCGGTAAGATTTTCGGCTCTTTCATCGTGCCGTCAAAGTTTGGCTGCCACTCAACCGTGCCTTGGCCAACTTCACCCAGCAGAACCTCTGCAAACTTAGACAGCTTGGCTTCGGTATAACGCATTGCAGCGAACGATTTAGGGTCGTCTGGGGCACCCCAGTTGCCTTGACCGTCCACCAGCGGATAGCGATAAGAGAATGGCTGAGCCATCAATACCATAGCTTCATAACATGCAGAGTCGCCGTGTGGGTGATATTTACCCAACACGTCACCAACGGTACGTGCCGATTTTTTGTATTTCGCCGATGCGGACAGACCCAGCTCAGACATCGCATAGATAATGCGGCGCTGCACGGGTTTCAATCCATCACCGATGTAAGGCAATGCACGATCCATAATCACGTACATTGAGTAATTCAGATAGGCGTCTTCAGTGAACTTTCGCAGAGGCAGCTGTTCTACACCATCAAAAGACATTTCAGTCGACATTGTTATACCTCAGCCATGTCACCGTTGTTTTGTAGCCAGCTACGACGATCGTCAGCACGCTTCTTACCAAGTAGCATATCCATCATCTCATTGGTGGCTTCGTCATCATCAATGGTCAACTGCACTAAACGACGGGTATTAGGATCCATCGTAGTTTCACGCAGCTGCAGTGGGTTCATTTCACCCAGACCTTTGAATCGTTGGACGTTGATCTTCGCTTTCTTCTTGCTCAAACGCTCAAGTACGCCATCTTTTTCATCGTCATCAAGGGCGTAGAACACTTCTTTACCACAGTCGATACGATACAGTGGTGGCATTGCGACATAGACATGTCCTGCTGCAACCAATGAACGGAAGTGTTTCGTAAATAACGCACACAGAAGCGTCGCAATGTGCAGACCATCCGAGTCCGCATCGGCAAGAATACACACTTTACCGTAACGCAGGCCTTCAAGGTTTTCAGTATCCGGGTCAATGCCCAAAGCCACGGAAATGTCGTGAACTTCTTGCGACGCCAGAACTTGGTCTGCCGATACTTCCCACGTATTGAGGATCTTACCGCGCAGTGGCATCACAGCTTGGAACTCACGATCGCGAGCCTGTTTGGCACTACCACCCGCTGAGTCACCCTCCACGAAAAAGATTTCGGTACGGTTAAGATCTTGTTGTGAACAATCCGTCAGCTTGCCCGGCAGTGCAGGACCAGAAGCTACTTTTTTACGCACCACTTTTTTGCTGGCACGCATACGGCGATGCGCGTTGGCAATACAGACTTCTGCCAATTGCTCAGCAAGCTGAGGTTTTTCATTTAGCCATAGGCTAAATGCGTCTTTAACCACGCCAGAAACAAACGCAGCACACTGACGAGAAGAGAGGCGCTCTTTAGTTTGTCCGGCAAATTGCGGATCTTGCATCTTAATAGACAGTACGTATGAGCAACGCTCAAATACATCATCACCGGTCAGCTTGACGCCGCGAGGTAGCAGATTACGGAACTCACAGAATTCACGCATTGCATCCAGCAGGCCTTGGCGCAGGCCATTGACGTGCGTACCGCCTTGAGCGGTTGGGATCAGGTTGACGTAGCTTTCGGTGATCATCTCACCACCTTCCGGCTGCCAAATCACAGCCCAAGTTGCCGCTTCCGTTTCTGCAGCAAATTCGCCGGTAAATGGTGCTTCCGGTAGAACTGCGTATCCCTTTACGCCTTCCGCTAGATAGTCTTTTAGGCCATCTTCGTAGTACCACTTGTAGTCTTTGCCGTTCACCTTGTCGGTAAAGGTAATTTCAAGGCCCGGACACAACACCGCTTTCGCACGCAGGTTGTTCACCAAACGAGTGACGGAGAAGTTCGCCGAGTCAAAATAGCTCGCATCAGGCCAGAAATGAACGCTAGTACCGCGATTACGGCGACCACAAGTGCCAGTGACTGTCAGTTCTTGAACTTTATTGCCGTGCTCAAAGGCCATTTCATACACTTGACCATCGCGACGCACTGCAACTTCAACGCGTTTCGAAAGTGCGTTAACCACAGAGATACCAACCCCGTGCAAACCGCCGGAGAATTGATAGTTTTTGTTCGAGAACTTACCACCCGCGTGGAGCTTACAGAAAATCAGCTCAACACCTGAAATTTTCTCTTCAGGGTGGATATCGACTGGCATACCACGACCATCATCAATCACTTCTAGCGATTGGTCGGCATGCAGAATGACTTGTACCTTAGAGGCATGTCC
Source organism: Vibrio sp. CB1-5 (assembly GCF_059412285.1). Taxonomy (NCBI): domain Bacteria; kingdom Pseudomonadati; phylum Pseudomonadota; class Gammaproteobacteria; order Vibrionales; family Vibrionaceae; genus Vibrio; species Vibrio sp. CB1-5. The sequence continues at coordinate 59,136 of NZ_JBJHPB010000009.1, read as the reverse complement.
GGCTAGCGCTTCATCGACACTGTTATCGATAACTTCTTGGCCCAAATGGTTTGGACGCGCTGTATCCGTATACATCCCTGGTCGGCGACGTACTGGCTCAAGACCATTGAGAACCTCAATGGCTCCAGCATTATATTGTTCTGTCATAATACGGAAATTTTACTCAAATAATGATTGATACTTAGCAGCATAAATAGAGATTGCGACTTAGTGTCGCTGGCCCGTGTGTTAAATCGTGCATCGTTGAATAGTGCACCACTGCGGGCTACGCGCAAGTACAGACACATCATAGTCTGGCTCAACGCAAGTGTTGTCAAGTTTCACGCAGAAGTTGGAGGGAAAATTATGACTGTCTCCTCAAGGGGAGACGAAAAAAGCGACGATTACAGACCTAAGAAGCGGATAATCTGTTCAGGGAATCGTTCAAAACCGACAAAGCTATGATCGCCATTTTCCTCGACGCTTTGCTTGCATTGGCGATACTTGTCGACCGCCTGACGATAATCCAAGACCTCATCGCCCTCTTGCTGCAACAGCCAAAAGTCGTCAGGTGATTGAATGGTTTCCACATCGAGCGCTTTGAGCTCATCAATGTGTTTCGCTTCCAACATGTAACGTTCGTGGGTGTACGGGTTTTGTTGTTCACCAAGGAAGTCGAGCAATAACTCGTAGGGTTTAACCGCTGGGTTTATCAATACCGCTTTGAAGCCATAATGATGATTAAGCCAAGTAGAAAGGTAGCCGCCCAGCGAGCTTCCAACCAGCGCTATCTGGTAGTCCGCTTGGTATTGACCCACGATTTGCTCAAGGTAGCGCGCAGCCTGCTCGGGAAAACACGGCATTTGCGGCACGACAACTTTTATATCGGGCCTCGCCTGCTGGCAGTACGCCAACATAGCTTGAGCCTTAAACGACTTTGGTGAGCTGTTAAAGCCGTGGATATAAAGAAGCAGTGGACGCTTTGCGCTCATTAGTAACCTTCCGCGTTAAAATCGGGACGAAATGCGCCATGCGGTAGCCTTTTTACCGTTGTTTTTACTTCACCATCGGCACAAAGCTCTAGCTCGCGCCAACCTGGTGAGCGAGTATCAAGCGCAAACTCGTTGGAGTTTGGTTTAAACTGCACACACGTTGAAGGTGTTGCAAGCACGCGAACATCATTGCGAAGATGATCCAACTCTTGATGGATATGGCCACATAATACAGCGCGAACATTGTTGTGCTTTTCCACTACCTGCCAAAACTCGTGTGCGTCTTTGAGCGAGTGTTGGTCAAGCCATGCACTATTCACCAACATTGGGTGGTGATGCAATAGCACTAATGTATGTCTGTCGCAATGCTCTGTCAGTTTACGATCCAAAAAGTCCAACTGACTGTCACTGAGCCGACCATGAGGTACACCAACCACTTGCGAATCAAGCAACAATACCTGCCAATGCTCGCCGAGCAATGCGTAAGTCACATCTTGAATAAGCGGCGCGCTCACGACACTGTTCATGCACGGCTTATAGTCATGGTTGCCAGGCAGCCAATAACAAGGCAAGCCCAGCGGCTCGATACCATCGACAAATTTTTGATACGACGCTTCGGTATGATCCTGAGAAATATCGCCTGTCGCAAGCAAGGCATCAAACGGCATGCCTTGCTGCATAACTTCCGCTACGACGGCGTGAAAACTATCTTGGGTATTAACACTCAGTAAGCAACCATCATCAGGCGCAAACAGATGCGTGTCCGTTAATTGCAGCAACCTAACGCTACTTAACTGAGATTCATCACTGGGTGTTGTGTTCAAAATATTAAAAACCTGAAATTATAATTCTTGTTAGCTGCGATACATGATCGGAGCTCGACTAATGCCATTTTTTAAACAGAACGTCAGCCAATCACTTAAAAACTGATTAAACTGAAATTTTTCGTCCTTTTGATGCATCTTTGCATTGGGGTAATCGTACCTTGCTTGGACGCGAGACGCGTTTTCGCAATCACTTACCTCTGCCACTTTTGCATCGTGATAGAGCCTAACGGTCATTTTAGGCAATGGGAAAACAGGAAGCTCATCATCTTGGAAAATTTCAACCAATGTTGTGTACTTCGTCACTTCTCGCACTTCTAACTGGTAAGTCAGTGAACCCGCTTGATAACAGCGTACATCCCCAACTTCTGGATGTGTTGGGATCAAACGGTTAAGCTTAGCGTAGTTGGTTTCATAAATACGCATTAACTCTGCTAGATCAACATGATACGCATTAGTATCGACAACGCGAGCCATAAAAAATTCCCTCTACCATTGCTGCTTGAGCTTTTGGTAATTCAGTTGTAGCCATTGTAAGGCGATAATGGAGGCACCATTTTCAATCTCGCCACTCTCCACCATTTGGTATGCACGTTCGCGAGATACCACGCTCACGCGAATGTCTTCACCTTCACTTTCAAGGCCATGCACACCGGACGCCTGCGTCGCATCAACCTGACCAACAAACACAGAAATTCGCTCATTACAGCCACCTGAAGATGGGTAATAGCGCGTGATCGGCACCAATTGCTTCACATCAACACCCGCTTCTTCCACTGCTTCACGGCAAACCAGCTCTTCGATACTCTCTTGCTTGTCGACAATACCGGCAACAATCTCTATTTGCCATGGATGAGAGTGTTCAAGAGCACCAACACGGATTTGTTCAATAAGCACGACTTGGTCAGTGATCGGATCATAAGGCAGCATAGCGGCTGCATCACCACGAACAAACATTTCTCGGTCAATTAATGCACTCCAGCCACCTTCAAAGCGCTTATGCTTGAAGCGAAACTGAACCATTTCAAAAAAACCTTTAAATACGGTTTGTTTTGACACAACCTCTACGTCTTGCGGCGTATACTGATCGTTTGGCTGTAATCCGTCTTTCATCATCGACCTCTGACTTCCGTGAACCTTATAGTTTACTCAAGGAATAGAGCGACTACCAAGGACACGGCTCAATTTTTCACGTAAAAATTCAAAATTAATTTGATTCTGGTTAATTATTTGTCTCAACTTTTGGTGAGCTTGCGTAAAAAAGTGCAAAGTTTCGAGTGAATTACGGCCAGTTTAAGTTAAACTGTGAATCATACCTTTATTAGTATTAGGCAGGATTAGGACAAATGAAAAAACTGCTTCCACTCTTTATTACAGCTGCATTAGGAAGCGTAAGTGCAGCGACATGGGCCGACTCCCTAACCGAGATCTACGATCAAGCAAAGCAAAACGATCCTCAGTTGCTACGTGCAGCGGCTCAGCGTGATCGTGCATTTGAAGCGATCAATTCTGCTCGTGCAACACTTCTACCACAAATTAATTTGACTGCGGGCTTAGACTTTACGTCTTCTGACTTTGACCCTCAGGACAGCACAAACCTAACGGCTGGCGTTGGTTTCTCTCAAGAACTCTACAACCGTACAAGCTGGATCACGCTAGACACCGCTGAGAAAACAGCACGTCAAGCGGACTCTCAATATGCAGCGGCGCAACAATCCCTAATCCTTCGTACCGCTCAAGCATACTTTGAAGTGCTACGTTCAAAAGATGCACTTGAATCGGTTCGCGCCAATAAAGCGGCGGTAGCTCGTCAGCTAGAGCAAACTAAGCAACGTTTTGAAGTAGGCCTATCGGCGATTACTGACGTTCACGATGCTCAAGCTCAGTATGACCGTGTATTAGCCGATGAAGTCGTTGCAGAAAACAACCTACTGAACCAATACGAAGCACTGCGTGAAATCACAGGCCAAGAGCATAGCAACATCGATGTCCTTGATACCGACCGATTCTCAGCAACACGTCCCCAAAACAATGTGACCTTCTTCCTAGAAGAAGCTCAGTCTAAAAACTTGGATCTATTAGCTGCTCGCATTGGACAAGATATCGCAAAAGACAACATCACATTAGCAAGCTCTGGTCACCTACCTAAGCTTACTCTTGATGGTGGCTATGGCTATGACAACGAAAGAAACAGCAGTAACAGTCGTTATGGTACTCCTTCCGAGACCGTAAATGCCTTTAACGCTGGTATCAACCTGTCAGTACCTCTATATACCGGTGGTAACATTACCTCGCAAACCCGCCAAGCAGAGTTTGCATACGTTGAAGCAAGTGAGCAGCTAGAGCAAACTTACCGCTCAGTAGTTCGTAACGTTCGCGCGAATAACAACAATATCAACTCTTCTATCGGTGCTATCCGTGCATTTGAGCAGACGGTAGTCTCTGCTGAATCGGCACTGGAAGCAACCAAAGCCGGTTTCGATGTGGGTACGCGTACTATCGTTGACGTACTTGAAGCGACCCAAGCGCTGTACGATGCAGAAAGCAACCTATCTGATGCTCGTTACGACTACATCGTCAGTGTGCTAAACCTACGTCAATCTGTAGGTACTTTGAGTGAGCAAGATATCATTGATATCAATGCTGGCCTTAAGAAAGCAAACTAACTCATAGTCAGTAATACTAAAAAGGGACGCCTCGGCGTCCCTCTTGTTTATCTGGTATAAAGGCTTAAATTAGCCTCTACCACCTTTAATTGCTTCAATGATTTCTGTCGTTGAGCAGCCATCTTCGAAGTTAAGCACCTTCACTTCACCGCCTGCCGCAATCACTTCTTTACCACCAGCTATCTCTTCTGGTTTGTAATCGCCACCTTTCACCAGCAGTGATGGAAGCACTTCAGAGATCAAACGACGTGGCGTCTCTTCCGAAAACGGAACCACCCAATCCACAGCGCCGAGACCAGCCAGTACTGCCATACGGCGATCCGTTGGATTGACTGGACGACCGGGCCCTTTCAATGCACGTACAGATTCATCAGTATTGACCGCTACAATCAAACGATCGCCTAGCTCTGCTGCGTGGTTAAGGTAAGAAACATGGCCAGCGTGCAAGATATCAAAGCAACCATTGGTCATGACTACCTTTTCGCCTTTTGCGCGTGCTTTAGCAACCGCTTCGATGAGTGCTTGCTCACTAATCACGCCAAAGTCAGTGTCTTGGCTACCGTGAACCGCTTCAGCAAGTTCAATCGTTGAAAGCGTTGACGTACCCAGCTTACCAACAACCACACCCGCTGCTGCGTTCGCAAGAGCACAGGCTTCATCCAATGGTTTACCCGCTGCAACCGATGCCGCCAATACTGAAATCACCGTATCGCCGGCACCTGTTACGTCATAAACTTCTTTGGCTTGAGTCGGTAAATGGAATGGCTCTAGACCGCGACGTAGCAAGGTCATACCGTGCTCGCTTCGCGTCACCAATAGTGCTTCAAAGTCGAACTGATCGATAAGTGCATTGCCTTTTTCAATCAGCTCTTGTTCGTTCTTCACTTTACCTACAACATGCTCAAACTCAGCCATGTTTGGTGTCAGCAAGGTTGCTCCGCGGTAGCGTTCAAAATCCGCGCCTTTCGGGTCAATAAATACAGGAACGCCAGCTGCTTTGGCTTTTTGAATATAACGCTGAACGTGTTCTAGTGCGCCTTTGGCATAATCCGATAAGATCACGGCACGAACATCGGGTAGCGCTTGCTCCATTTTAGCCAGTACCAGCTCTGGATCTGTGTTCTCAAATTTGTCTTCAAAATCGAGACGGATAAGCTGTTGACCGCGGCTCAACACACGCAGTTTGGTGATGGTTGGGTAGTCTGGCAAAGCAACAAAGTCACATTTCACTTTCAGTGAAGTCAGAGTCTCGGTCAGCACTTTAGCAGGCTCATCCATACCCACTAAACCAATGGTGTGAGCATGACCACCAAGAGAGGCTATGTTCATGGCCACGTTTGCAGCACCACCCGGACGCTCTTCGTTGTTTTCTACTTTCACTACAGGCACTGGCGCTTCTGGTGAGATGCGCCCCGTTGGACCATACCAGTAGCGATCAAGCATCACATCGCCAACAATTAATACGCCAGAATCGCTGTAATTCGGTAGGATGGGTTTCATTTCTGTACTCCACATAGTGACAAAGAAGATGCCATGGCATCTTCTTATCATAATTTACGTTGGCTATATCGCTGTAAGCCTTTGAAGGGATAGTAGCACAACTCTTCGCTGCACTACTAAAACAAGCCACGCTTTTCGCTAACGAGTTCCGAGCCATGCATTCCAAGCGCCGACCACAATAGCCTTCTCCGATTCAAACTTATCTTCGACAACATCTGCGTCGAGGTTAAGTAGGTTCCTATGGTGGATTTCATCACGGAGAGTGGTGTAAGCATGGGTCAGTGCCATCGCTTGCGCCTCCTCCATTACCCCTTGCGCCATCATCGATTCGAAGATGCGCACATTATCGGACCAACGTGTCAGTTTTGGTTTGTCATGGCTGTATTGCAGCACTAGGTACTGAGCCAAAAACTCAATATCGGTGATCCCTCCGGGATCTTGCTTAAGCATAAAGCGTCCCGCTTTCTTACCACCCAAATGGTCACGCATTTTTTCACGCATATCGACCACTTGCTCGATCAGTGTGACTTTATCACGAGACTTACACAAAATGTTGTGGCGAGTAGCGCTAAACGCTTTCTCCAATGGAACGTCTCCATAAATCATTCGCGCTCGAACGAGTGCCTGATGCTCCCAAGTCCAAGCGTCGTTGTGCTGATAGTCATCAAACGCATCTGTTGGACTTACTAAAAGCCCTGATGCACCAGAAGGTCGCAATCTGGTATCCACTTCATACAAGATGCCCGACGCTGTACGTGCCGAGAAGATATGTATGATGCGCTGAGCTAAACGCAGGTAGAACTGACGACCATCAATCTCTTTCTTACCGTCGGTATACACGCTCACAGGGCAGTCGTGCATAAATACGATATCCAAGTCTGAATTATAGCCAAGCTCCCAGCCGCCAACTTTGCCATAGCCAATGACAGCAAACCCTTTACTGCCACGATCTTTTAGGTGTGTTGGCTCTCCATACTTGGCTGCCATTTGCTGCCAGGCTTGGTTAATAGCCGCCTCAACAATCGCCTCCGCTAGGAAAGTTAAGTGATCGCTTACCTTCATCACTGGCAGTACGCCCGCAATATCTGCAGCGGCGATTCGAAGGATACAGGTTTGCTTAAACTGCCTTAGCGCCTCCATTTGCTGCTCCATGTCCTCTTCAGGGATGCGAGCTAGGTAGTCACGCAGTTCGGTCTTATAAGACTCCAAAGGCACTGGATTGTAGAGATGAGCAGGGTCGAGAAGTTCATCCAGAAGAATTGGGTAACGACCAAGCTGCTCTGAAATCATCGGGCTCGCGGTACACAAGCGAACAAGTTGAGTCAGCGCCGCTGGATGTTCATCAAGCAGCTCTAGGTACGTCGTGCGGGTGACAATTCGGTGCAGAACATGCAGCACTCGTGGCAAACCAAATTCAGCGTCTTTGTGACTATAGATGGCGCTAAAGACCTTTGGCATTAATCGGTTGAGCACCTCTCGCCCTCTTGGCCCTAAGGTCTTTTTTGCGAGGTCGGCTTTGAACTGCTGAATGGTTGCACACTTATCTTGAGCACTTTCCACATTGAGGTCATGCTGCAAAATGTGTTCGATGACTTCTGAACGGCCAACCATGTCCCAAAGCTCATGGAAGTGCTTAGCGATTGGGTCAACGTCTTCGTCTTCTTCATCTTCACCAATCAAGTTGGCAAATACATTGTGGACGTTGAGCATATGCTGCTCAGTGGCGCCCAGCATACTCTGCCAATCGTCAAAACCCATAGCAAAAGCAAGCTTACGCTGTTCCGATTCGTTGTCTGGAAGCGTTTGAGTCTGTTTGTCGGCCATCGCTTGCAGAAGGTTCTCCTGACGGCGCAAGAAGCAGTAACCCTCTCTGAGCTGATTCACCTCATCTAACTCAAGCAACTTCAATGTCTCAATGGCCTCTAATGTCTCTAGCAGTCCTCGACCACGCAGACTTGGCTCACGGCCACCGCGGATCAACTGAAACACCTGTGCAATAAACTCGACCTCACGAATGCCTCCGGCACCGAGTTTAATATTGTTGCCTAGGCCACGACGCCTTACCTCGCTGCTGATCATCGACTTCATTCGGCGCAAAGATTGGATAGCGCTAAAGTCGATGTAACGACGAAACACAAATGGGCGCAGCATCTGTCTAAGCTCTTGGTATTCAGGGTACATCTCACGACCCATCACCCGAGCTTTAACCATGGCATAACGCTCCCAATCACGCCCCTGCTCTTGATAATAATCTTCCAGAGCGGCGTAACTCATGACCAAAGGCCCACTTTCCCCAAATGGCCTCAAGCGCATATCTACACGGTAGCAGAAACCATCGAAGGTTTGCTGATCAAGCGCCTTTATGATGCGCTGACCAAGGCGAGTGAAAAACTGAGCATTAGCAATCGATCGGCGAGCACCTTGCGTCTCACCGTTTTCTGGATAGGTAAAAATAAGGTCGATGTCTGAGGAGAAGTTAAGCTCGCCACCACCAAGCTTACCCATACCAATGATCAACATTGGCTGCGCTTCGCCAGCATCATTACATGGTGTGCCCCACTCATTACAACAGGCTTGATATTGCCATTGGTACGTCTCAAAGATCATCGCCTCAGCCAACATCGATAGATGACTCAAGCTCTGTTCCAACGTCCAATCGTTGAGAAAATCTCGCCAAGCAATATAGACCATCTCGCGATTACGAAAACGGCGCAGCACGCGGTGACCGTCAGCTTCTTGCTGACATTCTGAAAGTTGGGCCGCTAAGCGTTCTCGATATGCCTGTTCACGACTTGATTCACCAAGCATCTCTGGCAGTTGCTCAAACAACGTCTGATCTTGCTGCAAAGTTTCTGTGATGAACTGGCTCATCGCCGTCACATGTTGTAACTGGGTCAGTCTCTCTTGAGACCATTGAGAGAAATCGGAATAAGTGTCTTTGAGTTGTGCTAACGCCTTGTCAGCGTCTTGTTGTAATTCAGGAGGCAGTTGCATTTGTCGTCCTTGTCTCGACTCATAACAAAAGTGGTGACCGAGGCCACCACTTGTTTCATTCGCTTGTCGCTGTGATTATAAGAAAATCGCCAAAAAAGCCTTAGCTTCTCAGGCCAATTCCCTTGGTCACTAGATGATGGGCTACTCCATAAAGTACCACGATAAACGCCAAGAGTACGCCAAAAGATGTCACAATCCCCACATCCGACACACCCAAAAATCCGTAGCGGAACGCGTTCACCATGTAGACAATAGGATTGATCTTCGACACACCCTGCCAAAAATCAGGCAGCAAACTAATCGAGTAAAACACACCACCAAGGTAAGTCAGAGGGGTCAGCACAAACGTGGGAATAATTGAGATATCATCGAACGTTTTGGCAAAGACAGCATTGATAAGACCACCCAGTGAAAAGACCACAGAGGTCAGGAATACCGTCGCAATAATGATGCCCCAATGCTCAACACGCAGATCAACAAACAGCAGCGATACAATCGTGACGATAGTTCCCACCAGCAGTCCACGCACTACGCCACCCATCACAAAGCCAGCGATGATGATGTAGTTCGGTACCGGTGCGACGAGCAACTCTTCAATATTGCGCTGGAACTTCGCACTAAAGAAGGAAGACGCAACGTTGGAGTACGAGTTAGTGATCACCGACATCATGATAAGGCCCGGTACTATGTACTCCATGTAACTAAAGCCGTTCATCTCGCCGATGCGAGAGCCGATAAGGCTACCAAAGATAATAAAATACAAAGTCATGGTGATCGCTGGCGGAACCAACGTCTGCACCCAAATACGGGTAAAGCGATTGATCTCTTTAGTCAGTAAGCTCTTAAAAGCCGTCCAATACAAACCATACATGTTCATTATTTTGCCTCCATTTGTTCACGAACAATGGAGACAAACAGCTCTTCAAGTCGGTTCGCTTTGTTTCTCATTGATAACACCTTAATGCCAGCGTCAGAGAGCTGACTGAAGATATGGTTAAGACCCTGAGTCTTCTCAATTTCAATCTCTAAAGAACCATTGACCAGTTGCTGCGCATTCACACCTTCAAGCTTAGGGATATCTACATCCGCTTCAATATCTAGAATGAACGTCTCGACGTGCAGTTTATTCAGCAGCGCTTTCATCGACGTGTTCTCAATCAGTTCACCACGTTGAATAATACCGATGTTACGACACAGCAACTCCGCTTCTTCAAGGTAGTGAGTCGTCAAAATGATGGTGATACCTTGACGATTTATCTCTTTTAGAAAGTTCCACATTGAGCGGCGCAGCTCGATATCTACCCCAGCGGTTGGCTCATCCAAGATCAGCAGTTTAGGCTCATGCATCAAGGCGCGAGCTATCATCAGGCGACGCTTCATCCCGCCCGATAGATTGCGAGCGCGCTCGCTGCGCTTTTCCCACAAATCAAGCTGAGATAGATACTTCTGCGCCCTTTGTTTAGCGACGTCTTTCGACACCCCATAGTAACCCGCTTGCTGGAGGACAATTTGCTCCACCGTTTCAAACTGGTTGAAGTTAAATTCTTGTGGCACCAAACCCAGTTGCTGCTTTGCGAGCTCAAGTTCTTTATCGATATCATGACCAAACACGCTCACTTTGCCTGAGGTTTTGTTGACCAATGAAGTAATGATGCCGATGGTGGTCGACTTCCCTGCTCCGTTAGGCCCAAGCAATGCGTAAAAGTCACCTTGCTCAACGGTCAGGCTCACACCCTTAAGCGCTTCGAAGCCACCGGCGTATGTTTTTTTAAGCTGTTCTATTTCTAATGCGACCATAGCTCGTTTCCAAAATCTGCCTTGATAGAAACTGGAATATTTCCATCAATACCGAAAAGTTCTTTGATGGTACTACAGATGATGATTGCTGCACCAGTTTTCAAGTCAATTAGCAAAAATGAATATAAAAAAAGCGAGTGTGATAAATCAGCACTCGCTTTTCTGGAACGTTACCTGTCTCTATGCCGTCACTACATGTGCCGCCTCTAAAGCCGCTTCACGTTGAATGAAGATATTGTCATCTGGCACCAAATCGATAACGTGGAATTTATCAAGTTGCTGACGGATCTTATCGTGTGGGCAGAGTAAATACACATGACAGTGAGCATCTTGCGCATCCTTAATCGCATTTTCCAATGCCAAACCAACTGTTACATCAATCATAGGCACATCAGTCAAGTCGAGGATCATCGCTTGATAATCAGCAATGCTCGAGTGCTGCCTAGAGATCGCTTTCGATACACTGAAGATCATCGGTCCCGACAAATAGAAAAACAGCACTTTACCTTGCGACTTATCAAGCAGTGCTTTTTCCGTATCCGTCAGTGGTACATCGTCATCATCGGCATCACTAATGGCTTTTACCTGCCTAGCTTGCTCGCGGCTCAAACGCTCGATAATGATGATGTTTGAGATGAATACGCCAAGTCCGACCGCAACAATCAAGTCGACAAACACTGTCAGAAGCATCACACCATACATGATAGCCATACCCGGGATACTCACTTTGTGAGCTCGCTGAATGAAACTCCAATCCAAGATATTGAAACCGACGTAGACAGCGATACCGGCCAACACTGCCATCGGGATTGGCTCTGTTAATCCACTGGCAACCAATACCACCAGCATCAAAACCAAGGCGCGTATTACACCAGAGAGAGGGGAGCGCGCACCCACTTGAATGTTGGTCACGGTTCCCATTGTCGCGCCTGCACCGGGTAGTGCTCCAAACAAACCCGCCAGTAAGTTAGCAAGCCCCTGACCACGTAGCTCTTTATCTGAATCGTGCTCTTTACGAGTCAATGAGTCACCGATAACTGCAGTAAGCAGAGTATCGATACAACCTAGCGTGCCAAGTACCAGAGCATCTATCACCATCTCAGTGAACATTTCGGCATTGAAGTGCGGCATTACCAATGACGGTAAGCCCGCAGGGATCTCACCTATGCGGCGAATCGACCCATCGTCGAACACCAGTACGGACAACAGTGTCACTGCCACCAGTGCCACCAACTGCGGTGGAACATGTTGGCGATATTTCTTAGGTAAAAGAAACAAAATCGCTAGCGTTAGAGCGCCAAGTAGTAGCTCGGCGAAATCAATATTGGCAAGCAGATCTGGCAGCGCAGTTAGGGTACCAATCACTCCACCAGAAGGCGCTGCTTGCCCAAGCAATGGCGCCAACTGCAATATAATTAGTATCACGCCAATCCCTGACATAAAGCCTGATACCACACTGTATGGCATCAAGGTGACGTACTTGCCAAGCTTGAGCGTCCCTAGCAGTATCTGAAACGCTCCCGCCATCATGACAACTGTAAAGGTCATGGCGAGTCCCGTTTCCGGATACTTGGCCATCATGCTGGTGAGTACTGCGGTCATGATCACCGTCATTGGGCCGGTTGGCTCAGAGATCAAAGTCGACGAACCACCAAAGAGTGCGGCGAACAAGCCAACCATGATCGCGCCCCATAAACCCGCTTCAGCGCCTGCTCCAGAAGCAACACCAAATGCGAGCGCAAGTGGCAAAGAGATAATCGCGGTGGTCACACCACCAAACAGATCTCCTTTTAGGTTAATATCTTCAAAACGACGTCCTAACTTCATTACTATCCCTGAAAAATAACCAAAAAATTGACTCAGGTTAACAAATGTGACGACGAGTGAATATTTATTAACTACTACTCATTCGACATAAGTTATGACAATTTGTCACGCAATCGTTAAGTGGCTGATTTTACGTGCAAGAACACGTCAGATGAGTAAATTTGAGACACTTTTTAACGAGATTCAATTTGTAACATTGTGTATAGTGTGGCGAATTATTGAAGGGAAGTACCATGCCGGAAATCAAACAACTTTTTGACAACAACTCAAAATGGTCGCAAGAGATCACCTCTGAGCGCCCAGAGTATTTCGCTAAGCTTGAAGAGGGGCAAAGCCCGGGTTTTCTTTGGATCGGTTGTTCCGATAGCCGAGTCCCAGCAGAGCGACTAACAGGTTTGTATTCAGGTGAACTTTTTGTTCATCGAAACGTGGCTAACCAAGTCATTCATACCGACTTAAACTGCTTGTCCGTGGTGCAATACGCGGTTGACGTACTTAAGGTGAAACACATTATCGTGTGTGGTCACTACGGTTGTGGTGGCGTGAATGCGGCGATAGACAACCCTCAATTGGGTCTTATCAATAACTGGCTTCTGCACATTCGCGATCTATACCTTAAGCACCGCAATTTCTTAAATGAACTGCCACGTGAAGCGTGGGGTGACAAGCTATGCGAGATCAACGTTGCTGAACAGGTGTACAACCTTGGCAACTCAACGATTCTGCAAAATGCTTGGGAAAGAGGCCAAGACGTAGAAGTGCACGGTGTGGTTTATGGTATTGGTGATGGCAAACTGGAAGATCTAGGTGTTCGTTGCTCAAGTCGCGAAACATTGGAAGCAAACTACCAAACGGCAATGCAAGCAATCCTCGAAGCTGAATGATAAGCCCACACCGAATCAAAAAAGCCCACTTGTGGGCTTTTTTAATTAATCGAGAGATTACTCTTGAGGTACTACCTTGCCAATGTATGGCAGGTGACGATATTTCTGAGCGTAATCGATTCCCACGCCCACAACAAACTCGTCTGGGATCTCAAAACCAATCCACTTAACATCAACGTCCACTTCACGGCGAGAAGGCTTATCCAGAAGCGTACAAATCTCGATAGACTTAGGCTCGCGCAGTGACAGAATCTCTTTCACTTTGTTTAGCGTGTTACCTGTATCGATAATGTCTTCAACTAGCAGTACGTCTTTGCCTTTAATGTCATCATCAAGATCTTTAAGAATGCGCACATCGCGAGAGCTTTCCATCGTATTGCCGTAGCTAGAAGCGGTCATGAAGTCCACGCAGTGGGTCAAATCAATCGCACGCGCCAGATCCGCCATAAACACAAATGAGCCACGAAGCAAACCGACCATCACTAGATCTTCGCTGCCTTGGTAATGTTCGGTGATGGCTTTGCCTAACACTTGTACGCGCTCATGAACTTCTTGCTCAGAGATCATGACTTCTACAGTATGTTTCATATCTATCTCGATGTTGTATGTGGGTAGAACAAACGCAGCCATGACCGCGCACCTTGATAGAGTATAAAACATCAAGATAAAGTCGCTCGCCTAGGCATGCCTGTCAATTTGCGCGCAATAGTATCACTTTATACCGTCCGATAAAAACCCACAGCATGTTCATAGTCCTTTGTAGCAACAACAATAACCGCTCCACTGTTAACGACTTCTGTTGAAATATTTTATTAATTTCACAACAAAATGTGATACGCAGATAAATTACTCTTAATTATGATAATTATCAGTGCATGACTATTGACCATTAACATATGCACCATTACACTTATTTATAACTAGAAAAATAGGAGCAGTTAATTTCCATTTTGGAAATAACCCTGCAAAGGCTGGTATAACGTCATCGGTCGAAGGGTTTATGTGGTTTTCCGTCATGTGAAATGGCTGACTCATAATAAACGAGGAGCAAGGCGACTAATAAAAAGTCACCACCTCGACATTCGTTGGCAAGGAAAAACAATATGGACTCTATAGTAAAAAGACCTAGGACTCGTCTGTCTCCGCAAAAGCGCAAGCTACAGCTTATGGAGATTGCGCTTGAAGTATTCGCAAAGCGCGGCATTGGACGCGGGGGACACGCCGATATCGCAGAAATAGCACAGGTTTCTGTGGCAACAGTATTCAACTACTTCCCAACGCGTGAAGACTTAGTGGATGAAGTACTTAACCATGTAGTCTGTCAGTATTCTAACTTTCTATCGAACACCATCGATCTTGATGTCAACATCAAAGAGAACTTGGTCAATATCCTAGATGGTGTGGTCGATATGGCCGTTGAAGGTTGTCACTGGAATAAGGTGTGGTTCGAGTGGAGCGCATCGACACGCGATGAAGTTTGGCCATTATTCGTTAGCTCGAACAAAACCAGCCAAGCTCTAATTGAAAACATGTTCATTAAGGCCATTGAACGCGGTGAAGTTTGCCCACACCACAATCCAAAACACCTCACTAGCCTATTCCACGGCCTCTGCTACTCACTATTTGTAGAAGCAATGCGCACGAACGATAGCGACACCGTAAAATCACTCACTGATTGCTATATGGACATGGTTTGTATTTATAACACCGGTGAAGCGCACGCATCATAGTTTGCTCATCGCACTAGAACCTCGCTAGCTACTTGCCTAGCGCAAATAGAAGCGACAGTTCAAAGCGATAAATCAAGACAATAAAAAAACGGCCAGTATTGCTACTGGCCGTTTTTTTATTTATTCAGATCTTACTTCTTTTTCTTCGCTTTAGCATTTGGAAGGTCAGTGATGGTGCCTTCAAATACTTCTGCTGCAAGACCTACAGATTCGTGTAGTGTTGGGTGAGCGTGGATAGTCAGAGCGATATCTTCTGCATCACAACCCATCTCGATCGCTAGACCGATTTCACCAAGCAGTTCACCACCGTTAGTACCGACGATAGCACCACCAATAACACGGTGCGACTCTTTATCAAAGATAAGCTTAGTCATACCATCAGCACAGTCAGACGCGATAGCTCGGCCAGATGCAGCCCATGGGAATGTCGCCACTTCGTAGTTAATACCTTCTGCTTTCGCTTCTTTTTCTGTCTTACCAACCCATGCCACTTCTGGCTCAGTGTAAGCAATTGAAGGAATCACTTTCGGGTCAAAGTAGTGCTTCTTACCAGAGATAACCTCAGCCGCTACGTGACCTTCATGCACACCTTTGTGAGCAAGCATTGGCTGACCAACGATGTCACCGATAGCGTGAATGTGTGGAACGTTAGTGCGCATTTGCTTATCAACATTGATAAAGCCGCGCTCATCCACCTCAATACCCGCTTTCTCTGCATCAAGCAGCTTGCCGTTTGGCACACGACCGATAGCAACGAGAACTGCATCGTAACGCTCAGCTTCAGCAGGGGCTTTTTTGCCTTCCATTGAAACGTAAATACCGTCTTCTTTCGCTTCAACGGCTGTTACTTTAGTCTCAAGCATCAAGTTGAACTTGTTCTTAATGCGCTTGGTGTAGACCTTAACCATGTCTTTATCCGCAGCAGGGATAAGCTGGTCAAACATCTCAACGACGTCAACTTTAGAACCTAGAGAATGGTAAACCGTTGCCATTTCTAGACCGATGATACCACCACCCATGATAAGCAGTTTTCCTGGTACTTCTTTTAGCTCAAGAGCGTCAGTTGAGTCCCAAATGCGTGGATCTTCGTGTGGAATGAATGGCAGTTTGATCGGACGAGAACCTGCTGCGATGATTGCGTTGTCAAACGTGACTGTTGTTGACTCGCCTTCACCTTCAACAAGGATAGAGTTAGGACCTGTGAACTTACCGTAACCATTAACGATGTTAACTTTACGCATCTTAGCCATACCGCCAAGACCACCAGTTAGCTGGTTTACAACCTTCTCTTTCCAGATACGGATTTTGTTGATGTCTGTTTGTGGCTCACCGAAAACAACACCATGTTCAGCCATTGCTTTAGCTTCTTCGATAACTTTTGAAACGTGAAGAAGTGCTTTAGATGGGATACAACCCACATTCAGACAAACACCACCTAGGGTGCTATAACGTTCGATAAGAACAGTTTCAAGACCTAGGTCTGCACAACGGAATGCGGCAGAGTAACCAGCAGGACCAGAACCAAGTACAACAACTTGGGCTTTAATTTCTTTGCTCATTTTGACCTCTTGTAGTCATTATCCCTAACAGGCTGAGTGGGTATTGATTTTCTTTTTTATAAACTTTGCTTAAACGCCTTATGACAACGTTTAAAGCGTAATGAGTTTAAATATTTATGATTTCAGACCGCCAACATTTTACAGAGATGTTAATGGTGTGAAAAGTAAATCAATTTAGCCTGTGAGCTAGACGACAATTCACGGGGAATTGTTGTATGAATTTGGTTTTTTACCCCTCCTAGCCTCCCCTTATTAAGGGGAGGCACTTAGGCTCGCTGCGCATCGCTTGTTTGAAAAGGCGATGCGACGTCAGGAGCGAGCCGTCGGTTCTCTCCCTTTATAAGGGGGAGCTAGAGGGGGTCAGCTACTTTAAAGTACCAAGCGACGAATATCGCTCAAGCAGCTGTTTAGATAAGTAATGAAACGTGCACCTTCCGCACCGTCAATCACACGGTGATCATAAGATAGTGAAAGTGGCAGCTGTAGGCGCGGCTCAAATTCTTTACCGTTCCATACTGGCTTCATTTCAGACTTAGACACACCAAGGATACCAACTTCAGGTGCATTTACGATAGGAGTAAATGCAGTACCACCGATGCCGCCTAGACTTGAGATAGTGAAACAGCCACCTTGCATATCAGCTGCAGTTAGCTTGCCTGAACGTGCTTTCTTAGAGATAACCATTAGCTCTTCAGATAGCTCGTAAATGCCTTTCTTGTTCACGTCTTTAAATACAGGAACAACAAGACCGTTTGGCGTATCCACTGCGATACCAACGTTCACGTATTTCTTAAGAATGATGCTCTCGCCATCTTCAGATAGAGAAGAATTAAACGCAGGGAAGGCTTCAAGTGCTTTCGCAACCGCTTTCATGATGAACACAAGTGGCGTGATCTTCATACCTGAATCTTTCTTCGCTTCGATAGCGTTTTGCTCTTTACGGAACGCTTCTAGGGCTGTGATATCTGCGTTGTCCCACTGTGTAACGTGCGGGATCATTACCCAGTTACGGTGTAGGTTAGCACCAGAGATCTTCTTGATCTTAGAAAGCTTCTGAACTTCAGTCTCACCAAACTTGCTGAAGTCAACCTTCGGCCAAGGTAGTAGACCAAGAGCAGAGCCGTCACCGCCTTTGCCAGCTGCCGCAGCACCAGACTCAAGACGCTTAAGTGCATCTTTAACGTAAGACTGAACGTCTTCTTTAAGGATACGGCTCTTACGGCCAGTACCTTTAACCTTAGAGAGGTTAACGCCAAATTCGCGAGCTAGACGACGAACAACAGGAGACGCGTGTGCGTAGTCGTTGTTTTCTTGGAAGTCGTTCGCTTGTGGTGCTGCTTCAGCTTTTGCTACAGGAGCAGCTGGAGCAGCGGCAGGTGCCGGAGCTGCTGCCGAAGGAGCCGCTGTTGCAGCTGGAGCTGAACCAGCTACCGCAGTGCCGGCCACTTCAAATACCATGATTAGAGAGCCAGTGGTTACTGAATCACCTTCAGCAATCTTGATCTCTTTAACTGTGCCAGCGAATGGTGCTGGTACTTCCATAGAAGCTTTGTCACCTTCTACAGTAATTAGAGATTGCTCTTCTTCTACTGTATCGCCAACTTTAACCATGATCTCAGTAACTTCTACTTCGTCACCGCCGATATCTGGAACGTTAACTTCTTTTTCAGCAGACGCCGCAGGAGCTGCTGCTGGAGCCGCTTCAACTGCAGTAGCAGCTGCTGGCGCACCAGAACCTGCTACTTCGAATACCATCACAAGAGAACCAGTCGTTACTGAATCACCTTCAGCAATCTTGATCTCTTTAACCGTACCTGCAAATGGAGCTGGTACTTCCATAGAAGCTTTGTCGCCTTCTACAGTTAGAAGAGATTGCTCTTCTTCTACTGCATCGCCAACTTTAACCATGATTTCAGTCACTTCTACTTCGTCGCCACCGATATCTGGAACGTGAACTTCTTTAAGTTCAGCCGCTGCCGCTGGAGCTGGAGCCGCTGCTGGAGCCGCTTCCGCCGCAGGAGCAGGTGCAGCAGCTGCTGCACCCTCGGCTTCGAAAATCATAATTAGAGAACCAGTAGTAACAGAATCGCCTTCCGCTACTTTGATTTCTTTAACGATACCTGCTTGAGACGCTGGAACTTCCATAGAAGCCTTGTCGCCTTCAACAGTGATTAAAGACTGCTCTTCTTCCACCCTGTCGCCAACGCTTACAAGAATCTCAGTAACTTCAACCTCATCCGCACCGATGTCAGGTACATTAATTTCGATTGCCATTGCTTATTTACCTTCTAATTAAGCGCTGTATTAAGCGTAAAGTGGGTTAGTTTTTTCAGTGTCGATGTTGAACTTAGCAATTGCTTCAGTCACAACAGACTTCTCAACATCACCGCGCTTCGCTAGTTCAGTTAGCGCTGCAACTACCACGTAGCCTGCGTTCACTTCGAAGTGACGACGTAGGTTTTCACGGCTGTCTGAACGGCCGTAACCATCGGTACCAAGTACTTTGTAAGACTCAGTAGGCATGAATGCACGTACTTGCTCAGCGTAGTTCTTCATGTAATCCGTCGCAGCAATTGCTGGCTCTTTACCAAGAACGGTTGAGATGTACGGTACTTTCTCTTCCGCTTCTGGGTGAAGCATGTTGAAGCGCTCTGCATCTTGACCGTCACGAGTCAATTCGTTGAACGATGTTACCGAGAATACATCTGACGCTACGCCGTACTCTTCGCTTAGGATAGTCGCAGCTTTACGTACTTCGTTCATGATAGTACCAGAGCTCATTAGCTGAACTTTACCCTTAGCAGCCTGTTCACCTTGAGGAAGGTGAGACTCAAGCTTGTAGATACCTTTACGGATACCTTCTTCAGCGCCTTCTGGCATTGCTGGCATCGCGTAGTTTTCATTCATTACGGTTAGGTAGTAGTAAATGTTTTCTTGCTCAGGGCCGTACATACGACGGATACCGTCTTGCATGATGACTGCTAGCTCGTAAGCAAATGTTGGGTCGTAAGAGATACAGTTAGGGATAGTGTTCGCTTGGATGTGCGAGTGACCATCTTCGTGCTGTAGACCTTCACCGTTCAGTGTTGTACGACCAGCTGTAGCACCTAGTAGGAAGCCACGAGCTTGTTGGTCACCTGCTAGCCATGCCATGTCACCAATACGTTGGAAACCGAACATTGAGTAGTAGATGTAGAACGGAATCATTGGCAGATCGTTTGTGCTGTAAGAAGTAGCAGCAGCAACCCAAGATGCCATTGAACCTAGTTCGTTGATACCTTCTTGAAGAACTTGACCAGACGTTGCTTCTTTGTAGTAAGAAACAATGCCTTTATCTTCAGGTGTGTATTCTTGACCGTGTGGGTTGTAAATACCAACCTGACGGAATAGGCCTTCCATACCGAACGTACGCGCTTCATCACAGATAATAGGAACAATGTTCTTACCAATGTTCTTATCTTTAAGCAGGATGTTCAATGTACGAACGTAAGCCATAGTCGTTGAAATTTCACGCTTCTGAGCACCTAGTAGAGGAGCAAACTCTTCTAGTTCAGGTACTTTGAAGTCTTGAGTGAATTTCGGTAGACGAGCTGGCGTGTAACCTTTTAGGGCTTTACGACGAGCGTGTAAGTATTCGTACTCAGCGCTGCCTTCTTCAAGTTTAAGATACGGTAGCTCAGCCACTTTCTCATCAGATAGCAGATCTTGCAGGCCTAGACGATCACGCAGGTATTGTACGTGCGTCATGTCCATCTTCTTAACGCCGTGGGCAATATTTTTACCTTCAGCAGCTTCACCCATGCCGTAACCTTTAACGGTCTTAGCTAGGATTACTGTCGGCTTACCGCCTGTTTCTTTTGCATTGTTAAACGCAGCAAACAGTTTAGAAGAGTCGTGACCACCACGCTTCAATTCGAAGATCTGGTCGTCAGTCATGTCTGCAACAAGTGCAGCTGTCTCTGGGTACTTACCAAAGAAGTGCTCACGTACGTATGCACCATCTTTAGATTTGAATGTTTGGTAGTCGCCATCGATCGTTTCGTTCATAAGCTGCAGAAGCTTACCCGTCGTATCTTTGGCCAGTAGTGCGTCCCAGTTGTTACCCCAGATAACTTTCACTACGTTCCAGCCAGCACCTTTAAATAGACCTTCAAGCTCTTGAATGATCTTACCGTTACCCATTACAGGGCCATCTAGACGCTGTAGGTTACAGTTGATTAGGAAACATAGGTTGTCTAGCTTCTCACGCGCAGCGAAAGAAATAGCACCACGTGATTCTGGCTCATCCATCTCACCGTCACCTAGGAAGGCGTATACGCGTTGAGCAGATGTATCTTTAAGGCCACGACCATTTAGGTACTTAAGGAAGCGCGCTTGATAGATAGCAGAAATTGGACCAAGACCCATAGATACTGTTGGGAATTGCCAGAATTCAGGCATCAACTTAGGGTGCGGGTATGAAGGAACACCTTTACCGTCTACTTCTTGACGGAAGTTGTCTAGCTGCTCTTCAGTTAGGCGGCCTTCAACGAACGCACGAGAGTAGATACCCGGAGAGATGTGGCCTTGGTAGTAAACCAGATCGCCACCGTCCGTCTCGTTTGGAGCACGGAAGAAGTGGTTGAAACAAACTTCGTAGAATGCCGCTGCAGACTGGTAAGAAGCCATGTGACCACCAAGGTCTAGGTCTTTCTTAGAAGCACGCAATACGATCATGATTGCGTTCCAGCGAATAATCGAACGAATACGACGCTCAAGTGTGGTATCACCCGGGTATGCTGGTTCTTGAGCTGCTGGAATGGTGTTGATGTAGTTAGTGTTGATACCTGTTGGCATATCAACGCCATCTAAACGAGCTTTCTCTAGAACAGTTTCTAGTAGAAATTGTGCACGTTCTACACCTTCTTCACGAACAACGGACTCAAGTGCTTGAAGCCAATCTTGAGTTTCCAGTGCATCTACGTCATGCTTCATGTCAGACATGGCGATCTATCCTTCTGTTGGTTGGATCTACTTAATTAAAGTAAGCGTTTCTAGTATTAAGAATCACTATCTTGTTGAATTCGTCTTAGAGAGCGCTCTCGACGAGACTCTTCCCGCGTCAAATCCAACAATGTTTCTTCGATATAAGCTAAATGTGAATGCGACATCTCACGCGCCTTTTCTGGCTGCCCAGCGACGATCGCTTCAACAATATTAGCTCGGTGTTTACTGACTTTCTCCACCACCTCAGAACGGCGATGTAATAGCTCTAAATTCTGTAGAACATTTTGTTCAAGTAGTGGTGCTAAACTTCTCACGATATGCAGTAACACAACGTTGTGTGCCGCTTCCGTAAGTGCTACCAGAAATGCCATCACAGCGGAAGCTTCAGCTTCCACATCATCCGCTTCTTGAGCGATGCGAATGTTGTTTAGACACGTCTCGATTTGAGCAAAATCTTCATCAGTGCCACGTAAAGCGGCAAAGTAAGCAGAAATACCTTCCATAGCATGACGAGCCTCAAGCAAGTCTAGCTGAGTTTCGTTGTGAGAAGATAGAAGGTCTAACAAGGGATCTGAGAAGCTTTTCCAGATGTTCTCGCTAACAAACGTGCCACCACCTTGACGACGAGTAAGAAGCTTTTTCGCTTCAAGTCGCTGAATAGCTTCTCGAATAGAAGGACGAGAAACATCAAATTGCTTTGCCAGCTCGCGTTCAGGTGGAAGCTGCTGTCCTGCTGAAAGTGTCCCTTCAACAATCAAGCGTTCCAATTCTTGCTCGATAACATCCGAAAGCTTCGGCTGACGGATCCTTTGATAAGCCATAACTATTATTCTTTTTTCTTCTACTTTCTTGAGCTGTTAATTGGTATTACCAATTTATAAGTTGGGGTAAAAATTAACACATTTAAAACACCAATGTCTAGTGGAAAATTGATTCACATCATAGAATTGGCCTTATATTAACCTTGATGAAACATTTATAGATTAAAACATCAACACTCATGGTCAGACCAATTACATACAGGAAACTTATGGAGGAATTCTTGTGCTATAGAAATCCTTATAAATCAATAACAAAGATCTTTATTTGTCAGACAAAGGAAATTGACCAATATCAAGAAAGAAATAACCGCATCACTGGTTATTAATAATTTGCATAACAAAATATTTCGTGGCGCGGCAATACAGCCACGAAATCGACACTAAGAGGTAGAGTGAATCTTTTATGACAGAGAGTTTTTGAAACGACGCCAATCAAAAACGAGACCAGGGTCACTTTTTCTAAGCGGCGCAATGTATTGATGCCCAGTGATACGTTCACGAGTCATTGCTGGATAACGCGCTTGAAGTGACAAGGTTAATCGCTGCAAGCTTTGATACTGCGCTTCGGTATAGGCCACATAATCTGTGCCTTCAAGCTCAATACCAATCGAGTAATCATTGCACCTTGCTCGGCCTGCAAAGCTCGACATGCCCGCATGCCACGCCCTGGCATGAAAAGGGACAAACTGAACCACTTCACCATCTCGCCTTATTAAACAATGGGCGGAAACACGCAGGTCCTTAATCACGTGGAAAAAAGGATGGATAGCCACATCAAGCTTGCCTAGAAAAAAGTCTTCAATATAGCCACCACCAAACTGCCCTGGAGGAAGGCTAATGTTGTGCACTACCAGTAAGGAGACATCTTCCTCATCAGGTCTGTCATCAAAATGAGGAGAAGGCACTCGCCTTGCTCGTGGATACCACCCCTGCTCATCGATAACACCTGAAACAATATCTGGCATAACGTCAGTAACCGCGGCTTGAGTGGCATAGGTTCTATCTTGGTTTTGCATATATTTTGAGCTCATCTACATCGCTATCGCTTTGATTTTATCCGACGGCCAATAAAATGCGAGATTTGATGCTGAAATTCCGCACAAGCAAGAGTATCATGCCCACTTCGTTCCCCCACTAAACACGTTAAGCGATGAAAAACACACATAACAGCCTAGAACGTCTTGAATATCTAAAGCAGCAACTTCCTTCAGAAATCACACGTGCCGTGGCCGACACGCTTCGTGAAGATTTGGGTGGAACACTGGATGTCACCTCAGATATCACGGCAAGCCTGATCCCAGCAGATGCCCAAAACGTGGCAACGCTCATCACTCGTGAGCACGGCGTATTTTGCGGACAGATGTGGGCTGATGAAGTGTTTAAACAGCTTGGCGGCGAAGTCAGTATTGAATGGCACGTGCAAGATGGCGACAAGGTTGAGCCAAACCAAGTGCTTTGTACGCTAACAGGCCCTGCGCGCACGCTACTGACTGGAGAGCGCAACGCGATGAACTTCATCCAAACGCTATCAGGCTGTGCAACAGTAACGGCAGAGTACGCGGCAAAAATCGCTCATACTGAATGTCGCCTACTTGATACTCGTAAAACCATCCCGGGTCTGCGTAGCGCACTAAAATACGCCGTGGCTTGTGGCGGCGGTTACAACCACCGTATCGGTGTATTTGATGCTTACCTAATTAAAGAGAACCACATCATCGCATGTGGCGGCATCACTAAAGCCATTGAAACCGCTAAGCAGCTAAACCCAGGCAAACCAGTTGAAGTAGAAACTGAATCACTGGAAGAGCTACAACAAGCGATTGATGCAGGCGCAGACATCATCATGCTCGACAACTTCACCACCGACATGATGCGCAAAGCCGTTGAAATCAACGCTGGCCGCGCGGCACTTGAAAACTCAGGCAATGTTACCATGGACACTATCGCTGAGTTTGCTGAAACAGGCGTCGACTACATTTCTGTTGGTGCGTTGACGAAGCATCTTAAGGCGATGGATTTGTCGATGAGGTTTAAGGGTTAAAAACCGGTCCTTGGTCCTTGGTCCTTGGTCCTTGGGAATAAGGGTCAGAAAATCTATAGAAAGCGAAGCAAATGGCTTCGCTTTTTTGATCTCATTGCTCAGTGATTCACTGTTTTTACTGACTATTTATCAATCAGTGCTAGTCCTATCACTTCAATATCACTCGCATTCAAACTGCAACTTACTGCAACGCCTCTACATTTTTTAGAACCGGCTCTAGCGTGCTAAGTCATTAACTTTATTGGGGTAAACCTCAAGAGTATGTTCGTTTTGTGCAACTAATTTATTAAGGATGAAAAATGAAAAAAACAACAAAGCAGCAAGGTTTTACCTTGATTGAGTTGATGATTGTGGTGGCTGTGATTGGGGTGTTGGCGGCGGTGGCTGTTCCCCAATATCAAAAGTATGTGGCCAAAAGTGAGGCTGCATCAGCTCTCGCAACACTAACCGCACTCAAAACAGAAATAGAAATGCATGCCGTTGATTTTGGTACATTCCCAGTAGCGGCTTCCGTTTCAGTTCCGAGTTTTGCATTAGGCAGCATAAATGTAAGCCCATCTACAAGCGGAGCAGGAAGTGTGATCGCATCTTTTGTAAATGCAAGCCCCCAAGTTAAAGGTAAAACTGTTACTCTCCAAAGAGGCGCAAATGGAGGGTGGTCGTGTAGCTCAACTATAGAGCAAAGCTTAAGACCAAGAGGATGTAGCTAATAGTGCAATCAACATTGTTACAATTACTACTTCAAACAGGAGTTATTTCCAAAGAGCAAAGTAGCTCTGTTATTGAATGGATAAGTCAAAGCCAACTATCTGTGACTGAGGGGCTTGTTCACTTTGGCTACCTTTCCCAAAGCCAAGTCACAGGCAAACTAAGCAATTTGCTTAGTTTGCCTGTAAGAGATATTGATGAATATGAATACTTACCTCTTTGTAAAAAACTAGGATTGAGAGACCAAATTCTAAGTAATCATGCAATACCCATAGAGCAAAAAAATGGCACACTTATTGTTGCGGTCTCAGATCCCTCAATAGTTCAAATTGAGAACGATTTTCGCTTCGCTACGGGTATGCAAGTTGAGCTTGTCATAGCCAACTGTCAAAGTATTCGAGCGGCAATACGTCGTCTCTACGGCGAAGGGAAGCTAGACGGTGGATCCAACGCTAAACAACTCACCTCCGACGATCTCGCCAATCTAGTCCAAGTTAGTGACGCGGAGATCGACAACATCGAAGATCTCTCCCAAGATGACTCTCCGGTCAGTCGCTTTATCCATCAGGTTCTCATGGATGCGGTGCGCAAAAAGGCTTCTGATATCCATTTCGAGCCCTATGAACATCTATACCGAATACGCCTACGTTGTGATGGGATCTTGATTGAAACCCACCAGCCCGCCACGCAGCTTAGTCGACGTTTGGCGGCGAGGATCAAGATCCTTGCGAAACTGGACATCGCTGAACGCCGATTACCACAAGATGGACGCTTGAAGCTGAGATTATCGGAGAGTGCTTCGATAGACATGCGGGTATCGACCCTGCCTACGATGTGGGGTGAGAAGATCGTATTGCGACTACTGGATGGTGACTCTGCCAATCTCGATATCGATCAACTGGGTTATAACGCACTGCAAAAATCTCTCTACTTTGCCGCGCTGAAAAAGCCGCAGGGTATGATCTTAATGACAGGGCCGACTGGAAGCGGTAAAACCGTTTCTTTGTATACCGGACTGAATATTCTCAATACCGCTGAACGCAACGTATCTACCGCCGAAGATCCGGTTGAGATCCACCTTGATGGGATCAATCAGGTTCAAATCAATCCTAAGATCGGTTTTGATTTTTCCACCGCACTGCGATCTTTTTTACGTCAAGATCCGGATGTGGTGATGCTGGGTGAGATCCGTGATATTGAAACGGCGGAGATTGCCGTGAAAGCCGCGCAAACCGGTCACTTAGTACTTTCTACCCTGCACACTAACTCTGCTGCTGAGACAGTCATACGACTAAAAAACATGGGTGTAGAAAGCGTTAACCTCGCCTCCTCACTATCGCTCATCATTGCCCAGCGCCTTTCACGCAAGCTATGTCAGCACTGCAAGGTCATCGACCCTATGTCCCCGGCACTACGTCAATCCCTCGCCATTAATGACGATGAACTTGTCTATCAAGCAAGCGAGCAAGGCTGCAATCACTGCAACTATGGCTACTTGGGGCGTACAGGCATTTATGAAGTGATGGAGTGCACTCATGACATCGCCAATGCTCTGCTTACCGGCGCTAGCATGCAAGAGATCGAAGCGTTGGCACAATCTCAAGGAATGACCACCCTCAAACAATCGGGCATTGAGAAGCTTCGAGATGGCGTGACCAGCTATCAAGAGTTGCAGCGCGTGCTCTACTTCTAATCATGGGTTAAGTAGTATGGTTAAAAAGTTAGAACCAACACTCAAAGCGTTTCACTGGAAAGGTGTTAACAGCCAAGGACAGAAAGTCTCAGGTCAAACACTGGCATTGACTGAGCCTGAGGCGCGCGAAACCCTTAAACAGCAACATATTCAGGTTCGTAAGCTTAAAAAACGCAGTATTTCTACTTGGACTAAGCTGACTCAGCGCATCAAAGGCAAAGACATCACCATCCTTACCCGTCAGCTTGCCACCATGCTCAGTACAGGTATTCCCATTGTTCATGCCATCAAACTGATTGCCGACAATCAGGCCAAAGCGGAAATGAAATCAATACTCTCCCAAATCAGCAAAGGACTGGAAGCGGGTACGCCGATTTCACGCGTGATGCAGGTGGCAAGTCGCCATTTTGATAGCTTTTATGTGGATATGGTCGCCACTGGAGAAAACTCAGGCAACCTAGCCGGTGTGTTTGAGCGCTTGGCCGATTATCGAGAAAAGCAAGAAATGCTGCGATCAAAAGTCGTCAAAGCGCTGATTTATCCTGTGATGATCTTACTCGTGTCACTTGGTGTTACCTACCTGATGCTCACCACTGTAGTCCCGGAATTTGAGTCGATGTTTCGCGGCTTCAATGCCGACCTTCCTTGGTTTACCCAGCAAGTGCTCAGTCTTTCAGCGTGGTTTCAACAAAATGGCTTTTTGAGTATTAACCTGTTTATTCTCGCCACTTTTGGTCTAAAGGTCGCTCGTCAGCGCAGTTTTAGCGTGCAGCTTTACACTAGCCGCCTTGTATTACGGATTCCTATCATAGGCCAAGTGATCACGAAAGCCTCCATAGCTAAGTTCAGTCGTACCCTATCCACCAGCTTTAGCGCCGGCATTCCAATACTGTCGAGCATACAAGCCAGCGCGAAAACCGCGGATAATCTCTACTACCAACAGGTGATTCAATCTATCCACTCCGATATTGTCGCTGGTACACCAATCCACCTAGCGATGCGTCAAGCTGATGCCTTTCCTGAAATGGTACTGCAAATGGTAATGATTGGTGAAGAGTCCGGCACCCTTGATGACATGCTCAATCGGGTGGCGGCTATTTATGAAGCGGAAGTCGATAATACCGTGGATAACCTAGGCAAGATCCTCGAGCCCTTTATCATTGTTTTTCTAGGAACCCTCGTTGGTGGGCTTGTGGTCGCAATGTACCTTCCTATCTTTAACTTAATGACCGTAATAGGCTAACATAGACATTAACTTATTGATTTATTTCCTGTGTAGCCGCAAATGGACGTGTTGATTTATTACCCTTGGTTGTTTGTTGTATTCGCAGCCATTCTTGGCTTAATTGTCGGAAGCTTTCTCAACGTGGTGATCCATCGATTGCCTATCATGATGGAGCGCGGCTGGCGCGAAGAGTGTGCAGAAGCCTTCCCTGAATACAAGATAACGCCGCCAGAGGGACGTTTTGATCTCAGCATTCCCTGCAGCAGTTGCCCGTCATGTAAAACGCCCATTCGCATTATCGACAATATTCCGCTATTAAGCTGGCTGTTACTCAAAGGTCGCTGCCGTCACTGCGAGAGCAAAATCAGCATCCGCTATCCGCTTGTCGAGCTTCTTACTGCGGTTCTTAGTGCTACTGTGGCTTGGCAGCTGGGTTTTAGCTTCTACAGTGTGGCGCTGATTGCCATGACATTTGTGCTTATCGCAGCAACCTTTATCGACCTTGATACTATGCTGCTACCCGATCAGCTCACCATGCCTCTACTTTGGGCAGGGATTGCCCTCGCCTTGTTCGGCATCTCTCCAATCACTCTGCAAGAATCTGTGATTGGCGCTATCGCGGGCTACCTTTGCCTCTGGTCTGTCTATTGGCTGTTTAAGCTGCTAACTGGCAAGGAAGGTATGGGCTATGGCGATTTTAAGCTACTCGCCGCTCTGGGCGCCTGGCTCGGCTGGGCACACCTACCAATGATTATTTTACTTTCCTCGGTTGTTGGCGTTGTGTTTGGTTTAATTCAGCTTAGAATGCAAAACAAAGGTTTAGATGTGGCGTTTCCGTTTGGCCCTTACCTAGCGATTGCTGGCTGGGTTAGTGCGCTATGGGGCGATGCCATCACGCACTTCTATTTGGCGACGGTAACGGGAGTATACTAGTGGGATTTGTAGTCGGCTTAACGGGTGGTATTGCGAGCGGAAAAACCACCGTGGCCAACCTGTTTCATCATGAGTTTGGTATCGACCTTGTCGATGCAGACGTTGTAGCGCGCGACGTAGTTGAGGTTGGCTCTGAAGGTTTAAATGCATTAGCACAGCATTTTGGTCGTGATATTTTGCAAACTGATGGCGCATTGGATCGCGCAGCGCTTAGAGCACGCATCTTTGCCAATGATGAGGAAAAGCAGTGGGTAAACAACTTACTGCACCCGATGATCCGCCAGCAAATGCAGCAACGTCTTAATGCTTCGAGCAGCCCATACACCTTGCTCGTGGTTCCTCTACTCATCGAGAACAGTTTACAAAGCATGGCCGACCGCGTGCTTGTGGTCGATGTCGCCGCTGACACACAAATTTACCGAACAATGACACGTGACGGGGTGCCCGAACAACAGGTGCGTTCTATACTCAAAGCACAAGTCGATAGAGATACCCGGCTAATGCATGCAGATGATGTGATTGATAATAATACTGACAACGCTCAACTTTTGCCCCAAGTCACACAATTGCACCAAAAGTACCTAGCATTATGCGGTAAAAATCGGTGAAAATAGCAAGGAAGCGTTTAAAGGCTAGCACATGATCACAAATAGATTCGAACACCCTCTTAACGAAAAAACCAGAATATACCTAAGAGTTGAATCTCTACTGAGACAGCTACAGCATTCCTCGTCTTTTTCAGATAACTACCAGCACCAGATCTTCTTTAAGTCTCTGTTTGATTTACTAGAGATTTTTGAGCAGATCCAACTTAAGAGCGAGCTGGCTAAGGATCTTGAAAAACAGCGACAAACCTATAGAGCCTGGCTCAATATCGACGATGTCGATCAAGAGATGCTTGGGTCGATCTTAGGCGATCTCGACAGCGTGCACCGTGAACTGATGGGCGCAGAACGTTTCGGTCAGTCTTTTAAAGAAGACCGATTCTTGAGCGCGATTCGTCAGCGTTTTGGGTTGCCAGGTGGCGCATGCTGTTTTGACTTGCCAACACTGCATCACTGGCTGCATTTGCCTATCGACAAGCGTATGCATGATGCTGAAATGTGGTTGGCGTCACTCAAGCCTCTGATGAACGCGCTGCACTTGTGGCTAAAACTCACTCGTGAAACCGGTCGCTTTAAACCGAAAATTGCGCGTTCAGGTCTGCTTCAAAGTGAGGCTGAAGAGGCGAATATCATCAGACTCAATATTCCAATGCATTACGGCGTTTACCCAATGGTATCAGGCCATAAGAGCCGCTTTACGGTGAAGTTTATTGCTTTTGAGTCAGGGCAAGCCTACCCTAACGATGTTGAATTTGAATTAGCGATTTGCAGTTAACCTCCAACTCATTTGACTGCAAACTCAGTGAACTGTCACACTCAGGAATTATTATGAGTAAACCAACTGTTGTCCCATGTCCACAGTGTCAAAAAGACGTGGTATGGGGCGAAGAGAGCCCGTTTCGTCCATTCTGCTCTAAGCAGTGCCAAATGATTGATTTTGGTGAGTGGGCGGATGAAGAAAACACCATTCCGGGCGCACCAGATATGTCGGACAGCGATGGCTGGTCGGAAGATAATTACTAATACCTAGAGCCTCCGTCGGAGGCTCTTTTTTTATGCCTTTAAATCTCAGACATAAAAAAAGCGGAGTCCAAGGACTCCGCTTAATCTTTGAGAACGCTAGTAAAATAGCATTACTTCTTAGCAAGTTTCTCTTTGATACGAGCAGACTTACCAGAACGCTCACGTAGGTAGTACAACTTGGCACGACGTACTGCACCACGGCGTTTAACTTCGATGCTATCAACCATTGGAGAGTGAGTTTGGAACGTACGCTCAACACCTTCGCCGTTCGAGATCTTACGAACAGTGAAAGCAGAGTGAAGACCACGGTTACGGATAGCGATTACAACGCCTTCGTAAGCCTGTAGACGCTCACGGTCACCTTCTTTTACTTTAACCTGAACTACAACAGTGTCACCTGGTGCAAATTTAGGTAGGCCTGATTTCATTTGCTCTTCTTCAAGAGCCTTGATGATGTTACTCATGTTCTTAAATTCCTAGAATAAACTGATACTAAATTAAATAGGTTACTTGCTGTTAGTTCGAGTTTCTTTAATGAACTCGGCAAGTAATTGTTCCTGTTCGTCAGTCAGAGCTAGGTTTTCCAGGAGCTCCGGTCTTCTTAGCCAAGTACGGCCTAACGACTGTTTTAGTCGCCAGCGACGAATATCCTTATGGTTGCCAGACTTGAGGACACTTGGTACCTCTAAATCTTCTAACACCTCAGGGCGCGTATAGTGCGGGCAATCTAACAAACCATTTGCAAAAGAATCTTCTTCTGCTGAAGCAAAATCGCCTAGTACTCCCGGAACAAACCGTGAGACTGAGTCGATTAGCGTCATGGCTGGGATTTCCCCACCAGTCATCACAAAATCTCCGATTGACCATTCTTCGTCAACCTCAGTTTGGATGATGCGCTCATCTACCCCTTCGTAGCGTCCACAAATCAACACAAGGTTGTCGTTTTTCGCTAGTTCTTCTACCCCAGCTTGGTCGAGCTTGCGACCTTGAGGAGAAAGGTAAATGACTTTCGTCTTACCCGGTGATGCCTGTTTGGCTGCGTGAATGGCATCGCGCAATGGCTGCACCATCATCAACATGCCAGGACCACCACCGTAAGGTCTATCATCGACAGTGCGATGTTTGTCGTGAGTGAAATCACGAGGATTCCATGTCTCAATCGACAGTAGACCTTTTTTAACCGCTTGACCTGTTACTCCATAATCAGTAACGCTGCGGAACATGTCTGGAAACAGGCTAATTACGCCAACCCACATCTGTTCTCTCGCTCTATTGAGTTACTAAAAATGAATTAGAATCCAGGATCCCAGTCAACTTCGATCCGTTGAGCTTCGCGATCAACATTTTTGATCACTTGCTCTTCAAGGTACGGTACTAACCGTTCCTTTTGCCCAAAAGCATCTTTCAGATTTGCTTTCACAACCAAAACATCGTTCGAACCCGTTTCCATGATGTCAGTTACTTCCCCTAGGTCATAACCTTTCGTGGTCACTACTTTCATACCGAACAATTCGCGCCAGTAGAATTCATCTTCTGACAGCTCTGGTAGCACAGCTGGGTCGATCGCAATCTCAAAGTTGGTCAGTAGGTGAGCTTCTTCACGAACCTCAAGACCTTCTAGTTTACACACCATACCTTTGTTATGGCGCTTCCAACTTTCGACTTTGTACTCTACCCATTCATCCTTTTGGTTAATATACCAAGGGCTGTAATCGAAAATACTTTCAGGATTGTCTGTGTAGGTAAACACCTTAAGCCATCCGCGAATGCCGTAAGTAGAACCAAATTTACCTACAACAATTCTTTCGTCTTGATTGCTCATTGTGTCTTTACCTTTCATCGACGACATACTGCTTACTTAACTAGAATTAAGCCGCTTTTTGAGCGTCTTTAACTAGCTTAGCAACGCGGTCAGAAACTGTTGCGCCTTGACCAACCCAGTGGTTAACGCGCTCTAGGTCTAGACGTAGACCTTCTTCTTGACCTTTAGCAGTTGGGTTAAAGAAACCCACTTTCTCGATGAAACGGCCAGTTGCTGCATTGCGGCTGTCCGCTACTACGATTTGATAGAATGGACGCTTCTTAGCGCCGTGACGTGCCAAACGAATGGTAACCATATCGTCCTCTTTGCTTTCTCAATAATAAAAATGACCTCAGAAATGTTTCTCAAATGAGCAACCTGAGGTCTCGTGCCAAAATAAAGCCTCGGAATTTTACTCTTATTCCGAGGCATTGCAAGGGGTTTAGCTATTTTTTCACCAGTTTTTGGGCGCTGGTGAAGATGTGAGCTGGATAACAGTTTGAAAGATCAATGAGTTGCTTTCACTCGCTCTATTACCCTTCTCGAATCGCGAGATTATCGGCCAAACGGATTACCACCGCCGCCCATACCGCCCATGCCACCCATCATGCCCTGCATATTACGCATCATGCCGCGCATGCCACCTTTCTGCATCTTCTTCATCATCTTCTGCATCTGGGTGAATTGCTTGAGCAGGCGGTTCACATCTTGTACCTGAGTACCAGAACCTGCCGCGATACGTTTTTTGCGAGAACCTTTAATAAGCTCAGGACGCTGACGCTCTTTCATGGTCATCGAGTTGATGATGGCTTCCATCTGCTTGAACATCTTGTCGTCAACTTTATCTTTGACGTTGTCTGGCAGGTTAGACATGCCTGGAAGCTTGTCCATCATGCCCATCATGCCACCCATGTTCTGCATCTGGCCAAGTTGTTCGCGGAAGTCTTCAAGGTCAAAGCCTTTCTTCTCCTTGAACTTCTTCGCCATTTTCTCTGCTTTCTCAGTATCGACATTGCGCTGAAGGTCTTCGATAAGAGAAAGGACGTCACCCATACCTAGGATACGTGAAGCCACGCGATCTGGGTGGAACGGTTCGAGTGCGTCGGTCTTCTCACCCACACCCAAGAACTTGATTGGTTTGCCTGTGATATGGCGAACTGAAAGTGCCGCACCACCACGTGCATCACCATCCACCTTAGTCAGGATTACACCTGTTAGTGGCAGTGCATCACCGAAGGCTTTCGCCGTGTTCGCCGCATCTTGACCTGTCATGGCATCAACCACGAACAGAGTTTCAACTGGGTTGATTGCCGTATGAAGCTGCTGGATTTCATCCATCATTTCATGGTCAACCGCTAAGCGACCTGCGGTATCGACAATCAGTACGTCGTAGAATTTCTTCTTAGCGTGCTCGATTGCAGCATTAGCAATATCGATAGGCTTTTGATCGGCTGTCGATGGGAAGAAGTCCACACCCACATCACCAGCTAGCGTTTCAAGCTGCTTGATTGCCGCTGGACGGTAAACGTCGGCAGACACAACCAATACTTTCTTTTTCTCGCGCTCGTTTAGAAGCTTAGAGAGCTTGCCTACACTGGTGGTTTTACCGGCACCTTGTAGACCCGCCATAAGAATGACAGCTGGCGGCTGCGCAGCAAGGTCAAGCGCTTCATTCGATTCCCCCAT
Organism: Vibrio sp. CB1-5; assembly: GCF_059412285.1. Lineage (NCBI taxonomy): Bacteria > Pseudomonadati > Pseudomonadota > Gammaproteobacteria > Vibrionales > Vibrionaceae > Vibrio > Vibrio sp. CB1-5. The sequence goes on along the minus strand of NZ_JBJHPB010000009.1, from coordinate 24,862 downwards.
GACTTGCTCAAGCTCAGCTTGAACAATCTTGATGAACTCCTGACCTGGCGTGAGTGATTTAGACACCTCAACACCAACAGCGCGCTCTTTAACACCTTTGATAAACTCACGAACAACTGGCAGAGCAACGTCCGCCTCAAGTAGCGCCATACGAACTTCGCGTAGCGTGTCTTTGATGTTGTCTTCGGTCAGACGACCTTTACCGCTGATGTTCTTCAGCGTTTTGGATAGACGATCCGTTAAATTCTCAAACATTTCTTTCTCTTCGCTTCAAACTGGGCGATCAATTGCAGTGAGTATACCTTAGCCAGCAGTGAGAGTCATATCTAACAAGATCAAATACGAGTCAATAGTTTTTACATCTGACGTAGCCCAATAGGACGATGCAGGGTATAATTCGTGCTCTAAGCAATCGATTTTTTAGGAAAAATGGACAGTTTAATCGCAATTGCGGCCGCCATACTTTATGGCTTGGCCATCGCAACAATCATCCCAGGCTTGGTCAACCAGGTAGGGATCCGTACAAAAACTGTTCTGGTTAGTGCTGTTCTCGCGCTGACGTTTCACGCAGTATTGCTCAGCGACTTAATCTTCAGTGGCACCGGCCAGAACCTAAGTATTCTTAACGTCGCTTCACTGATTAGCTTCATCATCTCGCTATTTATGAGCGTCGCGATGGTGAAAACTCGTATTTGGTTCTTGCTTCCTGTGGTCTACAGCTTCGCGGCAATCAATCTCAGTGCGGCTGCGTTTGTGCCGACGGCCTTTATTACCCATCTAGAGCACAACCCGAAACTGTTGATTCACATTTCATTGGCATTGTTCTCTTACTCGACGCTGTCTATTGGCGCACTGTATGCATTGCAACTAGCGTGGCTTGATCACAAGCTGAAAAACAAGAAAGCGCTAACGATTAACCCTAACCTTCCTCCATTAATGATGGTGGAAAGACAACTTTTCAATATCATCCTCATCGGCACGGGCTTATTAACCGCTACCTTGATCACAGGTTTTGTATTTGTCCAAGATATGTTTGCTCAAGGCAAAGCCCACAAAGGCGTATTGTCATTGTTAGCATGGATTGTCTATTCAGTGCTGCTTTGGGGACACTATCAAAAAGGCTGGCGCGGCAAAAAAGTTACATGGTTTGCAGTCGCGGGCGCCACACTTCTCACTCTCGCTTACTTTGGCAGCCGCTTTGTAAGAGAGATCATCTTGAACTAAGTCGACCTTAGACGCACTACAACTAAAGGCGCGTTGACAATAGGGATTAAGTAGTTCATAAATTAACCAGCTATTAACTAAAGGAATTCTAGGGCATTGGACGACATTTCGACCGGTATTTTATTTGCAATCCTTGCAGGTCTAATTGTAATTTCCGGCTATTTTTCAGGTTCAGAGACAGGGATGATGTCTTTGAACCGATACAGACTTAAACACTTATCTAAAACAGGCCATAAAGGGGCAAAGCGCGTTGAGAAACTGCTTAGCCGCCCTGACCGACTCATCGGCCTGATCCTAATCGGTAATAACCTCGTTAATATATTGGCGTCTGCAATCGCTACGGTACTTGGCCTGCGTCTATTTGGTGACTTAGGTGTCGCAATCGCTACCGGTGCACTGACTATGGTCATCTTGGTGTTTGCGGAAGTCACGCCAAAAACACTTGCCGCTCTCTATCCTGAGCGAGTGTCGTTTATGAGCAGTATCGTACTCACCATCCTGATGAAACTGCTCTCGCCCCTGGTAATCCTGGTTAACTTCATTACTAACGGCTTTATCCGCTTACTTGGCTTACGAGTCGATCATAACGATGAAGACCATTTGAGCTCGGAAGAGCTGCGCACCGTGGTAAATGAAGCAGGCTCGCTTATCCCACGTCGTCACCAAGATATGCTGATTTCGATTCTCGACCTTGAACACGTGACCGTGAATGACATCATGATCCCACGTAACGAGATCACCGGCATCAACATTAATGATGACTGGAAATCGATTGTTCGCCAGTTGACCCACTCTCCTCATGGCCGAGTGGTGCTGTATCGTGATCAAATTGATGAAGTGGTAGGAATGATCAGGCTACGTGAGTCGTATCGTTTGATGCTAGAGAAGAATGAGTTCACGAAAGAGACCCTACTTCGCAGTGCTGATGAGGTGTATTTCATTCCAGAAGGCACGCCACTCAACGTGCAGATGCTCAAGTTCCAGCGCAACAAAGAACGTATTGGCCTCATTGTTGACGAATATGGCGATATCAACGGTCTAGTGACGCTTGAAGATATCCTGGAAGAGATCGTTGGTGAGTTCACCACATCGATGGCGCCAACGCTGTCCGATGAAATCACACCGCAAGGTGATGGCAGCTTCTTAATTGAAGGCAGTGCCAATATCCGTGATATCAACAAAGGTCTGAAATGGACGCTACCGACCGATGGACCGCGCACCCTAAATGGCCTTATCTTAGAATACTTGGAAGATATTCCTGAGAGTCACCTAAGTGTGCAAGTTGCTGAGCATCAGATGGAAATTGTCGAGCTAGAAGAGAACCGCATCAAGATGGTCAAGGTTTTCCCAAAAGCGAAAAGCAAGAGCTAATCAGCAAACTCAATACGGCTATGAACACATAAACAAACGGCACCGAAAGGTGCCGTTTTGCTTTAATTTACTTGTAGATAATTAGGATATCGAGACTAGTTGATGTTAGGACCAAGCCATTTCTCAGCTTCTTCCAAACTCCAACCTTTACGGTCTGCGTAACTATCTACTTGGTCTTGCTGAATTTGAGCAATCGCAAAGTAGCGAGAATCAGGGTGTGAGAAGTACCAACCCGATACCGAAGCACCCGGCCACATTGCATAACTTGTGGTTAGCGACATGCCAATGGTTTCTTCTACATTCAGCATTTCCCATAGCGAGCCTTTTTCTGTGTGCTCTGGGCACGCTGGGTAACCCGGTGCTGGGCGAATGCCTTGATATTTCTCGCGAATAAGGTCGTCATTTGACAGCGCTTCATCCGCAGAGTAGCCCCAGATTTCTTTACGAACTTTCTCGTGCAGGTGCTCAGCAAAAGCTTCGGCTAATCGGTCAGCTACCGCTTGGATCATGATGGCATTGTAGTCATCACCTTGCGCCTTGTATTCATCAGCAAGTTCACGCTCGCCAATACCGCCGGTTACCGCAAAGGCGCCAATCCAATCTTGCTTGCCACTCTCTTTCGGCGCAATGTAGTCCGATAGACAGTAGTTAAAGCCTTTTGGCTTCTCAGTCTGCTGACGAAGATTATGAAGTACGGTACGAACTTCACTGCGCGTCTCATCTGTGTAGACTTCGATATCGTCACCCACAGAGGCTGCCGGGAACAGTGCACACATGCCCGCAGCTTTTAGCAGCCCTTCTCGTTCAACGCGATCAAGTAGGTCGTTGGCATCTTTGTACAAGCGCTTGGCCTCTTCTCCTACTTCTTCATGTTCTAGAATGGCTGGGTATTTGCCCACCAGCGACCAAGTCATAAAGAATGGTGTCCAGTCAATGTAATTGCGCAGTGTAGCGACATCGAAGTCTTCAAACACGTGTACACCCGGTTTAGCCGGTTTTGGTGGTGTGTAGCTCTGCCAATCGATATCAACCTTGTTTTCACGCGCTTTTTCCAATGTGACAGGCTTAGTGCGTGGCTTTTTACGATTGTGCTGGTCACGAACGCGCTCGTAATCGATATCTAGCTTCTCAACAAACGCTGGTTTTAACTCGTTAGAAAGTAGCGAAGTACATACACCTACCGCGCGTGATGCGTTATTTACATAAACCACAGGCTCGCTGTAGTTCTGCTCAATCTTAACCGCAGTATGTGCTTTTGATGTCGTCGCGCCGCCAATCAGTAGCGGTAGGTCGAAGCCTTGACGCTCCATCTCTTTGGCGACATGAACCATTTCATCAAGCGATGGAGTAATGAGACCTGACAGGCCAATAATGTCGACGTTTTCTTCTTTGGCGACTTTGAGGATCTTTTCACAAGGCACCATGACGCCAAGGTCGATGATCTCGTAGTTGTTACACTGCAAAACCACGCCAACGATATTCTTACCGATATCGTGAACATCGCCTTTAACGGTCGCGAGAAGGATCTTGCCGTTGCTCGAACCTGCTTGTTTGGAAGCGTTGATATAAGGCTCTAGATGCGCCACGGCCTGCTTCATAACACGAGCCGATTTTACTACCTGAGGAAGGAACATCTTACCTTCACCAAATAGGTCACCGACCACGTTCATACCATCCATTAACGGGCCTTCAATTACCTCGAGAGGTTTTGAGGCATTGACGCGCGCTTCTTCGGTATCTTCAACAATGAACTCAGTGATGCCTTTCACGAGAGCGTGCTCTAGACGCTTCTCTACTGGCCATGTACGCCACTCTAGCGCACTGGCATCATCTTCTTTACCAACGCCTTTGTTAGCGTATTCAGCGGCAATATCAAGTAGTCGCTCGGTACCATCATCACGACGGTTGAGAACTACATCTTCTACCGCTTCACGCAGTTTGTCTGGAACGTTGTCGTAGATCTCGAGCTGACCGGCATTAACGATACCCATGTCCATACCATTCTTGAAACAGTGGTAAAGGAACACGGCATGAATCGCTTCACGTACATAGTTGTTGCCACGGAACGAGAACGAAACATTTGATACGCCACCAGAGATCATCGCATGTGGCAGGTCACGTTTGATATCAGCAACGGCCTCGATAAAGTCGACTGCGTAGTTGTTGTGCTCTTCAATACCTGTCGCTACCGCGAAGATATTCGGGTCAAAGATAATATCCTCTGGTGGGAAGCCTACTTCATCCACAAGAATGCGATAAGCCTTGCTACAAATCTCTAATTTACGCTCGCGAGTTTCTGCCTGACCCACTTCATCAAACGCCATCACGATAACGGCTGCACCATAGCGGCGGATCAGCTTCGCTTGCTCGACAAACTTCTCTTTGCCTTCTTTTAGCGAAATGGAGTTAACAATGCCTTTGCCTTGGATACACTTAAGACCCGCCTCGATGACTTCCCACTTAGAAGAGTCAACCATGATAGGCACTTTAGAAATCTCAGGCTCAGAGGCACAAAGATTTAGGAATCGAACCATACAGGCTTCGGCATCCAGCATGCCCTCATCCATGTTGATATCGATGATCTGCGCGCCATTTTCAACTTGCTGACGAGCCACCTCTAATGCTTCGTCATACAGTTCTTCTTTGATAAGACGCTTAAAGCGAGCAGAACCTGTCACGTTGGTACGCTCACCAACGTTGATGAATAGGGATTCTTTTTCAATAGTTAGCGGTTCTAAACCGGAAAGTCGACAAGCGGTAATCAGCTCTGGAAGTGGACGAGGCGTCACCCCTTCTACGGCGTTTGCCATCTGACGAATATGCTCTGGCGTGGTACCACAACAGCCACCCACTAGGTTTAGGAAACCGCTTCGTGCCCACTCACCAATATGTTCAGCCATGTCTTCTGGTGAAAGATCGTATTCACCAAAGGCATTCGGCAGGCCTGCATTCGGGTGAGCCGAAACAAAACCTTCGGAGATGCGAGACATCTCTTCAACATATTGCCTTAGCTCATCTGGACCAAGTGCACAGTTGAGACCGAAAGAAAGTGGCTTCACATGGCGTAGTGCGTTGTAGAAAGCTTCGGTGGTTTGTCCTGACAGAGTACGACCAGAGGCATCGGTGATGGTGCCTGAGATCATGACCGGAAGCTCGATACCTAGCTCTTCAAATACGGATTCAACCGCAAATGAACAGGCTTTTGCATTTAGGGTATCGAAGATGGTTTCAATAAGGATTAGGTCACTGCCGCCACGAATCAGCGCGCGAGTGGACTCTGAGTACGCTTCCACCAGCTCATCAAAGCTTACATTACGGTAGCCGGGATCATTTACATCAGGAGAGATTGAGCAGGTACGGTTTGTTGGACCAAGCACACCGGCTACGTAACGAGGACGTTCTGGCGTTTTTGCCGTCCACTCATCAGCAGCAATTCTGGCAAGCCTAGCCGCTTCGTAGTTGATTTCCTCACTTAGCGATTCCATCTCATAGTCAGCCATGGCAATCGTAGTGGCGTTGAAAGTATTGGTTTCAAGAATATCCGCACCCGCTTCTAGGTAAGCGCTATGGATCTCTTTAATAAGATCTGGCTGAGTTAACACTAAAAGATCATTGTTGCCTTTAAGATCACACTGCCAATCTGCAAAACGCTCGCCGCGATAGTCCTCTTCTTCAAGCTTGTATCCTTGGATCATGGTGCCCATACCACCATCGATCAAAAGAATACGCTGCTTGAGCTGATTTTCTATCTGCGATTTCTTGTCTTGAGCTTTCTTGCCTTGAGCATAGCTGCTTTCAACGTACTTACTGCTTCCCACGATACTGCCTCATTCCTTGCTAATGCTGTCATCGTATCATAGATTTTTTAGAAATCTAGACGTCTAAAAAATCTTTACTGACTTGTTATCCCCTCAAACTATCGGACTCTTAAAGCAGAAACAAGTTGTTCATGGTCTAGTAAGTCCACGGAGCGAATAAAAAACACCGACATCACCTGAGTCGCTCTAAACTATAAAATTGACAAATGATTTCACAAACAGTGATTGATATTCGCGAGGAAGAAGAACAAAATCCCATTAACATTTTTTTACACTCTTAGGTGAAGTGATGTCCGTCTATCAGACTTTATGCTTTCTGTCCGCAGCAGCTATGTTAATAGCCCTAATAAACAGCAAGATAGGTAAAATGCAAACCACCATCGCGATTACTGCCGGTGCTATGATGCTATCACTACTCATCTTAGTTGCAGGTCAAAACGATTGGTTCCACTTAACTGAACTGGCAACCGAGACCGTTGCTGATATCGATTTTGAAGATTTCCTACTTCAAGGGATCCTTGGCTTTCTATTGTTTGCCGGCGGTTTAGGCATCAAACTGCCCCACCTTAAAGATCAAAAATGGGAGATCACCGTTCTCGCCTTAGGTGCGACGCTATTTTCCACCTTCTTTATTGGCTTTGTGCTGTATGGTGTCTGTTTACTGATTGGCATTCAGTTTGATCTTATCTACTGCTTACTGTTTGGCGCACTGATCTCCCCTACCGACCCCATCGCCGTTCTTGCTATTGTTAAAAAACTCAATGCTCCTCAACGGGTTTCAACTCAAGTCGAGGGAGAGTCGCTATTCAACGACGGTTTTGGTCTTGTTATCTTTGTCACCCTATTTACCATTGCCTTTGGCAGTAAAGCACCCACACTTGGCAGCGTAACGGCTCTGTTCCTTCAAGAGGCCATTGGCGGCATTGTTTATGGTTTTGTACTCGGCTTAGTATTCCATTACCTCATCAGCTCCACAGACGATCATTCAATGGAGCTGCTACTGACTATTGGTATTCCAACCGCAGGCTACGCCTTTGCTGAGTTCCTGCATGTCTCTGGACCACTTTCAATGGTGGTGTCGGGTATTATGATCGGTAACTGGACACGCTACATCGGATTCTCAAAACAGTCAGAGGAGCACCTCGACCACTTCTGGGAACTTGTGGACGAATTCTTAAATGGCGTGCTGTTCCTACTCATCGGTATGTCGATGCTGCTATTCCAATTCCACCAAGAAGACTGGATTATGATGGCCGTCTCGGTACCGATGGTGCTTTGTGCGCGTTATTTGAGTGTGGCGCTGGCCTACGTGGGCTTTAAGCGCTATCGCCGCTATAACCCTTGGTCAGTGCGTATTTTAACGTGGGGTGGCTTACGTGGTGGTCTCGCAATTGCGATGGCACTGTCTATCCCATCCGGTATATGGGTAATCGAAGATAAGCTGATCGACGTGAAAGAGATCATCATGGTCATGACCTACTCCGTGGTGGTGTTCTCTATCCTGATCCAAGGCTCAACCATCACTCCTATGATTGAGAAGGCCAAATTAGCTGAGAAAGAGATGCAAAAAGAAGCGCAGCCTGAAGGCGAAATCAAAGCTCAGCAGGATTAGCAGCAAGTTGACTAAAAATAGCCTCGCATAACTTGCGGGGCTTTTTTATGACTTTGAAATCAGGTGCCGTAGAAACGAAAAAAGCCGTATCTTTCGATACGGCCTTTTTCTTAAAGTGGCTCCCCCTGCGGGACTCGAACCTGCGACATACGGATTAACAGTCCGCCGTTCTACCAACTGAACTAAGGGGGAATTATTTGTGCAAGCTAGGTCGTGAGACCATTATCAGCTTAACACCAAATAATGGTGCCTCGAGGCGGAGTCGAACCACCGACACGCGGATTTTCAATCCGCTGCTCTACCAACTGAGCTATCGAGGCAAATAAATGGTGCCGACTACCGGAATCGAACTGGTGACCTACTGATTACAAGTCAGTTGCTCTACCTACTGAGCTAAGTCGGCGACACTTTATTTGTTATTGCTCGTGCTTCTGTTAACAGCACCAACAATCTAAATTGTGGTGCCCGGAGGCGGAATCGAACCACCGACACGAGGATTTTCAATCCTCTGCTCTACCGACTGAGCTATCCGGGCAACGGGGCGCTATTAAACGGATTTTCGGTCCTCCCGTCAACGCTTTTTTGAAAAAAACTTTAAAAAAGCGTTCAAGCGCTGCATTTTTCAGCGAATCGTATTTGTTTTAGGCAAATTTGGCAAAATTAGCCTTTTCCAGCATTAAAATCTTTTTTGAATTTAGTTACTTTCTCCAAATAGCGACGAGCTTCTGCATTTGGGTGTTTCTTCGTCAGTGCCCAATACACCTGATTTGGCTGCAGTGAATTAAGATCATTCATCGCTCGCTTTCTATCTGTCCGATGGAAAGTGTTTAGCACGCCACCAGTACCACCGTTGTATGCGGAGATCATGCTGTATTCCAACGAAAGCGGATGACGTACAGCGCGAAGGTAACGATTTTTCAAGATATAGAAGTACGCGGTACCGGTATCAATGTTCTGCTCTGGATTGAACAGGTACTCTGGTGTTGGCTGCCCTGGCTTATTCTTCACAAGCTTAAATACATCTCGCCCTGCCGTCTTCGGTACCACCTGCATCAAGCCATAGGCATTCGCCCAGCTCACCGCATACGGATTGAAACTACTCTCAGTCTTGATGATCGCGTATATCAGGTCTTCAGGAATGTCGTAACGCTGAGAAGCACGACGAACGATATCCGAATACTGATAGCTGCGCTGCTTGAAGTGATCCGCCACCATAGGGATCTCAACGTAGTAGGCCTTCTTGTAATCCACATTCTTGGTTTTTAGCTTGTTGGCAATCAGGTAGTCAGCAAAACGACTCGCGCGCCATGTCCATTGAATAGGTTTTTTCTCTTGGTCAACAACCTGATTGTACAAAAACGGCTGACCTTCCAGTGTGATGCCCTTTGATGAGAATAAGTCAACGCTAGACGGATCGTCTGGCGTAAGCAACGTAGTCACAATCGCCGTTTTAAGGTGCTTTTCTGGTTCCGTTGGGGAAACGGTCTCTATGGTGATCAAACCCTTGCTAAAGTTAACCTCAGCGCGGCTCAAGTAGTTGTCTATGTATTTAACGTAGTTGCTCTTGCCCGCGACTTTAATTTCACGGCTCCCCCATCGCTTCTCGATGTTGCCATTAAAGCTACTGATGAGCGCATCGAGCGCGGCAACATCTTTGACATACTGACCAGGCAGTTGTGCCAAGTTCTTAGCAAAGCGGTTGGTTGGTTCGTAGTTCACATCGTAGATTTTTTCGATGAACTCACGACTACAACCGAGCAAAAGTAACGGCGTTAAAAAATAGATTAGCTTCTTCATAGATACCATTTAAAAACACCACCTGTAAGGTGGTGCTTGCTTCATTCCTTTGTCAATTACTCAGATGGCGGTGTATAGCCGTCGATAACGACATCTTTGCCTTCAAACAGAAAGCTCACCATCTCAGCTTCAAGCAGTTTACGATGTTCAGGATCCATCATATTCAGCTTCTTTTCATTGATCAGCATCGTCTGCTTAGATTGCCACTCTGCCCAAGCCTGTTTAGAAATGTTATCGAAGATACGTTTACCCAATTCACCTGGGTACAGTTGAAAGTCTAGGCCTTCAGCATCTTTCTGTAGACGAGCACAAAAAACCATACGGCTCATAATGTTATCCTCAATTAATATCGTTGTAAGGTGTCAATCAGCTGCTTCACTGGTGCAGCCAGCCCCACCTTTTCTGGTTGGGTAATGTTATACCAAAGACCTTTAGACTCTTCCATCATCATTGTCGGAAGCTGGTTCAGCGTCACGACGATTGGGGTGATATCCAAGTGATAATGACTAAAGGTATGTCTAAACGCTATCTCAACGTCTTTTGAGGCTACCATGGCTTCACGAATGCCTAACCCCTCGAGTACTGGCTCAATATCCGCTGTTGGGCTTTCAGGAAAACAAAACAGCCCTCCCCAAATCCCCGTCTGCGGGCGCTGAGCAAGCCAAAGCTCTTGGTTATACTTAACAATCACAAACCAGGTTTCCTTCTCTGGCTTCTGTTTTTTAGGCTTTTTACCGGGATACTCAAGCGGGTTACCCTGCTTATTCGCTACACAAAGTGACTCGATTGGGCATAGCGTGCATTTCGGCTTACTGCGCGTACACACCATGGCTCCCATATCCATCATAGCTTGGTTGTACTTATCTGTATCGATACCTGGCGTATGCTGCTCAGCAATTTCCCATAATTGATTTTCTACCTTCTTCTGACCAGGCCAACCGTCTATGGCAAAACTGCGAGCCAGCGTTCGCTTTACGTTGCCATCTAGAATTGCATGTGGAAGTTTATGAACCGAAGAAAGCACTGCGGCGGCGGTTGAGCGGCCAACGCCTGGCAGCGCATTCATCTCTTCTAAGGTTAATGGAAACTCCCCACCATATTGCTCCACAACCACTTTGGCGGCTTTATGTAGGTTACGAGCTCTCGCGTAATAGCCAAGCCCAGTCCAAAGGTGCAGCACCTCATCTTGCGGCGCGTTAGCCAAAGATTCGACCGTTGGGAAATGTTCTAGAAATCGCTCGTAGTATGGGATGACTGTCGCGACTTGGGTTTGTTGCAGCATGATCTCAGACAGCCAAACTTTATAAGCGGTTTTGTCTTGCTGCCACGGCAACTGCTTACGGCCAAATTTGTCGTACCAGTCTAATATTGAGCGTGCAAAAGGCGTCACAATGTTTCTCTTCTCTCTTATAATTTGCCAGAAATTGCACCACACTTAGTAACAGAAGTAAAACCGCGTGAATTTCTGATCCGATAATACTTGCTTGATGGCAAATTCTTTGGATAATTCCCGCTCTGATTATTGAATGAACAGGCTAAACCAATGAGTGAAGTGACTACTAACGAATACACTGAAGATGGCAAACTGATTCGCAAAGTTCGCAGTTTTGTTCGTCGCGAAGGACGTCTAACAAAAGGCCAAGAGGCGGCGATGGAAGCGTGCTGGCCAACGATGGGTATTGATTACCAAGAGTCACTACTCGACTGGGAACAGGTATTTGGCAACAACAACCCTGTTGTACTGGAAGTTGGTTTTGGCATGGGTGCGTCTTTGGTAGAGATGGCAAAGAATGCTCCAGAGAAAAACTTCATCGGTATTGAAGTGCACAGCCCAGGTGTTGGCGCTTGTCTATCTTCTGCGCGTGATGCAGGTGTTACGAACCTACGCGTAATGTGCCACGATGCAGTTGAAGTGTTTGCCAACATGATTCCAGAGAACAGCCTAAGCACAATGCAGCTATTCTTCCCAGACCCATGGCACAAGAAGCGTCACCACAAGCGCCGTATTGTTCAGCTAGACTTTGCAGAAATGGTAAGAACTAAACTGATCCCTGAATCTGGTATTTTCCATATGGCAACAGACTGGGAAAACTATGCCGAGCATATGGTTGAAGTGATGAACGAAGCACCTGGCTTTGAAAACATTGCTACCGATGGTGATTTCGTACCACGTCCTGAAGAGCGTCCACTGACGAAATTTGAAGCTCGTGGTCACCGTTTAGGTCACGGTGTTTGGGATATCAAGTACCGTCGCACTGCGTAAGCAAAACGCGAAAGTTTATTAATGAAAAGCCAACCCAACGTTGGCTTTTTTTAGCGCTAATGTTGGGAGAACAATAACCATGAAACCAACAAAACAGATCCTTTCTACCATCCTAAGCGAAGTAAAACCGCTAATTGGGCAAGGTAAAGTTGCCGATTACATCCCTGCGCTCGCCAATGTGCCCAACAACAAATTGGGTATTGCGGTTTACACTAATGAAGGTGAAGTCATCACGGCGGGTGATGCAGAAGAAAGCTTCTCTATTCAGTCGATTTCCAAAGCCCTGACTTTAACGCTTGCCATGATGCTCTATAAACCAGAGGAAATCTGGCAACGTGTAGGTAAAGAGCCATCAGGACAGGCATTTAACTCACTGATCCAGCTTGAAATGGAGCAAGGAATTCCTCGCAACCCGTTTATCAACGCTGGCGCCATTGTGGTTGCTGACTTACTACAAAGCCGCCTGTCAGCCCCTAGGCAGCGTCTGCTGGAGTTTGTGCGAGTGTTGTCCGGAGATAGTCATATTGTCTACGACAAGATTGTTGCTGCGTCTGAGATGATGCACAGCGATCGTAATGCCGCTATCGCCTACCTGATGCGCTCATTCGGTAACTTCAATAATGATGTTATCCCTGTGTTGAATAACTACTTTCACGCTTGCGCGCTTAAAATGAGCTGTGTCGACCTTGCTAAGACCTTTAGCTATCTTGCTAACCAAGGTCAGTCGGTCAACACCAATAAGCAGATCATCACACCAACACAAACCAAGCAGCTCAATGCACTGCTGGCGACTTGTGGGCTGTATGATGGCGCGGGCGAATTTGCCTATCGAGTCGGCATGCCGGGCAAGTCGGGTGTTGGCGGCGGGATCATCGCGATTGTGCCTGGGGAGATGACCATAGCCGTATGGTCACCTGAACTGGATAAATCCGGTAACTCACTCGCCGGCACTCGCGCTTTAGAAATGCTTTCTGAGCGAATCGGTCGCTCAATTTTCTGATTCCATTTCCAATGGTTTAAAACAAAAGAAGCTGGTTTCCACCAGCTTCGTTTTTATTTCAACGTATTAGGACGAGACATCTAGCAACCCGGCACTAGTAGCGCGCTGTACTGCCATCAAACAAGTGCTGCTGACTATAAAGCAGGTAATTAAGGCCATTTTCATACATGGCTTTGGTGCGTTTCGACTCACTACAGTCAAATGACTTCAAACTGATGCTATCGCGACCTACACGATAGCACGCCTCTTTTTGGCCAGTTTCTGCGTTAATTCGAACCATCTTGTTGTTAGCTAACCAGTAGAACTGGTTATTCACGGAAAAATCCGCCCCTTCTTTGTAGTTTTTCGCCAAGAGACTTTGTCCTGAGAACCAACCGACTTGCCCTCCTAACAGATCGACCACCGTTGGCGCGACATCTTTGTGAGAAGCTGCAAACGGTAAGGTGCCTGTCGGAATATCCATATTGATACCATGGATCAAAAATGGAATAGAAACATGTCTGAGATCGTTTTTTGCCCCCACCATAGTATGATCAGCCACCAGCACCAAGAGCGTTGGTCGCTTAGTTTGCGCTTTCAAACGCTCAACAAAACGCCCCAACGACTGATCAGCATGGTGCAATACGCTACGGCGCGTTTGTTCATCTGTTTCATCACCAAACACATAGTCAGACTCATTCGGCAGATAGCTATCGTGCGTAGTACCTGTGTTGATCGCAACAAATTGCGGCGCATCACTGGCGCTCGCCAACTTATCTAACGCGAAATCATAAATACCATCATCCATATAGCCCCAATAGTTTTGATCTTGCCCTTTATGGGGGTAGTCAAACTTACCGTAGGAATCGCTAAATCCTAGCGATTGAGCGAATGCACCGACCATGCCGTGACCACTGCCTTGAACAAAGGACGTTTCCCAGCCGCGCTCTTTTAGTAATTGCGGCAAACAGCGGTACGGCATGCTCTCTAGACGGGTTCCAGCCACACTTCCGCCAACCGGATTAGGCTGCGAGCACATGGTAGCAAAAACACCTTCTACGGTTCGAAAACCGTTGGAATAAAACGCCTCTGTCGATAACGATTTATCACGCAATGCATCAAAGTTCGGGGTGGCATTGACATCAGAGCCATAGCTTTGCATATCGTAGGCAGTCCAACTTTCTAATAGAACTAGTACGACGTCATGTTGCTTGAGTCGATTTACTCTCGTTTTCGGCTTAGGATTTACTTTCGTTTTGAGTGTGGCCATTTGCTGGTTACTTTGCTCTGGCGTCCAGCGATGACCAGACTTATCTTCACCTATTAGCGAGTAGTAAGTAATCGCATAAGGTGCATTCCAGGCAATACGAGCATGGTTAACATCGCCAATTTTATAGGCGTACATTGGGGTTTGTGGCTTATCACTGTAACCGCCACGTACCGTTGTAACCACAGCAAAAACAAAGACCAGTGCAATCGACGTAGATTGGTACCAACGTCGGCTAAAAATGATCTTTTGAGGAAATTTCCGTAGCAGCGCAGTAAAAGCCACTAACATGGCTACCGCGGCAACAATAAGACCTGAGAACTGAGTGACGACGGTTGATAAAAGCTCAAGCTCCATTCCCTTGCCTAAGTGCAAATCAACGGTTACATGACGGTTTGCTTGGCTGAGGTAAATCGTATCGCCCATGGTCGAAAAAATGATCCACGCACCACAAGCAAATAGCCAGATGTGAAACAAACCTTGATAGAAGCGCTTAAAGTAGGCCATTGGAGTAAGCAAAAGTAAGCTTAAGCCTGTCAGCAACATAGAGACCGTCAGGTCGAATTGCACGCCCCATACAACGGCTTTCAGAAATTCTAACCATGATGTGTCGGAATAGTTGATTTCATACCAACCAAGAAAAGTAACTTTAGAAATAACTGACAACAGTGCCAGCATCACGACAATTTTTACTAAAGAAAGGATCATATTGCGCCCAGTAATTTCAACAGGTTACTGCATCCTTACAGTAAAAAGTCTTCCTGGGCGCGAATTGTAGTCAAACTGTTACTTAAGCAGAAGTAAGTTACGGTAATGATTGGTCATCATTCCAGTTCAAATTGCTCTAATACGTCGTTGAGGAACAGCTTGCCTTTTTCGGTCACTATCCAGCTATCTCCAAGATCATCAATGTAGCCATGTTGAATACAGTGCGTCATTGGAGCTTCAATTACACTCATGCTTAGTCCAGTACGCTCGGTAAACTCAGCTTTAGGGCAAGCCTCCAAAAGGCGTAAGCGGTTGATAAAGAACTCAAACGGCCTATCATTGGCTTCGACTTCAATCTCAGAATCTAGGTAGGGCTTAAGCATATTGAGATAGCCTCTAGGGTGCTTAACTTTGGTGGTTCGCACGATACGACCATCTGAAAAACTCAACTTGCCGTGTGCACCGCAACCAATTCCGAGGTAGTCACCAAATCGCCAATAATTCAGATTATGCTGACATTGGTAGCCTGGCTTACTGTAGCCGGAGACTTCATACTGCTGGTAACCAGCCTCTTCAAGTATCTTATGGCCTTGCTCATAGATATCCCAGAGATCGTCATCATCTGGCAAGGTCGGCGGCTTTGAGTAGAACAAGGTGTTCGGTTCAATGGTTAGCTGATACCAAGAAAGATGCGGTGGCGCAAGATCAATGGCTTGCTGCAGATCACTAAGCGCATCCGTTACGGACTGCTCTGGAAGGCCGTGCATCAGATCTAAGTTAAAGCTGTTCAGACCTATAGTATGCGCCAGTTTGGCAGCATTAACAGCTTCACTCTCTCCATGAATACGCCCCAAACGTTCAAGCTTTTGTTGCTGGAAGCTCTGAACACCAATTGAAATACGAGTCACACCGCCAGTTTGATAGCGTTGGAACCTTGCCGCTTCGATAGTACCTGGATTGGCTTCCATGGTGATTTCAATATCATCACGAAATGGGATTCGCTGCCTTACACCATCCAACAGCTCCTCAATCAACTCAGGAGCAATTAAGCTTGGCGTACCACCACCAATGAAGATCGAGTGCAGTGAACGCTCATCGTCGGCAAGTTGATAACGAGCGATATCAGCATCCAGATCTTCTAGAAGCGCAGTGATATATGCCCGCTGAGGTATCTCTCCCTTTTGAGCGTGGGAGTTAAAGTCACAGTAAGGACACTTTTGCACACACCATGGGATATGAATGTACAAGCTAAGAGGCGGTGGAGTGATGGCAGAAAGAGTCGACATCGTTTATAGACCTTGAGCCTTGATCGTTGTGAAAAGCTCGTTGAGCGCTTTACCACGGTGAGAGAGCTGCTTTTTACGCACAGGCTCTAACTCTGCAGAAGCACAACCTTCCTCAGGGACAAAGAAGATAGGGTCGTAGCCGAAGCCATTTTCACCGGATGCTTCCGTTAATATTCGGCCTTCCCACTTACCATGACAAACCAGTGGCGTTGGATCGTTCTCATGACGCATCAATACCAGTACGCAGTGAAAACGCGCCGTTCTTTGCTCTTCTGGTACGCCTTGCATTTCAGTAAGTACTTTCTCTAAGTTAAGCTTATCCGTCGCGCCTTCACCATAATAGCGAGCAGAGTAAATGCCAGGGGCACCTTTCAGGTAATCAATCTCTAAACCAGAGTCATCAGCAATGGCAGCAAAACCTGTTTCTTTTGCGGCGTGTCTGGCTTTGATGATGGCGTTTTCAATAAACGTCGTTCCGGTCTCAGCGACTTCAGAAACGTTAAACTCACTTTGAGAGTGAACCTCAAAGCCAAAGTCTAACAGCAGGTCTGCCATCTCTTGGACTTTCCCTTGGTTACCGGTTGCTAGGACGATTTTTTTGTTCATGAGAGTGTCTCGGGGTTAAGGTTCAACATAAAGCTTTTGACTAAAAGAAACCGGGCCACGGCCTTTGTTTCCCGCATCGATATCAATCGTAAACTGGTACATTTCTTCGTTCACGATCGGAAATTGAGCGAGGTAGTATACCGCATCTCCCTCTTTAATTTGCTTAAACTCTAGCGTTTTCATTTGACCGATAAGGTTCTTGGCAACCCCTTTGATACCTACTTCCATCGCAGGTTTACCCGCGCTAGCACGATCAAGCACACTCACATTAACGGTTGCGATATGCTCGTTGCGTTTTAAGCCATAACTGCGAGCAATCTTTGGCGTCATAAACGTCGAGTTAAAGACAACATAATGCACTTCTGCATCTTTTATAGTTTTAAACTGGCCTGCGGCTGCAGCGCTGCTCATGAGTACAGCAAAGATGAATAACAACGACTTTTTCATCTGTTATCTCCTTGTAAAAAGCCCTCATAAGAGGGCTTGGAATTCCTGAGGTATTTGCGTAGGCGCAATTATCCTGACTTGTTTGTGGCGACCGAGCTCGCCTTTTTCTATCAGCACTTGGCTTTTCGCCACTTTAAATAGCTTGGCCAAGTATTTACTTAAGTGGGCATTGGCTTTGCCATCGATGGGAGGGGCAGTTATAGCAACTTTAAACTCATCACCATGTTCTCCTACCAACTTATCTCGGCTTGCCTTAGGTTGTACGTAAATACGCAAAACTAGGTCATCCACCACCAAAGTAGCGGCTGACATTATAGTCGGAACCAGATTGGACCGATAATATCGCCCATAAGCATATTGGCAAATTGCAGCACGATAAACAGCACCAACACGCTCAAATCAAACCCGCCCATAGCAGGGATAATACGGCGAATTGGCGCAAGCATTGGCTCAGTCAGTTGATGGAACACATACTCAATTGGGCTACGACCTTGGCTGACCCAGCTGAGAATAGCTCGAAGTAGCAGTACCCAGAATAGTAGTCCGCCAGCTGCTTTAAGTAGTGACAGCGCTCCCCAAATAAAGAAGCCCGCATCTAGGCTAATACCGCCACCAGAAGAGACCATCACTAGCGCAATAAATTTACCGACACTAAGCAGGTAGGCAAACAGCAACGTCGCCATATCGAGACTGCCGATCGATGGAATAACACGACGCAGTGGCGCGACCACTGGTTGCGTTGCCTTGACGATAAACTGAGAGAACGGATTATAGAAATCCGCTCGCGCAGCCTGCAGCCAAATACGTAAAAGAACGACCATGATGTAAAGATCAAACACGGTCGAAACTAAAAAACTCATTGAATTCATATAAAGCCCTTACGAATAATCATTAGTGGGATTAGAACAGTTTTTCCATTTCTTCTGCACGCGCCACTGCCGCCTGCATCGCTTTGGCTACAATGCCACGAATATCACTTTCTTCAAAGGTGCGTACCGCTTCTGCAGTCGTTCCACCTTTTGATGTCACTTGCTGACGCAGTGTCGCAAGATCGGTGTCTGGGTTGGCCGTTACCATAGTTGCAGCGCCTAACGCCGTTTGCTGAACCAACAAGCGCGCGGTTTCCTTATCAAAACCACTGGCTATTGCTTGCTGCTGAATCGCTTCCATAAACAAGAAAAAGTAAGCAGGTGCACTGCCAGCTGCTGCAATCACATCATTGATACCTGACTCTTGCTCAACCCAGCACACCTCGCCAACAGCTTGCATTAGGTCACCCGCAAACTGTTTATCGATTTTTGGCGTCAATGAAGAAGCCAAAAGACCACTCATGCCTTTGCCAACCAGTGATGGTGTGTTTGGCATCACGCGAATAAGGTTTAAATCACACGCGAACATCTGTTGCATTCTTGCAACGTTGATTCCTGCAGCAATCGAGATAACCAGCTTACTACTAAAATCAATAGCTTGAAGCGGTTTTGCTACCTCTTCCATTAATTGCGGTTTTACTGCCATAACGACAACATCAGCTTGCTGCACCGCAGCAACATTGTCAGTGGTTACCTGTACGCCATAGTCTTGTTGCAATGCCGTGAGTTTCGCTTCACTGCGGTTGGTGGCAATGATTTGACTTGGCTCGTATCCACTAGCAACTAGACCTGCAACTATCGAGCGCGTCATGTTGCCCGCTCCGATAAAGGCGACTTTTCTTTGTTCCATGAAACTAATCCTAAAATGAAAGCTAAGCTAGGTGCTGCCTAAGCTTTGTTACTGTAATCTCTTGCGCCGAATATTGCAGTGCCGATACGTACAATGGTACTGCCCGCTTCAATCGCCGCTTGCATATCTCCGCTCATTCCCATCGATAGTGTATCAACCTGCGGATAGCGCTTTGCCAGTGTATCTTTCACTTTTGCTAGAGCATTGAAAGCAACAAGCTGAGATTGATAGTCACCGACGTTTTCAGGGATGGACATCACTCCCCTTAACGTGAGGTTGGGAAGTTCAGATATCAACTGGGCAAGTTCAAACACCTGCTCATCATCTACACCAGACTTACTCGCTTCACCACTGGTATTTACCTGAATCAGCACCTGAAGCGGGGGCATATCTGCCGGTCTTTGATCGTTGAGACGCTGCGCAATTTTATCTCTATTGATGGTGTGCACCCAATCAAAGTGCTCAGCCACTGGTCGAGTCTTATTCGATTGAATAGGGCCAATAAAGTGCCACTCGATATCCAGATCTGAATACTGCTCTCTGAATAGCGCGACTTTAGCAACGCCCTCTTGCACATAGTTTTCACCAAACATGCGATGCCCAGCGTCGCAGGCTTCTAGAATCGCTGCCACAGGCTTGGTTTTGCTTACCGCGAGCAGTTGCACCTCACCTTGCACTCTCCCGCACTTTTGCTCTGTTGCCGCAATTTGCGAGTTAATAAGTTGTATATTGTTCTGAATGCTAGTCATAGATTTAAAGTCAAAAGGAAAATGAATGGATATCACCGAGTTACTAGACTTCAGTGTAAAGCATAATGCATCAGATCTACACCTTTCTGCTGGGGTTTCCCCCATGGTGCGTATCGATGGAGACGTGAGAAAACTGGGTATCCCGGCATTAGAGCATTCAGAAGTACATAAACTCATCTTTGACATCATGAATGACAAGCAGCGCAACGAATACCAAGAGAATTTAGAAGTCGACTTTTCGTTTGAACTTCCCAATATCGGCCGCTTTCGCGCCAATGCGTTTAATCAATCACGCGGCTGCTCAGCCGTGTTTCGAACCATCCCTACCGAGATACCGACACTCGACAGCATTGGTGCACCAAGTAAGTTCGCCGAGCTTGCCAACCTCGAGAATGGGCTAGTACTGGTAACAGGGCCAACCGGCTCTGGTAAATCCACCACGCTAGCGGCCATGGTCAATCACATCAATGAGCATCAAAACAAGCACATCTTGACCATTGAAGATCCGATCGAGTTTATTCACTGCAATAAGAAATGCCTGGTTAATCAACGTGAAGTACACCGGGATACTCATAGCTTTAAATCCGCGCTTCGCTCTGCACTGAGGGAGGACCCAGATATTATCCTTGTCGGTGAGCTTCGCGACCAAGAAACCATTAGCCTTGCGTTAACGGCGGCTGAAACTGGGCATTTAGTGTTTGCCACTATGCACACTAACTCTGCGGCGAAGTCTGTAGATAGGATTGTGGATGTGTTTGCTGGCCAAGATAAAGACATGGTTCGCTCTATGCTCTCTGAGTCATTGCGCGCCGTCATTGCACAAACACTCCTTAAGCGCCTGGGGGGTGGCCGAGTTGCGTGTCATGAAATCATGGTTGGTACCCCAGCGATACGTAACCTCATCAGAGAAGACAAGGTGGCTCAAATGTTTTCGGTTATCCAGACTGGTGCCGCGAATGGAATGCAAACCATGGAACAGCACGCAAGGCTGCTTCTTTCTCAAGGCCTAATTGATATCGAAGAGGTCAGTAAGAAAGTGGTTCAAAATGACAACCTGTTCCAGTAAGGAGGCAACATGTTAATCATTGATGACGTTCTAAATCACATGCTAGAGCTGAAAGCCTCGGATCTCTACCTGACGGTGGGAGCACCTGTTCTATATCGCGTCGATGGCGAGCTAAAGTCTAAGGGAGAAACACTTACCAAGCAGGAGATTCTCGAGTTATTAAACGCTGTTATGGATAGCAACCTTCGGCAAGATTATCTAGCGACTAAAGAGGCAAACTTCGCGATCGTAAAAGCGATTGGCCGCTTTCGCGTCAGTGCCTTTTTTCAGCGAGAACTCCCTGCCGCGGTAATACGCCGCATCGAAACCCAAATACCTAGCTTTGAAGAGCTAGCACTACCGGACGTTCTGCAAGACTTAGCAATCGCCAAACGTGGGCTAGTGCTTGTAGTTGGCGCAACCGGATCTGGAAAATCAACCACGATGGCAGCGATGACGGGGTATCGCAACCGCAATCGAAGTGGGCATATCTTAACGGTGGAAGATCCGATTGAGTTTGTGCATGAACATCAAAAATGCATTGTTACTCAAAGAGAGGTGGGGTTAGATACAGAAAGCTACGACGTTGCCTTAAAAAACTCGCTTAGACAAGCTCCCGACATGATCCTTATCGGTGAAATTCGTACCCGTGCGACCATGGAATATGCGATGGCATTCGCCGAAACAGGCCACCTTTGTATGGCGACTTTGCATGCCAATAACGCCAACCAAGCATTAGAAAGAATACTTCATCTCGTACCCAAAGAGCGCAAAGAGCAGTTTCTGTTTGATCTCTCGACCAACTTAAGGGGCATTGTTGCCCAGCAACTCATACGTGACAAAAACGGTCGCGGTAGACACGGGGTCTTTGAAGTTTTACTGAACAGTCCTAGAGTGGCAGAGCTCATACGCAAGGGAGATCTCCACGAAATCAAAACAGCGATGAGTAAAAGCAAGGAAGTCGGAATGCAAACCTTCGACCAAGCCCTATATGACCTTGTTCTGGAGAATAAAATCAATCAAAGCGATGCTATGCATAGTGCAGATTCACCAAACGACTTAAGACTGATGCTAAAGCTTCAAGAGAGCGAGTCTAAACAACAGAGCAGATTGAGTGGTATTAAGATAGATATGAGTTGAGTTTGGGGATATTAAATGCAAAAAGACCGCATCTTTCGATGCGGTCTTTTTTAAAGTGGCTCCCCCTGCGGGACTCGAACCTGCGACATACGGATTAACAGTCCGCCGTTCTACCAACTGAACTAAGGGGGAATTGCTTTTCGCAATAAAGTGGTGCCGACTACCGGAATCGAACTGGTGACCTACTGATTACAAGTCAGTTGCTCTACCTACTGAGCTAAGTCGGCACTTAAAGCAAGCTTGCGCTTACTTTTAAAAGTGGCTCCCCCTGCGGGACTCGAACCTGCGACATACGGATTAACAGTCCGCCGTTCTACCAACTGAACTAAGGGGGAATTACTTTACGTAAATAAATGGTGCCGACTACCGGAATCGAACTGGTGACCTACTGATTACAAGTCAGTTGCTCTACCTACTGAGCTAAGTCGGCGACACTTTATTTTGTTATTGCTCGTACTAATTGTCTTAGCACCAACAACCTAAATTGTGGTGCCCGGAGGCGGAATCGAACCACCGACACGAGGATTTTCAATCCTCTGCTCTACCGACTGAGCTATCCGGGCGACGAGGTGTATTAAACGGTTTTTCGGCCTTTAGGTCAACACTAAATTGCAAAAAAAATATCGTTTGTTGCTTTTATATACTTAGCGTTCTATTTTTATTCGTTTGGTGCTCAAAAACAAGCCCTAGCAGTGGATCAGACAATTGTAGACCACGTTATTACTGGACTTGAGACAGTTCCCAAGCACCAAAAAAGTATCAATTTTAACGCCTACAGCCAACCGTATTTTGTGTTAAGTCACTTCAAAACGAGCGACTTTCGCACTTAGATCTTCAGAAAGCTGGTTTAATGTTTGGGTTGCGCGCTTAGTTTCGTCGACAACACCTCTTAATTCGCTACCACTGTGCTCAATCATATTGATGCGTTGGGAGATATCATCACTCACTTCTGTTTGCTCAGCGGCCGCTGTCGCGATCTGTTGGCTTTTCTCGGTAATGGCTTCAAGGCTCACTACGACTTCTTGAAGTGCGCGAGAGGCAGTTTGAGACTCAGAAACCGTTGCCTGGCTCGTTTCAGCACAAAGTAGAATACTTTGAATCGCGTTTTGAGAGCCAGATTGTAAGTTACCGATCATCTCTTGGATCTCTTTGGTACTTTGTTGAGTGCGACCTGCTAGGTTACGCACTTCATCAGCAACTACTGCAAAACCTCTTCCTTGTTCGCCTGCACGTGCCGCTTCAATGGCTGCATTCAATGCGAGAAGGTTGGTCTGCTCTGCAATATCACCAATAACATCGAGAACGCGCGCGATATTGTGAACATCGCTGTCGAGTTCAGATACCGCGGTGCTAGCACCCTCCAACTGTGTAGCCAGGCCTTCAATGTTCGATACTGTCGCGAGAATAAGCTGACTCACTTGTTGGCTCTGTTTATCTGCTTCATCCGTACTCCGCGCCGCATCAGTGGCCGATTGAGCTACATGAGAAGCAGAGGATGCCATCTCCGTCATGGCCGTAGCGATCATCTCTGTGCTTTGCTGCTGAGTAGATGTTAGCGACGCGATAACCGAAGAGCGAGAATCAGCGTCTGAGAGCTGTGACATAATAGAAGCGGTTACCTTCTCGATGCTAGACAGCAATGAAGCAAGTGAGAGGTTCATGGTCTGCACTGAATGATAAATACTGCCTTCTATTGCTTTGTGCTCAAAGTTTGTCTTTAGCTTGCCATCAGCAACGTCGCGGACGGCTTTAAGCACATCAGAAGGCTCGCCACCCAGGATAGAAGTCATTCTATTTAAGGAAGTTAGCAGAAGACCGACTATAGCGACGATAATGATCAAACAGAATGACAGTTGCCACTTAGCAGTGGACCAGAAACGTTCATTAACTTCATTAAAACCAATCCCAGTACCTACAACCCAGTTCCAATGAGGAGTTCGTTCAGCAATAGACAACTTGTCCTCTACTGAGCCATCTGGGAGCGCTTGAGACCAATGATACTCAATGAGAGAGCCTGTCGTATTGCCCAGCTTACTCAGAATAATATCAGCGACGCTACGACCACTACTGTCTTTGAAATCGTGGAAGCTTGTACCGTGAAGTTGAGGATCCAATGGTGCTGCAATAAAAATCATCTGATCATCGGCAACATACACATACTCATTGTCCTTATAGACATTGTTCCTAAGTATACGTGTAGCAATTGCTTTAGCCTCTGGTTCGGAGAGCGTACCTTCTATTGCCAACTTTTCTAGTTCCGCGATCGTTGAATAAGTACTCGTGAAAATCTCGGTCACTCGAGATTTATTGTCACTGTCGCTAGCGACTCGTAGTGACCAAAGGCCTGATATCGCAACAGCGACTACGGCAACAAGGATAATTAGAGATAATAAATATGTCTGATTTTTTAACTTCATTTTTCTGCTCAGATACTGATAACGTACGAAATGTTGCATTGTAATGAAGAATACATGACAACGTTATCATTAAAAGCGACGATATCGAAAACTATGATGGTGATTAAATTTGCGAAATAAATTAAGTATCTTCTTAAAGATCTGAGTCAAATGGTCGGTACCGAAGAATGCAGAGTAACGCGTTGAAAGAGCTGAATCGTACAACGAACGGGAGATGTGGCTATGGTATGACATGAAGAAAGAATAAAAGTTATTCTATCACCTAGCCTATATTTCAAAGTCATGTGAGGGCTAGTTAAATGGTTGGCTAGAATCGAGCGTAGTCAGCGTAGTATATCTCAGATAGCAAAAAACCCGATGCTTTCGCATCGGGTTCTCTAATAAGTGGCGGAGTGGACGGGACTCGAACCCGCG
>NZ_JBJHPB010000008.1:0-170708 GCF_059412285.1 Vibrio sp. CB1-5 | reverse complement strand
TACGTACGGTTCTGTAAGAGGGATGAGGCGGTAACGCCTCACCCTACTTGATATTACCTGATGTTTTTGTTGTGTAAAAAATGTTCACTTAGAAATGAATACCTTAATATTTTAGGGTTTTGTAACGCTTGTTGTAGGGGGCTAAAGCCTGTACAATTCGCGCCCTTAACACTATTTACCGTCATCGAAGAGGCACCATGACCACACAAAAAGTCAATCTACTCGATTTTGATCGCAAGGGTATGCGTCAGTTTTTCCAAGAGGAATTGGGTGAAAAAGCTTTCCGTGCTGATCAAGTCATGAAGTGGATCTATCATTTTGGTGTCGATGACTTCGAGAAGATGACCAACATCAACAAGAAGCTTCGTGAAAAGCTGATTCGTTTGGCGGAAATTAAAGCGCCAACCGTATCTGAAGCTCAGCACTCTTCTGATGGCACGATCAAGTGGGCAATGCGTGTTGGCGATCAAGACGTAGAGACGGTCTACATTCCTGATGATGATCGCGCGACACTGTGTGTTTCTTCACAGGTGGGTTGTGCGCTGGAATGTAAGTTCTGTTCAACCGCACAACAGGGCTTCAACCGTAACCTTAAAGTATCGGAAATCATTGGTCAGGTTTGGCGCGCAGCTCGTGAGATCGGTCTTGAAAAAGAAACCGGTCGCCGCCCAATTACCAACGTTGTGATGATGGGCATGGGTGAGCCGCTGCTTAATATGAAAAACCTAATGCCAGCCCTTGAGCTGATGCTTGATGATCTAGGTTTTGGTTTGTCTAAGCGTCGCGTAACCGTATCTACTTCAGGCGTGGTTTCTGGTTTGGATCAGATGACGGGTCAAATCGACGTTGCGTTAGCGATTTCTTTGCATGCGCCAAACGATAAGCTTCGTAGCGACATTATGCCAATTAATGATCGCTGGGATATCCAAGACTTTTTAGCATCTGTTCGTCGCTACATCGCGTCTTCCAACGCGAACCGCGGCAAGGTAACGGTTGAATATGTACTGCTTGACCATGTTAACGACGATATGGATCACGCCCGTGAACTTGCAGAGCTTCTTAAGGATACGCCGGCAAAGATCAACCTGATCCCGTTCAACCCGTACCCAGGCTCGCCATATAAGAAGCCGAGTAATTCGCGTATCGATCGCTTCATGAAAACGCTCATGCAGTATGATTACACTGTGACGGTTCGTAAGACTCGTGGTGATGATATCGATGCCGCTTGTGGTCAGCTTGTCGGTGATGTGATTGACCGTACCAAACGTACACAGCAAATTGCAGCGCAAAAAGGCCAGCAAGCGATCCCAGTTAAAGCCGTATAATTCGCGCACTCAAATTGTGTTATTCAAAGCCAAGTTTCGACTTGGCTTTGTTGTATCCAGAGTTGAGTAAAAATAGCGGCTTTAATTCATCTCTCAAACTCTGATCTTTGCCACATTTTTTAGATAAATAATTGAACAATAACGGAACAAATATAGTTTTTGTTAATCAAATACTACGAAATGTCGCCGGAAAAATATGAGTCGTGTTAATTTTTAATCAAAAATGTCACTATTTGTGCTGTTTTAACTCAGGACATTTTAACTCGTGTGGAGAATCGACTATGATGAGCAGTTCCAATCGAGATGATGCTGGCAAACTCAATCAGTCAGACAGAAATCATAATAAAATCGAGCGCTTTACAAACAGAGAAGTGCCGCAGTTGGCCATTTGGGACTATGCTGTATTGAACAGCTAGTGCGAGCGATTTACCAAACTAAGACCACGAACACCCATTAAAAATAACGAACGAAGCGTGTCGTATCTAAGTGACAACCATAAGAAGTACAATATCAATGAGTACTGAGCAAAATAACGCCACAGAACAGTCACCGCAAGCCGAGCAAGCGATGCTTGCCGGTACCATTCTTAAGCAAAAGCGTGAGGCTCTGGGCCTTACGCAGAAACAAATCGCCGATCGGTTGCGTTTGCGTGTCGCGATCATTCAGAAAATAGAATCTAATGAGTTCGATGGTGAACAAGTCGCAACGTTCACGCGTGGCTACTTACGATCCTATGCAAAAGCAGTCGGTATTGACGAGCAAGAGGTGCTCAGCACCATCGAAAATCACAGTGCAGCCCAGCACTACGAACAGCCTATGCAGAGCTTTTCGCAAAAAACTAATAAAGAGAAACACGATAGCCGTATCATGAAACTCACTTGGGGTATTGGTGTGGTCATTATCGGTATTTCTTCGGTTTGGTGGCTGCAGAACCAACAAAAAGATACCTTGTCTGAAATCGCGGACACTTCAAACAATGACCCAGCATTTGAAGTGGAAGCTCCTGCAACTGAAAAAATCGCCACACTTGAGGCTGAACTTGTTGCCAAGGAGCCAGAAGTGAAGACGCTCGATGTCTCAGCGATCGTTGCCACACCTGAAGAACCACAAGTCGAAGCGCCTGAGGAGGCTAGCCAAACTGAAGCGCCTGCTGAAGTCGAGGTTGCTGAGGCAGTGGAGCAAACTGAACCTGCTGTAGCGGAACCAAAGCCTGCTAATGGACTGACAAATCTGACGATGTCGTTCTCTGGTGATTGTTGGATCCAAGTGAAAGACGCCGATGGCAAAACGGTGTCGACCGGCATTCAAAAAGCGGGAGACAACCTAAGTCTGGATGGCAAAGCGCCTTTCAAAGTTATTTTAGGTGCGCCTGAGAAGGTTTCTATGACATTAGCGAGTGAACCTGTCGACCTTTCTGGGTATACTTCAGGCAAAGTAGCTCGATTCACCTTACCTTAGAAAACACTATGCATCACGAATCACCAATTAAACGTCGTCCCTCTACGCGTATTTATGTGGGCGATGTACCTATCGGCGATGGCGCACCTATCGCCGTTCAGTCAATGACGAACACGCGTACGACCGATGTAGCCGCGACGGTTGCTCAAATTAAAGCTTTGGAAAACGTAGGCGCTGACATTGTTCGTGTCTCTGTTCCTACCATGGATGCGGCGGAAGCCTTCCGTGAGATCAAAAAGCAGGCTTCTATTCCGCTGGTCGCTGATATTCACTTCGACTACCGTATCGCGCTGAAAGTCGCTGAATACGGAGTTGATTGCTTACGTATCAACCCTGGCAACATTGGTAATGAAGAGCGTATTCGTTCGGTTGTGGACTGTGCACGCGATAAGAACATACCCATTCGTATTGGTGTCAATGGCGGCTCTCTGGAAAAAGATATCCAGATGAAATATGGCGAACCAACGCCAGAGGCTTTGGTTGAATCTGCAATGCGTCACGTGGACATTCTTGATCGTCTTAACTTTGATCAGTTCAAAGTGAGCGTGAAGGCGTCTGACGTATTCCTCGCGGTAGACTCTTACCGTCTACTTGCTAAGAAAATCGACCAGCCGCTTCACCTAGGTATTACGGAAGCGGGTGGTGCACGTGCCGGTTCAGTGAAATCATCGGTTGGCCTTGGCATGCTGTTAGCTGAAGGTATCGGTGATACGCTGCGTATTTCTCTTGCTGCGAATCCAGTAGAAGAAATTAAAGTGGGTTTCGATATTTTGAAATCACTGCGCATCCGCTCTCGCGGCATTAACTTTATTGCTTGTCCAAGTTGTTCTCGTCAAGAGTTCGATGTGATTAGTACTGTAAACGCACTAGAAGAGCGTTTGGAAGATGTAATCACTCCAATGGATGTGTCTATCATTGGCTGTGTGGTGAATGGACCTGGTGAAGCTGAAGTGTCTCATCTAGGTCTTGCGGGCAGTAACAAGAAGAGTGCTTTCTATGAAGACGGTAAACGTCAGAAAGAGCGCTTTGACAACGATGACCTTGTTAATCAGCTTGAAGCAAAAATTCGAGCTAAAGCATCGATGCTAGATTCCGCAAATCGCATCGAAGTAAATGAAGTAGAAGACAAATAATCTCAACGAAATTACGGTATTAAACTGTGGCAAAAACTATTCAAGCAATCCGAGGCATGAACGACTGCCTCCCAACACAATCTCCACTTTGGCAAAAAGTTGAGAATACAGTGAAGCATGTGGTCAGCGCATATGGCTACAACGAAGTACGTATGCCAATCGTTGAGATGACTCATCTATTCAGCCGCGCTATCGGTGAAGTGACCGACGTGGTTGAAAAAGAGATGTACACTTTTGAAGACCGCAACGGCGATAGCCTAACGCTGCGCCCTGAAGGTACGGCGGGTTGTGTTCGTGCAGGTATCGAGAATGGCCTGCTGTACAACCAAGAGCAGCGACTGTGGTACATGGGCCCAATGTTCCGTCACGAGCGCCCACAAAAAGGTCGCTACCGTCAGTTCCACCAATGTGGTGTTGAAGTATTCGGTCTAAACGGCCCTGACGTTGACGCTGAACTTATCATGATGACAGCACGTCTTTGGCGTGAGCTAGGTATCGACAAGCATGTTCGTCTAGAGCTGAACTCTATTGGTTCACTAGAAGCGCGCGCTAACTACCGTACGGCACTGATTGCTCACCTAGAGCAGCACGTTGATGTATTGGATGAAGACAGCAAACGCCGTATGCACACTAATCCACTGCGCGTATTGGATAGCAAGAACCCAGACGTTCAAGCGATCTTGGTGGATGCGCCAGAGCTTTCTGACTACCTCGATGAAGAGTCAAAAGCACATTTCGCAGGTCTATGTGAACTTCTTGACGCGGCAGGTATCGAATATACAGTTAACCAACGTTTGGTTCGTGGCCTTGATTACTACAACCGCACTGTTTTTGAGTGGATCACTGAAAGCCTAGGTGCTCAA
Organism: Vibrio sp. CB1-5; assembly: GCF_059412285.1. Taxonomy (NCBI): domain Bacteria; kingdom Pseudomonadati; phylum Pseudomonadota; class Gammaproteobacteria; order Vibrionales; family Vibrionaceae; genus Vibrio; species Vibrio sp. CB1-5. Next base: position 165,929 of record NZ_JBJHPB010000008.1, on the reverse strand, counting down.
GGCACTGTATGTGGCGGTGGTCGTTACGATGGCCTTGTTGAACAGCTTGGCGGTAAAGCAACACCAGCGGTGGGTTTCGCTATGGGTCTTGAGCGTCTCGTACTGATGATGGAAACACTTGAACTGACCGACGTTCGTCGCAGTGTTGACGCTTATGTCGTCACGGCTGGTGAAGGTACTATGATGGCAGGTATGAAGCTTGCTGAAAGTCTTCGTGAAGCGATCCCTGGTATTCGAGTAATGAACCACTTTGGTGGTGGTAACTTCAAGAAACAATTCAAACGCGCGGACAAAGTAGGCGCGGTTTATGCTCTAGTGCTTGGTGAGACTGAAGTGGCTGAGAATACGGTCGTGGTCAAAGATTTGCAGGGCGGAGAGCAAGAAACTGTTGCTCAAACCGAGTTAGCCGCTAAATTAGCAGATATTATTTAAGTTTAAACCCAAAACAATAGGCAGCGAGGTTTCAGCTGCCTATTCGTTTAGGTAACGATTTCTTTTAAGAGGACAGGAAGTGGAACTCTACGATTCTGAAGAACAACAAGTTGAAGCGATCAAAGACTGGTGGAAAGAGAACGGCAAAGCCGTTGTGCTTGGCGTTGTTGTTGGTCTAGGTGGTTTATTTGGCTGGCGTTATTATCAAGATTCCGTTGTCCAAGCTCAGGAAGCAGCATCAGAACAGTACAGCAAAGCCGTTGAGTCAATTGTAGCGAAAGGCGCAGACTCAAGCGCTGATGTACAAACGTTTATCGATACCAGCAAAGACAGTGAATACGCTGTTTTAGCGGCAATGCAATTGGCAAAAGCCCAAGTGGAAGCAGGCAACTTTGAAGATGCATTGACGCAGCTTCAGTGGGCACAGAGCAACACCAAAGATGCGGCGATTACTCCGCTAGTGACTTACCGTATTGCACGTCTAATGATTGAGTCAGGCGACAATGCGGGTGCTCGTGCTGAACTTGATAAGATTACGGACACAGCCTGGGCGGGTCGTGTGGCAGAGCTTCGTGGTGACATCGCGATTCGCGAAGGCGACCGTGATGCAGCATATACCGCTTACACCGAAGCGCAGCAAGCACAAGATGCTAGCCAAGCGCTACAGCTAAAATTGGATGATCTTGCCAAGTAAGGGCTATAGCCGATGAATAGACTCGTTAAAAAGGTATTACTTTCTATCTCGGTATTAGGTGTACTTGCAGGGTGTTCGAGTGAAGAAGACACCATCATTATGGCGCCGCTGCCGGAAGTGCAAAGTGAGTTCACACCAAATACGGAGTGGTCTTCAAGTATTGGCAATGGTGTTGGAAGTTTCTTCTCAAAACTGTCACCTGTGTATGCGTATGACAAACTGTTTGTTGCTAGTCGCGAAGGTGAAGTCAAGGCCATGGATCCGGAAACGGGCAAAACCCTATGGCAAGTTGATATCACTGGTGAGGTGACGGCTCGACTATCTGGTGGCATTGCAGCAGCGTATCAAAAACTGTATATCGGCAGTGAGAATGGCGAAGTGATTGCACTGGATGTTGATACGGGTGAAGAGCTTTGGCGAGCAGAAGTGAACGGTGAAGTCCTTGCGATGCCTGTAGCGGATTCCAGCCTTGTTATGGTGCACACCAGTCAAGGCGTATTGACTGCATTAGAACAAACAAGTGGTGAAGAGCGCTGGGCAATCAGTACCGATGTGCCGAATCTAACACTGCGAGGCGATAGTGCTCCTGCAACGGTTTCTGGTGGTGTGTTCTGGGGTACAGCGAATGGTCGATTGGCAGCAGCCATCATTGATCGTGGTCAGCTGATTTGGCAGCAACCTGTGGGGACGCCAAAAGGAGCGACAGAGATTGACCGCCTAGTGGATGTTGATTCGTCACCCATTATCTTGGGCGGCACGTTGTACACTGTGGGCTTCAATGGTCAGTTGATTTCGATTGATTTACGTTCTGGTAATCCAATTTGGAAGCGTAACTACTCTTCTGCCACAGACATGGCAACGGACAACCGCAGCCTGTTTTTGATCTCAGAAACGGATCACGTTATTGCCGTTGATGCGCGCAGTGGTACAGAGCTTTGGGAGAACAGCCAGCTTGAGAATCGTCAGTTAACAGCGCCTGTGATTGTCGATGGTTACATTGTGGTAGGTGACAGTCTTGGTTATCTGCACTGGCTAGATCGTCAAACGGGTGAGTTTGTGGCACAGCAAATGACGAATGACAGCGGGATGGCGGTGGGGCCAACATTGGTACCAGGCGGCTACGTGATCATCAATCGCAACGGTGAAATAAAGAAACTCACTATTAACTAGAAAGCGTGATATAATTCACAAACGGCTCCTGGCTGATTTTCAGTTAGGAGCCGTTTTATTGCTGCGAAGCAAAAGGATCTTTTCGAGCTCGGATAGATAGAATACGTTGTGGTTATAGGAAAACGAAACCATTTTTACCTATAACTACAATAAGAAATTAAGTGTAGAGGTTAATATGTTACCTGTTGTTGCCCTAGTTGGACGCCCAAATGTGGGTAAGTCGACACTGTTTAATAGACTGACGCGTACGCGTGATGCTTTGGTTGCGGATTTTCCGGGACTAACGCGTGACCGTAAATATGGTCAAGCTCAACTGGGTGAGAATGAATTCATTGTTATCGATACTGGTGGTATTGACGGCACTGAAGAAGGTGTAGAAACCAAAATGGCGGAACAATCGTTAGCTGCGATTGAAGAAGCTGACGTAGTGCTATTCCTTGTGGATGGCCGTGCGGGTTTGACGGTTGCGGATGAAGCGATTGCCAACCACCTACGTAAAATTGAAAAGCCAGCTTTCCTTGTTGTTAACAAGGTAGATGGTATTGATGCTGATGCTGCAAGCGCTGAATTTTGGCAGCTAGGTGTTGAAAATATGTATCACATTGCGGCGGCTCATGGCCGTGGTGTTACTGCTCTTCTTGATCGTGCTTTGGATCCTTTCTTTGAGCACCTTTCAGAGACTGAAGGTGAAATCGAAGATTTGACCATGTTCGAAGATGCAGAAGAGGAAAAACTCGACTACACCGAAGAAGAAGCGGAAGCTGAGTACAAGCGTCTTCAAGATCAGCCAATCAAACTGGCTATCATTGGCCGTCCAAACGTTGGCAAATCAACCCTGACTAACCGTATTCTTGGTGAAGAGCGTGTGGTGGTGTATGACATGCCAGGTACGACGCGTGATTCCATTTATATCCCGATGGAACGTGATGGTCGTGAATACGTTCTGATTGATACTGCAGGCGTGCGTCGTCGTAAACGTATCAATGAAACGGTTGAGAAATTCTCGGTTGTTCAAACGCTGAAAGCGATTGAAGATGCTAACGTGGTATTGGTGGTTATTGATGCTCGCGAGAATATCTCAGACCAAGATCTTAGCTTGTTAGGCTTTGCCCTTAACGCTGGTCGCTCAATTGTTCTCGCTGTGAACAAGTGGGATGGTTTGGATACAGACGTGAAAGAGCAGGTGAAAAAAGAGCTAGACCGTCGTCTAGGCTTTGTGGACTTTGCTCGCATTCACTTTATCTCTGCGCTTCATGGCACAGGCGTAGGTCACTTGTTCGAATCTGTTCAAGAAGCGTATAAATCGGCTACGACACGTGTAGGTACATCAGTACTGACTCGTATCATGAAAATGGCAACAGAAGATCACCAGCCGCCTATGGTTCGTGGTCGCCGCGTGAAGCTGAAGTACGCGCACGCTGGTGGTTATAACCCGCCAATCGTTGTTGTTCACGGTAACCTAGTGAACGAGCTGCCAGATTCTTACAAGCGCTACCTGATGAACTACTATCGCCGTTCATTGGAAATCATGGGGACGCCAATCCGCATTAACTTCCAAAGCAGTGACAACCCGTTCGAAGGTAAAACCAGCAAGATGACACTTTCTCAAGAGCGCAAGCGTAAGCGCCTGATGACTATGATGAAAGGTCGTCCTAAAAAATAAAGCATTAGCGTAATGACGCCCTCTGAATCAGAGGGCGTTTTTTTGTGTTCAATAAAAGTCATATTGTAAGGAAAGGTTGATGATCACAGCCACTAAGGTGCATTTTTGCCATCAAGTTTGGACGCTAGAAAGTCAGATCCAACTTATCTCTCAAACCGAACAATATTGTGACGTCGTCGTCGCAGAGACGCCCTTTCATCCTGTCAGTCATATCTGGCCGGATCATCCAGCAGATAAAGGCATATTGTCGGCAATTGGTGTTGATTATGAGGTTATCGATTGTCTAGTTGGCGCCGTTGAAGTGGCCACTGGCGTTCTTTGCGTTGCAGAGTCGATTCCGGTAAAGCGCGATACTGAAGGGTGGGTTTTTGTCGTCGTTCACCGTATTGCAACGGATGCCAAATTGACTAAGAAGCAAACCGTGATTCTACAAGTCGACAAGCAATACCAACAAAGCCTGAGCCGAGGACACAGCGCCGGTCATATTGCCTCACTCGCACTGAACAAAGTCTTGGCGTTAGCCTACTGGCGAAAAGATGCCGATCGAAAAGACGGCTTGGGGCACTATGATTTTAATAGTTATGCTCAAGAGCAGAGTTTTGTATCGCCAGATCGCTGTTTTGACAACTATCGACTTGGCAAAACGCTGCGAAAGCGTGGCTTGAATACCGCACAAGTGTTGGAAGTGCTCGCAGATATTGAAACTCAGGTTAATCAGCAACTGCAAGATTGGCTAAGTGTACCAAGCGACGTAACGATGAGGCTTGAGGGGCCCTATTTGACCAGCTCTCGTTACTGGCATTGTCACTTGGACGGCGTAGACGTTGTCATGCCTTGCGGAGGAACTCACATTTCGTCGACACAAGCGTTTTCAAGAATCAACGTTGAGCTGCGTGCTATCGATGGGAGTTATATCGAAATGCACACCGATGTAATTCAATAATGATAAATGCGATATTTTTATGAAGTTCTGATTGGGTTTATTTTTTGTTTTTCTTTCGGGTTTTTATTCTGCTTAAAATCGAAATGCAGGATATGTAACTTATGCTTTCGGTGTGTGGTTATATAAATGTTCTTTTTTAAGCAGATCGCTGATCAAGCTAGCTTTTGAAGATGATCATATAAAGATCGTTTTCTCGGCATCACCTTGTTCGGCGTATGTAAGGCTTTAAAGGTTAAATTACGTTCAAATATTCTTTTGGTCAATAGTTCATCTATGTGTCCCCTGTGTTAGTATGTGCTCGAAGCGCATAATAAACAGTCTGCTATCCGTTTTGCGAGAGTGGTAAAGCAGCAAACAAAAAGACGCGAACTATGAATAAAGACTTGCTGATCGATGCCCACAAAGGCATGAATAACTTATTAAAGGACCTCGCACTGGGACTTCCCCAATCCCAGTTAGTGTCAAGGATAGTCAAGCTGACAGAACGCTTATTTCCGGACAAACGAGTTTCAATTTTATCATTGGATGAAGAATCCCAATGTTTGCACACAGTGGCAGCGCCCAACCTGCCTATTGCATACACTCAGGCGATCGATGGTCTCTCCATTGGTGAACAAGTTGGATCCTGTGGTGCCGCTGCTTTTCTGAAGCGCTCTGTGATCGTTGATGATGTGACCCGACATCGTAACTGGCAGCCGTATATAGAGTTAGCGGCTTCTGCCGACATCCGAGGGTGTTGGTCGGTCCCCGTTATTTCTACGCAGCAACATTGCTTAGGGACATTTGCTCTTTATAGTAATAGTGCTGCGACGCCGGAAGCCATTGAGGTTGAGGTGTTAGAATCACTTGCTGCAGTATATTCGGTGGCACTTGAGAAATATGCGCTTGAAGACAAGCTAACTTTCCAAGCTCAGATGGATCCTCTCACACACTGTTTAAATCGACGTGAGCTCCTTGAGAGAGTCGAGAAAAGTCATTGCTTCGACGGTAATATACTGGGCTGCTTTTTTGTCGACATCGATAAGTTTAAACAGGTGAACGACGAATACGGCCATTACTTTGGTGATAAGGTGCTTAAAGCTGTGGCGAAAGAGCTCAAGGAGATACTACCGCCTCAAGCAGTACTTGGCCGTTATGGTGGTGATGAGTTCTTGGCATTTTGCTGTTTTCCAAGCGAAGAGGGGGCTCGAGAGTTCTATGAGACTCTGAGTAGCGAATTGAATAAGCCAGTGACACTGGAAGAGACCAATATCTCTGTTAGTGTAGGTTTTGCTACCAAAGAGTGTTGCTCTGATTTGCCGATGGACAAGTTGATCCGTAAAGCGGATGCTGAGATGTACAAGGTAAAACGACGCAATCGACGCACTGTCCCAATGACCACGTATTCTCAGATGCTTGCTTCTTAACCCCAGAATCGACTTTTTAGGGTATCTAGACAGAGTTAAGACTGAAAGGTGATTTTGATTAGCATCAATGCGTTGTCTGCAATGAAAGTCGTATGATGCTAATATTAAATATTGCTAATGTAGGTACGAGTCATGACAAGTACACAAAATAACTGTCCGACGTGTCATCAAGAATTAGATTGGGATGGTCAGTATCACTGTAGTGACTGTCAGCGCCACTACAAAAAGATCGGTTTTTGTCCCGATTGTGACGCTGAGTTAGAGAAGCTACAGGCGTGTGGCTCTGCGAGCTACTTTTGTAATGGCTGCAATGAGCTCAAATCCAAGTCCCGAGTGAAATTTGTCTTTGAGGCTTTGGACTAGGCAAATCTGGCTAGATTAGCCAATATCCCCTGTACGAATAACCTGAGACTCGATAACACCGTTATCGAGTTTCGTCGTTATGGTACTACCGACTTCGACATTGTTGGCATTGGTGAGCACTTGACCATTGCTGTCTTGAGTAATCGAATAGCCGCGCTGTAGCGTCGCAAGTGGGCTAACGGTATCCAGTTTTCCTGCTGTCACTGCAAACTGATGCTTGGCGGTATCGAGCTGTTTTTGTATCGCTTGTTTAAGCCGCGCTTGTAATTGCACTAATCGGTTCGATTGTTTTTCTAATTGACGGTCTGGAGAGAGGGCCATCAATCGATGCTGCTTGTTATTTAGACGCAGAGCTTCTTGCGATAGGCGTTGCTTCATTGCAGCACTCAAGCGGTATTCAAATTCATCAAGAAGTTGGCTCTGTCGTTGCAACTGATGTTTTGGGTGATGACTGTTTAACGCTTGTGTCAGTGCAGAAAACTGCTGTTTTTGTTGAGCAAGGTAAATCTGCATAGTATTACGCAGCCTTTGCTCTCGACTCTTTAGTGACTCATGCTTGTGTGACGTGTCATTGCTAACCAGCTCTGCTGCCGCGCTTGGGGTTGGCGCACGTACATCGGCAACATAATCGGCAATCGTGACATCAATTTCGTGCCCGACAGCACTAATGATGGGAATTTGACTTGCAGCGATGGTTCTCGCCAGTATTTCGTGGTTGAAGCACCATAAATCTTCCAGTGAGCCACCCCCTCGACCGACAATCAACACATCACACTCATTACGACTATTGGCACGTCCAATTGCTTGCGCAATTTCAATCGCCGCCGCATCACCTTGAACCGTTGTTGGGTAGATAACGACGGGCAATGATGGGTCGCGTCTTTTCAGGACATCAAGAATATCGAACAGCGCAGCACCAGTTTTAGAAGTGATGATACCCACTCGTTTAGGATGAGAAGGCAGAGGCTTTTTCAGTGACTGTGAGAATAATCCCTCAGCCGCCAGTGACATCTTTAGCTTCTCAAACTCTTGCTGCAGTCTGCCATCGCCCTCAGGTTGCATCGATTCAATGATCAGCTGGTAGTCACCACGTGGCTCATACAAAGAGAGACGCGCTTTCACCAATACTTGATTGCCGTTGACGGGCTTAAAGGTGACTCGACGATTGTTGCCACGGAACATCGCGCACTTAACTTGAGCGCGTGAGTCTTTTAACGTGAGGTACCAGTGACCAGAGACAGGTGCAGAAAAGTTAGATATTTCACCGACTAACCAGACAATCCCCATTTCATTTTCTAGTAATAAACGTACTTCGGAATTCAGACGAGAGACCGTGTAAATGTTCTGATTAGAAGAAGATGACTGAGAAGTAGATCGCGGGGATAGGGACACAGCTAATCTCAAAGACGTGAGTATGGAAATTAGCGGCAATATAATACATATCAAGGGGGTAATTGCAAATAAAAAATAGAAAAATGTGTAGCCAAGCGATTTCGTCGGGCGTATAATCCCACCGCAATATCTAATCCAAATCACCTTATTATGCGAAACGATAAGGGCGGATTTTTTCTTTAAACTCCTCTATTGTGAGATATTGCAAATGCTAAGAATTGCCAAAGAAGCGCTGACGTTCGATGATGTACTACTCGTTCCAGCTCACTCCACCGTTCTCCCAAACACAGCTGATCTTCGCACTCGGCTGACCAAGAATATCACTCTGAATATTCCAATGATTTCTGCGTCTATGGACACAGTGACAGAAGCGCGTCTTGCGATCGCGCTAGCCCAAGAAGGTGGCATTGGCTTTATCCACAAGAACATGTCTATCGAGCAACAAGCTGAGCAGGTTCGTCTAGTTAAAATCTTTGAAGCAGGTGTAGTTACTAACCCAGTAACAGTTAGCCCAGATGCATCTATCGCTGATGTGGTTGCGCTGACTGATAAGCACGGCTTTGCCGGTTTCCCTGTTGTTGCTGAAAACAACGAACTCGTAGGCATCATCACTGGTCGTGATGTTCGCTTTGTTACTGACCTTTCTAAGAAAGTAGAAGCAGTAATGACGCCAAAAGAGCGCCTAGCCTCTGTTAAAGAAGGTGCTTCTCGTGAAGAAGTACAAGAAGAGATGCACCGTGCACGTGTTGAGAAAGTACTGGTTGTGAATGACGAGTTCCAACTTACCGGTATGATCACAGCAAAAGACTTCCACAAAGCAGAACGTAAGCCTAACGCATGTAAAGATGCGCAAGGTCGTCTACGCGTTGGTGCTGCAGTTGGTGCTGGCGCTGGTAACGAAGAACGTGTTAAAGCGCTTGTTGAAGCAGGTGTTGACGTTCTACTTATCGACTCTTCACACGGTCACTCTGAAGGTGTTCTAAACCGTATCCGCGAAACTCGCGCTGCATACCCAGATCTCGACATCATCGGCGGCAACGTTGCGACAGCTGCAGGTGCTAAAGCACTGATTGAAGCTGGCGTAAGCGCAGTGAAAGTCGGTATCGGCCCTGGTTCAATCTGTACAACTCGTATCGTAACAGGTGTTGGTGTACCTCAAATCACAGCGATTTCAGACGCGGCAGCAGCAGCTGAAGAATATGGCATCCCAGTTATCGCTGATGGCGGTATCCGTTTCTCAGGTGATATCTGTAAAGCTATCGTAGCTGGCGCATCTTGTGTCATGGTTGGTTCTATGTTCGCTGGTACTGAAGAAGCACCTGGTGAAGTGATTCTTTACCAAGGTCGTTCATACAAAGCTTACCGCGGTATGGGTTCACTTGGCGCTATGTCTCAAGGTTCTTCTGACCGTTACTTCCAATCTGATAACGCAGCTGACAAGCTCGTTCCAGAAGGTATCGAAGGTCGTATTGCTTATAAAGGTCGCCTAAAAGAGATCGTTCACCAGCAAATGGGTGGTCTTCGTTCAAGCATGGGTCTAACTGGCTCTGCGACTATTGAAGATATGCGTACTAAAGCAGAATTCGTTCGCATCTCTGGTGCGGGTCTAAACGAATCTCACGTACACGATGTTCAAATCACCAAGGAAGCGCCTAACTACCGTTTAGGTTAATAGCGATAACGTAGTGACATAAATCCTACGTAAACGTTTGCTTTTTTCCTTGAAGCAAAGATAAGAGGCGGGTAAACTCGCCTCCGTTTTCAACACTTAGCTGATAAGATTGCCCAAAATGACGAAAAATATTCATGACCAACGAATTCTGATCCTAGACTTCGGTTCTCAATACACACAACTAGTAGCACGTCGCGTTCGTGAGATCGGTGTTTACTGTGAACTATGGAGCTGGGACGTAGAAGAAGCGGATATTCGTGAATTCAACCCAGACGGTATTATCCTATCTGGTGGTCCAGAAAGCGTTACGGAAGACAACTCTCCACGTGCTCCTCAGTACGTATTTGATTCAGGTGTTCCAGTTCTTGGTGTGTGCTACGGCATGCAGACCATGGCTGAGCAGCTGGGCGGTAAAGTAGCGGGCTCTAACGAGCGTGAATTTGGCTACGCACAAGTTAAAGTATCTGGTGACTCTGCAATCTTTAAAGGTCTTGAAGAAACTCAAGATGTTTGGATGAGCCACGGCGACAAAGTTGTTGAAATCCCAGCAGACTTCGTAAAAGTTGGTGAAACGGATACTTGTCCGTACGCAGCAATGGCAAACGAAGAGAAGAAATACTACGGTGTTCAGTTCCACCCAGAAGTGACACACACTAAGCAAGGCCTACAAATGCTAGAGAACTTCGTTCTTGGTGCTTGTGGCTGTGAGCGTCTATGGACTCCTGGTTCTATCATTGAAGACGCTGTTGCTCGCATTAAAGAGCAAGTGGGCGACGATGAAGTGATTCTTGGTCTATCTGGCGGTGTTGACTCATCAGTAGTAGCGATGCTTGTTCACCGTGCTATCGGTGACAAATTGACCTGTGTATTCGTAGACAATGGTCTTCTGCGTCTAAATGAAGGCGAGCAAGTGATGGATATGTTCGGCGACAAGTTCGGTCTGAACATCATCAAAGTAGACGCAGAAGAGCGTTTCCTTACTGCACTTGAAGGCAAGTCTGATCCAGAAGAAAAGCGCAAGACAATCGGTCATGTATTCGTAGACGTATTTGACGAAGAGTCGAAGAAGCTAGAGAACGCGAAGTGGCTAGCGCAGGGTACGATCTACCCAGATGTTATTGAATCTGCAGCGTCGAAAACTGGTAAAGCACACGTCATCAAGTCTCACCACAACGTGGGCGGTCTTCCTGATGATATGGAAATGGGTCTTGTTGAGCCGCTACGCGAGCTATTCAAAGACGAAGTGCGTAAGATCGGTCTAGAACTAGGTCTTCCATACAACATGCTTTATCGTCACCCGTTCCCAGGTCCAGGTCTAGGTGTACGTGTTCTTGGCGAGATCAAAAAAGAGTACTGTGATCTACTGCGCCGTGCTGACGCTATCTTCATTGAAGAGCTACACAATGCAGACCTTTACCACAAGGTATCTCAAGCGTTCACGGTATTCCTACCAGTACGCTCTGTAGGTGTAATGGGCGATGGCCGTAAGTACGACTGGGTGGTTTCGCTACGTGCTGTTGAGACTATCGACTTCATGACGGCTCATTGGGCGCATCTACCATACGACTTCCTAGGTAAGGTTTCGAACCGTATCATCAATGAAGTAGACGGTATCTCTCGTGTGGTTTACGACATTTCAGGTAAGCCACCAGCGACTATCGAGTGGGAATAATCCTTGATAACAGAGTATCGCTAGAGACTTGTTAGATCGTAAAAAGCCGACAGTATGTCGGCTTTTTTTATGCTTGTCGGAAAACTCCGATTTCACATATGCAATCTGTAAAACTTAGATTGCAAATAATGGGTCTGCTCAACATTCACGTTTTGGATTAAAATTTTTCTATAATTTTTACCGCTTAATTTGAATTTAGGGCTCTTTGAGAATGTCTAACAAACTCGCGAACCCAGCGCCGCTTGGCCTGATGGGTTTTGGTATGACCACCATTCTACTTAACATCCACAATGCAGGTTTCTTCCCGATTGATTCGATGATCCTAGCAATGGGTATATTCTATGGCGGTCTAAGCCAAGTGTTTGTTGGCATGATGTGCTTTAAACGTGGCGACACTTTCGGCACCACAGCGTTCACTTCATACGGTCTATTCTGGTTAACGCTGGTGGGCATTATTGTTATGCCTTACATGGGTCTTCCGGCAAGCCCTGCGAAGTTTATGGGTTGGTACCTACTGCTTTGGGGTGTGTTTACTGGTTTCATGTTTATCGGTTCACTTTGCTACCCAGTAGCTAAGCAAGTTGTGTTTGGTTCACTAACCATTCTGTTCTTCTTGCTGGCTGCGCGTGATTTCTTCGGTAGTGAACTGATTGGTACTATTGCAGGTTTTGAAGGCATTTTCTGCGGCGCGAGCGCGATTTACTTTGCAATGGCTCAAGTACTTAACAACGAATACGGCCGTACTATTCTGCCTATCGGCGAGAAAAAAGCGCCTGTAATGACCACTCAAGAAGTGGCAGCATAATTTAAGTTTCATTCATTCGGGAACAGTGAATGACAAAAGGGGTAGCCAAGCTACCCCTTTTTCTTTATGCGATCACTAACTCTAATTATGACGTCTGTGTCTGAGTCGACGCAGAATCTGCTTCTTGAGCCGCTTCAGGCTTTCTACCTGTTTTGCGCTCGTATCTACCTTCCCAGTAATCTGCGTTTTTGATGCCAAGTGCAACAGGGTTAAACGTATACTCTTCAACCCCTTCTTTTTGCTGCTTCTCGTAATCCTTAAGCGCAACGATGGCTGGTTTCGCGATGAAGAAGATAATTAAGATGCCGACAATGTTTAGCCATGCCATGAGACCTACACCGACATCACCCATTGCCCAAGCTAGGTTTGCTGCTTTCACCGTGCCGTAGAACACCGAGGTGATCAAAACCAGCTTCAATAGGAACATTAGGCCGTTTACCTTAAAGGTGCGGCGAATGTAAGCAATGTTGGTTTCTGCAATGTAGTAGTATGCCAAGATAGTCGTAAAGGCGAAGAAGAACAGTGCAAATGCAATGAACAGTTTACCAACACCAGGCATGGTGCTTTCAATTGCTAGCTGAGTGAAAGCAGGGCCGTTAGCGCCGACCGTTTCTGCTAGGTTTTGAACCAGGAATGTGCTCTCAGGACCGTGGACGTTGTATGCGCCAGTGATAAGAATCATAAACGCCGTTGCAGAACAAACCAGCAACGTATCGATGTAGATAGAGAAAGATTGAACCAAACCTTGCTGCGCAGGGTGATCAACGTTTGCCGCTGCCGCTGCGTGAGGACCTGTACCTTGACCTGCTTCATTAGAGTAAACGCCACGCTTAACACCCCAACCAATCGCAGCACCAAAGCCAGCCATTGGGGTGAAAGCATCGCCGAGAATCATACCCACGATACGTGGCACTTCACCGATGTTCAGAAGAATGATCACAAATGCAATGATGATGTACGCCAGCGCCATGAAAGGAACAACTATCTGCGTGAAGTGCGCGATACGTTTTACGCCACCAAAGATGATGAATGCGAGAATGATAGAGATGACAGCGCCAGTGAAAATTTTGGCAAAACTGATGGTACCGATCGCTGTTTCAATCATTGCGCCTGTGCCAAAGGCAGTTTCAACGGCATTACCAATACTGTTTGATTGAACACCTGGAAGAAGCACACCACATGCAAAGATAGTCGCAATTGCGAAGATCCACGCGTACCACTTCTGACCCATGGCTTTTTCAATATAGTAAGCAGGACCACCACGGAACTCGCCCTGGTCTTCCTCTTTATAGATTTGCGCCAGTGTAGATTCGATGTAGGCGGTCGCAGCACCGAAGAAGGCCACCATCCACATCCAGAAAACCGCACCAGGACCACCAAAACCGATAGCCGCTGCGACACCCGCGATGTTACCTGTACCAACGCGTCCAGACAGCGAAACGGCCAGTGCTTGGAATGATGAAATACCTTTCTCTGAGCTCTTGCCTGATAGTAGTAGACGCCACATTTCGAAGAAATGACGGACTTGTACAAATCGAGTAAGAATGGAGTAGAAAAGGCCAGCACCAAGACATAAATAAATAAGAGCGGGACTCCAGATAATCCCATTTAAAAAATCAACTAAAGACTGCATAGTTCTTCCCTGTAAAGCTTGGGATGAGGTCGAAGCTCAGCGACTCATGGTCTGATTGTTCGACATCATTTGTTGATGCTCATCCTTTATCAATCGTCCTTGCTTGCACGAAAAGCATGACAAAGGTAAGCGCGAAGTGTTTGAACCTAACAAACACGAGACGACATCCTAACCAACTTTGTTGCCAATGTTAAACCTAGTTGTAAATATTGTGTTAACGCGTGACTTTGGGCACAAAATCCGAAGTGGGGCTTGTGGATGTGATTTTTGTTTGTTAAGTGACCAGTAGAGAGATGAAAAAATGCCGACTATAGGGTCGGCATTGAGGGTTTATTTTGTATCAAGACCTTGCTGCCAGAAGGCAATTTCCATTCTTGTGGCCGTTTTAAACACTTGTATGAGTTCTTGGCCTCTTTGGCTATCGAACTCAATCTCTTTGAGTAGTTTGTCTAAACGTTCAATACTCACCTGAACCCCGGATTGAAAATCTTCACCAGCGTAAAGCTCAATCCAACTACGATAGGGGTTGCCTTCCAATACCGTTGTTGGCGACTCAATCAGCGCTTTACCGATGACAGCATAACCAATCGCACAAGGGGCGAGTGCCGCGTAAAGATCGACAAGCTCACCTGTCATGCCTGCATCGAGTACATAGCGGGTATAAGCTACGGTACCAAAGTCTTCAGTTTCTGCTTCCATATCCGCTTCGGTGATGCCCCATTGACTGCAATAGGAGACGTGATGACCAATTTCAGACTCAAGAAGCGCCGCCACGCTCGGTACAGCTTCTCGCATTTGCGTCAGTGTTTTCGCTTTATAGATAGCCAGCGCATAGGCTCTGGCATATTGCTTGAGAAATAGAAAGTCTTGCTTGAGGTAGTGCAGGTAGGCTTTCTGCTCAAGTTGACCTTTAGCCAGTTGCTGCACAAATTCATGCTCGGTATAGCCAAGCCATTCTGCACGGCAGGCATTGATAAGATCTTGGTGGTTCATAGTCGCTCCTAAAGTACCGGTACCATCGTTTGGGCAGTCGGCTTGTTAGAGATGATCTTGTGTTGGTACATAAACTCCGTGAACGCATCGTACTTGGCAGTATCAACAGCCGATGGACGCAGTGCAAATCGCGTTAGAGTGTCGCGCCATGCTCGTTTGTTCAATTCGTTGTTCAGTGTGGCTGGCGCGTAAGCGACAAATTCTTTCCAAGACTCTTGAGGGTGATTGACGATGTAAGTTGTGGCTTTTTCAATCGCGCGGTTAAATTTGGCAATCGCTTGTTTGTCATAGCTGTTTGCATTCGCTACAAATACCAACTCTTCATAGGTTGGAACCCCATGTTCTTCTGGGAAAAACGCTTTTGGTTTGAAGCCTTCCAGCTCTAGCTGGTTAGTTTCGAAGTTTCGTAGACCGCCCCAAATCGCATCTACTTTGCCGGATGCCAATGACGATGACAGTGCCCAGCCTACATTGATGATCTGAACATCTTTGTACTCAACACCCTCAGTTTTTAGCATAGTGCCAATGGTTGCTTCTTCATTGCCAGCGATAGCAATGCCTATTTTTTTGCCTTTGAGATCGGCGAGAGAGTTAATTTTGCCATTGTCTAACACCATCATAGTATTGAGCGGGGTAGCGATAAGCGTTGCGCTACGAATAAGTGGCAGCCCGGCAGCAACATCAATGGTTAGACTGGTCTGGTAAGATACCGCCATGTCCACTTTGCCAGCAGCAACCAATTTTGCTGGCGTACTCGGATCCGCCGGCTCTTGAATGTTGACTTTAAGGCCTTGCTCTTCAAAGTAGCCGCGCTCTTTCGCAATTACAATCGGGCCATGGTTTGGGTTGACGAACCAGTCAAGCATCAGCGTGATAGATTTATCGGCTGCGTTGGCCGCGAATGTGGTTATGGCAGTGAGCAGAGCAGCCAAAGCCTTCTTAGAGGTGAATGTCATGTGTTTTCCTTTTGACTTTAGTTATTTTCCCAAGGGATCAGACGCTTTAGCGCCCAGTCGGTAATGAAGTAAAGAGAGACGGAGACCGCCGCCAAAATAAACAGCGCAGCAAACATTTCATCAATGAGCATGCGAGCATTGCTTTGTAGCATGAGATAGCCAAGCCCTTTGCTCGAGCCGACCCATTCACCTGCTACCGCGCCAATCGGTGCAACTACAACCGCAACGCGAATACCCGATGCAAGCACTGGCAGAGAAGCGGGGAGGCGGATATGCCAAAGCTGACGCCAACGGTTGGCGCCCATCGTCTGCGAGAGATCGAGGTAACCCATTGGAGTATTTCGTAACCCGTCGTAACAACAGGTCGTGACCGGAAAGAAAATAATCAGCGCCGCCATGACAACCTTAGAAGCGATACCATAACCTAACCACAGCATCAAAATAGGTGCCAACGCGAATACTGGGATGGCTTGGCTGGTAATTAAGATCGGTAGCAGCCAGCGTTTTACTGGCTGGAACAGCAGCATTTGAAGGGCAAAGAATAGCCCCATCGAGACACCCAGTAGCAGCCCCAATAAGATTTCTTGGCTAGTCACCCAAGTATGTTTGAGCAAGACATCATGTCGTTCTATAAGCTTTACAAAAACAGCTTCTGGAGCCGGTAAGATGAAACTTGGCATCTCGAAAATAACGACGATGCCCTTCCAGAGAGCCAAGATGATCACCAAGCTTATAAGCACTCGCATCATGGCACTTAATCCCTGATTTGACGCCTGCTTTTGGCTCCGGTTGGCGATATCAGCGAGTGGCGTCATTGTAAGCCTCCCGATGCTGATTCAATATGCGAACCTGCTAGGTGCTCGAGAATGGATTGCTGAATCTTGGCAAACTCACCATCGATACAGCGAGGGATTACTTGCTTGGGAGGCGCGATGCTATGCAGCCTGGCTGGAGTGCCGTTCATCACCAAGATTTGCTCTCCCAATCGCAGCGCTTCTTGAGGGTCGTGGGTAATAAGCAATACGGTTTTGTCTTTGAGTAAAGCCGCAGCAAGCTCCTGCAACTTATGACGTGTGACTGCATCAAGGGCTGAGAATGGCTCATCCATCAATACTACGGGTTTGTCTTGCATTAATGTGCGAGCTAGTGCAACACGTTGTCGCTGACCGCCGGACAGCTCCGCAGGTCTTGCTGCTGCTTTCTCGACTAGACCCACTTGCTCAAGTAGTGAAAGCGCTTTTTGGCGAGTGGGGTCATCGACTTTGTTACCATTGAGCCTAGAAGCGAGGCACACATTGTCGATAACGCTGAGCCAAGGCAGCAGAAGATCTTGCTGCGCCATATAGACGATTTGCCGAGAGAGCTCGGTCAGATTTGGTGTAAACCCTACAGCACGAAAGTCGACTTTATCGCTAAGTAGTCCTGCTAAATAGCGTAATAGCGTCGACTTTCCGCAGCCACTTGGACCGAGTATCGCGGTCCAAGTGCCTGCACTAAACTCAACGTTGAGTTCAGCAAATATCGGCGCCTCATCTCCTAGATAAGTCAGGGTCGCACCTTGTATGCGAATAGGTGTCATCGCTTTAAGCGTCTTTATTGAGCGCGTAAAAGTGGTGTACCGGGCCGTGACCTTTACCAATGTCGAGTTCATCGGCGTGCGCTATCGCCTGAGTAATATAGTCCTTGCCATGTTCAACCGCTTCGCTCAGCCCATGACCTTGAGCAAGGAAGGACGCAATGGCCGAGCTTAATGTACAGCCAGTACCGTGGGTATTTTTAGTAGCAATTCGCTTGGTCTCGAAATGCTCAACATTTTCCGCCGTGATAAGTAGATCGTTGCTGCTTTGCTCGGATTCTAAATGCCCACCCTTAAGCAAAATGGCGGTTGTCTCTAGGCTACGCAAGGAATCTATCAACGCTTCCATCTGTTGCTGAGACTGTGGAACGTTGGTACCTAACAGAGCAGCACCTTCTGGAAGGTTAGGCGTGATAACAGTCGCCAGTGGCAGTAGCTCCGACTTTAGTGCATTAATAGCCGAGTTCTCGAGTAGCAAATCGCCGCTGGTGGCGACCATCACCGGGTCTAAAACCACATACTTTGGCTGGTATTCGCGAAGTTTTTCTGCCACAGCACCGATGATTTTGGCATCAGCAAGCATGCCGATTTTGACTGCGACAACATTGAGATCGGTGAATACGGCGTCAAGCTGTGCTTTTACGAATTCGGGAACGATACCTAAAATACCAGTCACGCCTTGTGTATTTTGTGCCGTCAGTGCGGTAATAACAGAGCAAGCGTAAGCGCCCGTCGCTGAAATAGCTTTGATGTCTGCTTGAATGCCTGCGCCGCCGCCAGAATCGGAACCTGCGATGGTTAAGACAATTGGAGTGTTTTGAGATGTTGTCGCCATAAATGCTCCTTACTTGCGAAAGAGATCCATAGCGATTTGAAAGACGCTGATTACAGCATCTTTGCTTTCTATAGTTCCCTACGCCAGTACTAACTGAATCAGGTTCAACGGGTCTCACCATGTGGTGATCTCAGCAAAAATGCCCCCCGACTAATAAGGATGTCATTGTCATATAAGCGCGGCGATTTTTCCAGTTTTAACGAATAACAACACATTGTTTGTGTCTCAGAGCAACTTTTATTCCTTGGGTGAATGCGTGCGCCTGCCTGAATGCTTTTACCAAATCCTTTAGTGTTAATCACTTATGTTGAGATTGAATTGAGAGGAAAGTTCTGGGTACAGGGTTGGATACTGAATGAAACTGTGTGAGACAAGTAAGTTAATTTTGAGTGGTGACTCGAAGTGAATTTTATTTTTGCGCAAAAAATAAACGCACCAGCCTATTAATAATTACCGATGTTCACACTTTGTTAACGTGTGTGAGCAGAGATACTTTTCGTCTTTCAAGGAAAGAGAATGACAATGAAAAAATTATTATTAGGCTTATCTGCTGTTACGTTGGCAGTAAGTCAAGGCGCTGTTGCTGCTCCAGCGGCACCGTCTATCGACGTCTATGGCTCAAACAACCTCCAGTTTTCAAAAATTCAACTCGCGATGGAAACCACCTCTGGTTATAACCAGATGGTGCAGTACAAAGATGCCGCAGACATTATCATCCAGTTCAACCAATGGAGTGGAACAACTGGCGATACATATAATATTTATTTCGACGGAGTTAAAGTGGCTACCGGTCCAATCTCAGGCAGTCAAACACTGGCGAAGTTTAACTATGCACAGGGTGGTCGCTATCAAGTAGAGATTGAAGCATGTGATGCGACAGGCTGTTCACGCAGTGCCCCTGCTGAGCTGATTGTTGCCGATACTGACGGGGCACATCTACCGCCACTGACAATGAATGTGGATCCAAACAACAAAACGTTTAATACCGATCCAAATACGGTTGTCGGCACTTACTTTGTCGAGTGGGGCATCTATGGGCGTAAATTTACAGTAGACAATATCCCCGTCGATAATCTTACGCATATTATTTATGGTTTCATTCCAATCTGTGGACCAAATGAATCGGTGAAATTTGTTGGTGGTAATAGCTTTAATGCCCTAAAAACCGCTTGTCAGGGAATGCCTGACTACGAAGTCGTGATTCATGACCCATGGGCTGCATATCAAAAAAGCTTCCCGCAAGCGGGGCACGAGTACAGTTCTCCAATTAAGGGGAACTATGCCATGATGATGGCGCTTAAACAGCGTAACCCGGACTTAAAAATTCTTCCTTCTATTGGAGGCTGGACACTTTCAGATCCTTTCTACAGTTTTACAGATAAAGCCAATCGTGACGTCTTCGTCGCGTCTGTAAAGCGCTTCCTACAAACTTGGAAGTTCTATGATGGCGTGGATATCGACTGGGAATATCCTGGTGGACAAGGTGCGGCGCCTAATCTTGGCGATCCATTGCGTGATGGCGATGCCTACGCAGCCTTAATGCAAGAGCTGCGTATGATGCTTGACGAATTGTCAGCGGAAACTGGCCGTACTTATGAACTAACATCGGCAGTGGGTGTGGGCTATGACAAAATTGAAGACGTAAACTATGTCGATGCAGTCCCTCATATGGACTACATATTCGCGATGACCTACGACTTCTACGGTGGCTGGAACAACGTACCTGGTCACCAAGCGGCGCTTTATTGCGGTAACTTTATGCGCCCTGGTCAGTGTTCTGGTAATGGCGTTGATGCGGATGGTGTCCCTTACAAAGGCCCAGCGTACACAACCGACAACGGAATCCAATTACTGCTAGCGAAAGGCGTACCAGCGAACAAACTGGTCGTCGGCGCAGCCATGTATGGTCGCGGCTGGGAAGGTGTCACACCTGATACTTTGACTGACCCAACCGATCCAATGACAGGTATTGCAACCGGTAAATTGAAAGGTTCAACAGCTCAGGGCGTGTGGGAAGATGGCGTTATCGACTACAAAGGTCTGAAAAAATTCATGATTGGTCCTAGCAATACTGGCATTAATGGTTATGAATACGGTTATGACGAGCTTGCTGAGGCGCCTTATGTTTGGAACCCTTCTTCGGGTGAATTGATTACATTTGACGATCCTCGCTCTGTGATTGCCAAAGGTCAGTACGTACGTGCAAATGGCTTTGCAGGTTTGTTCTCGTGGGAAATCGATGCCGACAACGGCGATATCCTTAATGCGATGCACGAAGGTCTAGCGGGGGGCACACCAGTTAACCGTGCACCGACTGCGAATGCTGGCGGTAATCAAACCGTAGTGGGGCCTGCTACTGCTATTCTGGATGGTTCTGGCTCTCGTTATAGCGATGGTTCGATTGTCAGCTACGCTTGGTCACAACCTGCGGGTCAGTCTCTCGTCGTGACTGGCGCGAATACCGCTCAGTTAAGTGTGGATGTGGCAGAAGTGACAGTGAGTGAGCAATACAGCTTTACACTGACAGTGACCGATAACGAAGGTGCCACAGACAGTGCCACAGTAACGCTAACGGTTAATCCCACAAGCACTACACCAGTGAACACTGCACCAGTGGCGGCCATTGCTGGCCCTACAATGGCGAATGCCAACGACGTTGTGATACTGGATGCATCTGGTTCAACTGACAAAGAAAATGACCCACTAACATTTATTTGGGAGACGCCAGCCGGACTGGCTGTAGTCACTAATGGTGCACAAGTGAGCTTTACGGCTCCAAGTGTTAATGTCGATACCGACTATGTGTTAACCGTTGCTGTGAGTGACGGCTCTCTTACATCAAGTCAGTCACAAACTGTGACGGTTAAAGCTGACACTGGCGGTGCAACATGCGCAGCTCCTTGGGATCCAACTGCTGTTTACACTGGTGGACAAGAGGTAACGTACCAAGGTCACGTGTATTCTGCTAAGTGGTGGACGCAAGGTGATGAGCCAAGCAAATCCGGTGAATGGGGCGTGTGGAAAGATCTAGGTTCATGTCAGTAACTCGATACTATTAAGTCATCATAGCTCGCAAGACGGTGTACTGGGTTGCATGACACCTCTCCACTGCACCTAGCGAGTTGTGATGGCGCCATAGTAAAACAGCCGCTCAGTAATGAGCGGCTGTTTCTATTTAGGTCTGCGTAGCTATTTTTAGTCTACGTGGCTATGCTGACTTTTCACTTGCTGCTAGGCGATATTGAACCATGTCTTCTATCGTTAGTACGGGCATATTGTGAAGCTTGCCAAAAGCGACGATTTCTGGCGCCTTGGCCATAGTGCCATCTGGATTGGTCACTTCACACAGAACGCCAAATGGAGATAGTCCCGCCATTTGCATCAGATCGATAGTGCCTTCAGTGTGACCACGACGAGTCAGTACACCGCCTTGCTTGGCACGAAGCGGGAAAACGTGGCCTGGACGCGCCAGATCTTCTGGACGGGCGCCAGGCTGGCAAGCGGTTTTGATGGTTGTGACGCGATCGGCTGCAGATACGCCAGTTGTCACGCCTACTTTAGCCTCAATAGAGACAGTAAAAGCAGTTTGGTTGGCGCTGTTGTTGTTTTCAACCATAGGTGGCAGGTCGAGCTGTTTGGCTTGCTCATCAGTCACGCATAGGCAAACAATACCGCTACACTCACGGATCATCAGTGCCATCTGTTGGTTAGTGAGATGATCAACGGAATAGATAATATCGCCTTCGTTTTCACGATCTTCGTCATCGAGTAGCAATACGCCACGGCCTTCGCGAAGCGCTTGTAGAGCAAGCTCAACACGCTCTAAGGGCGTGCCAAAGTCGGCAAGAAGTGAAGTTTGGTTCTGATTCATGGTAATACTCCTAAATTTAAGTACCAGAATCAGGGCATAGATATGGGGATGCACCAACATCATTATTGACGTGGTTTATCCAAAGATAGAGCTAAGCGATACGACCGTTAAAGCATCGAAAGGACAAGTGTCCCTCAATGGCAGTCATAACGCTAAAAATCGAGTTTAAGCGCAAATAGCCTATCCACCCGATCAATAACTGATAGGGTGACTCGATAGTCTTATCCTCTCCCATCCGGACTATAACCGTCGGCTCTGGATTCACACCAGATCTGCTGACCCTGATACTCTGTATCAGGCGCTCGCGGGCTTATCATGATGATTTACCGCCGGTGGGGAATTTCGCCCCGCCCTGAGAATAGATGAATGTCATTTCGACTTCTGAATGGTAACGATAATTCAGTCAGTTGAAAACCATAATGTGGCCTAATTCTTAGCTCTAACCTTTGCTAACAAAAACTTTAGGTTTGCGTCACAGAGCAGAAGGATAAAACACATTCGCATAACGGATTGTGAGCTACTATTCTCAAACACTCCTATAAAGACGCAGTTCGTCCCATCAAGCAAGAGAATACAATGGCGCTCCATCTAGAAACTGAACGACTTATCTTAAGAGATTTCGAACTTGGTGATATTGAATCGTGGCTACAAATTACCTCGCACCCCAAGTACCAGACCTTCTATCCAAAAGAAGAATGTTCCCCAGAGTTCAATGCGCACTTATTGGAAATGTTTGTTGAGCAGGCAAATCAAATTCCCCGCACTAAGTTTCAATTGGTGATTGAAGGCAAAGAGAGCCATCAAGTTATTGGTACTGTCGCATTTCGTTTAGAGCCTAACGACCAAGCCTCGATCGGATTTGGTCTGGCGGTAGATAGACAAGGACGAGGTCTCGCAGTGGAAGCGATGTCGACGCTTATCGCTTTTGGCCGTGAGCAGATGGGGGCAAACTGTATTTTTGCCGAGACCCGTGCTGGCAATAAAGCGGCGATTGCTGTTTGTGAGCGACTTGGTCTCCACAAAGTGAACAGTGAATCTGATGACCCCACTCAGATGAGCGTCATCCGTTTAGAGCGCTGCTATTGATTCGCTGTTAATGAGTGATAGACCAGTGTTACCCTAATCGAACTCAGTGCTAGATAGGGATAGACGATGCAACAACAATGCAAGATTTCGTTGCCAGGAAATAAAGAATACTCTCCAGCCGAGACGTTTGCTCAAATGTCTGCATGGTGTGAACAGCACCAAGTCACGCATGACCGTTATGGGGAAGGGGAGTTAATACAGAGTTTTGAGCAGAAGTTGGCAAAGCGACTTGGCTTTGAAGCGGGATTGTTTGTTATTACGGGTACCATGACCCAGCCAACGGCATTGCAGATCGCTTGTGAAATGAAGCGCAACAATAAGGTTGCTATGCATCCTTCAAGTCATATCCAATTGCATGAAAACCAAGGCTATCAGTTGCAGCAGCGTTTTAATTTGCTTCCCGTTGGCAAACCGTTTCAACCTTGGGTGCTGGAGGATTTAGTTAACATCCCAGACACTCTAGCGGCCGTACTTTACGAACTGCCGATGCGAGAAATCGGTGGGCAGTTGCCAAGCTTTGAAGAGCTATTACGCATTAAAGCTCACTGCGATCATAACGATATCCACTTACATATGGATGGTGCGCGACTGTGGGAAACCGCTGCTTACTATCAAAAGGATTACGCTGAGATATGCGAGGGCTTCGATTCGGCCTATGTCTCTATGTACAAAGGCATCGGCGGTCTAGGCGGTGCGATGTTACTCGGTGATCAAGCGTTTATCGATCAAGCCGCAGTATGGATGCACCGTCAGGGTGGCAGTGTCTATCATCGTACTCCTTATATCGTTGCAGCAGCTATGCAATTCGAACAAAGACTAGCCTTAATGCCGGCATTGTTCGAGCGCACCAAAACGGTCTATCAAATACTGGCAGATTTCCCATCTCTAACGCCAAATCCAGTCAAGCCACAAGCGAACATGCTGCATATCCACCTACCCATTAGCCAAGCTAAAGCAACAGGGCTTCGAGATAAGCTTGCCAAACAGCACAGCCTATGGATAGGCAACCCACAACAAGGCATGCTAGCCGAACAAAGCTATATTGAGTGGTACGTGGGAGATAGGTTACTGGACATGCCCGATGACGAACTAAGACGGTATCTTCAATTGATCGAGCAAGGGTGTGAATAGCGTTTAGTTGGCTGGCGGGAGTTGAATGATTGTCTTATTTGTATAAAATTCAATAATTTAAAACGGATGTTTGAATTTGGTGTTACATTGAATGTTACATGAAAATCCTACTTCAAAAGGAACTGAATCCGCGTCCGATATAACTTTTTGCTATTACGGGCTGGTGCTATCATAGCAAAATAATCTTAAAATTATCTGCAACCGCTAGTTACCAATAGGTGATCAGTTATTGCCGAGCAATGAGTTTAGCATACTCGATGATGACGGTATTAGACCAACTTTTAGACCAAAAGGTTTGAAGACTTTATTCAATATGTCTGTTTTGTAGTTACCACGATCATTCTCTATATCAGAGAGGGTTTTTCGGGACACATCTACGAGCTTTGCGTAAACATCTTGCTTTAAACCTAGCACATTGATCCGAAGCTCTTTTAGTGCCTGACCTTGGGTTAGTTCGCCAAACAATAGTTGTTTCACTATTTGATTTACTATCCTGCTGCGTTCGGCTGCTTTTGGAGGTAGAGTCTTTTTTGATGCCCTTTGAGAAGTGCGACCTCCAAGGTTAACAGTATCAGCCTTTACGTTGTCGTCGCTGTTTGTATTGTGGGGGCTAGAGACCTGTTTGCGATTATGTCGGAGACGATTAACGACATCATTTATAGATTCTTTGGATGACTTGTTATTATTGCTCATAACAGCCCCCATTTTTTCAATTTTTCAGGGATATGATTTAATCCAATCGCTGGCATTTTAATGATCTGCTCTGGAACCCCACGAACGATCAGTCTTTCTTTAAGCTCAAGACACTTTTCTGCGGTATCTTTAAGCTCGCTAAGTAAGAACTCACTCGGCACAAGGTCAGACAGTGATTCTGCTATACCGATAAAATTATAAGTGCCTCCAACTTCTAGTGGGGCTTTCCATTTTGTCGTTCTTGGAATACCTTCTGGATCGGCTTTCATTGGAGCAAAATCGTAGATTGGGGCTAACTTAATATAACCATCACCTTTTAAGAATGAGGTGTTTCTACCGTGGTTATCGCTATTACCAAATAGGATGTTGAGTAAGTCTCTCTTTACCCACTCTACAACAAAGCTTTGAACATCAAATTTATACCCTTGATGTTGCACCATATGACTATGGGTGATTTTTTGGATTAACGCTCTAATCGTCGCTTCATGTTCTAAAGTAACGCCTGATCCTTTATTCAAAATGGAGTAAACAGACTCCATTCCGAATTTTTCAATCTGTTGCTCTTCGTTAAAACGAATATCAAATCTAGGTAACCATAAAGAAGGGTAGTTTAATCCTTCTTCTAATCGCATATTTTGGATTGGTATGGTATCAAAACCCATAGCGGTGAGTTCGTGATAATAATGAAACTCAGCTCGAAGAATATTGCAGTCAACAGTGCTTCTTGAGCCTCTAGGATACTTGACTAAATAGTGTAGATCTTGGTTGGTGTTATCATCTTGATAAGGATCTATCCATATCTTACTTCGCTCTGTGATTTCTTTAGAGCAACGCAAGATTAGTTTTGGTGCTTCACCTCCTGCGCCTGTTGCACCGCCAGCCGCAGCCCCTCTTTGTTGAGCATAATCTAAAAAGTCACTTGCGCGGTTTTTTACATCGTCTAGAGAAAAGTAGAGGGTATCTGACTCTTCATAGCGTTCTGGTAGAGAGTCTTTTACTCGCAAGTTGCCGATAGGCGACATTGTGCCAAATTTTAGTAAAACATAGTCTTGTTCATCAATTGAAAGATCTTCAATGTCTAGGTGTTTGACCCAATAGCGTCTGCTTGCCCCACTTGGCATGATGTCATCAAGAAAAGTTAGCCATCCAGGCCGCCCCATGTCGTCAAAGAAAAAAGATACAGGCAGGTTCACTGATACGGCGTGTAGGTCATCTTTTTCGTGATGTTCTAATGCGTAGTCTCCGAGGTAATTGAGTTCAGTCACTCGGAAGTTGTTCTGTTCACTTTTAGGAAATGAAATGATAGCAATATCTAGCCATTCACCTTTGATAAAAGCTTGTATGTTTAACTCTTCCATTGAGGGCCCCATTCTTTTCATGAGTAGTATAATACTCATAAGGCTTGATTTTATCAATTAATGTATAAAATATTACTCATTAGTAGGCGGGGAAGCCTCTGTAGGCTTCCAGTTTGGAGCTCTGCTCGTTGTTCAAATTAGCATGGTAGCGTGGAGCATACTGTATTGCGTCGTGCTGATTAAGAGTTAGTTATTTCCATATGTGTTGTGGGTAAACAGAGGCCAATGTTCACGCTAAAAATAAATTTCATCGGTGATTGATTGGAAGAAGTATTTGCCAATAATGACACCTGTACTACTCATTGCTTTGGTTTTTCTTCATTTATGCAACCTTAACTACTCATTAGTTGTTTAAAGAGCTCGAGCCTGAGAAACAAAAGTAGGGAGTATCAGGTTCTGTTCATTTTTTTAGGTTTGTTCATAAAAAATGAACAGGGGAAGTAAATGAACACTTGATGCGTTTTTATCTCGAAGAGATTTCGCTAGCATACAAATGGCTATGACATTTGGGGCAGGTAGGTTGCCCTGGCAATGAAGCTTTCCATTGGCAGTTGCACATGATGCATTCGAATGTTGCTGTTCTTTTGGGTATCGGTGGCGGAGGAGTTATCGGCTTGTTTCTTGGCATAAGCCAAGGGTGACTGTGTAGAGAGGATGAACGGTCTCTAGAACTATAGTGACTAGTTGTTGAGTGAGGTTTGGGTTGATAGCTAGCGATAGCCGAGTTTAAACGTTGATATGCTGCTTTCTGCATTGACGCTTTTCGTGGATGAAATACCCAACTCTTAGATGGCAGGTCAGAACCATTGATAATGGTTCGTAAAGTGCGGTTCGCAATTTACGAACTAAGAAGTTTTTATCGTTTGAACTTCAGTGACTCTCGTAAGTGGCAACCTCCTCTGGCACATGCGTTAGCACACATACTCATACCTCCAGCCTTCACTCAACGCCCCCAATCAGGTGCTCAAGCAAGTATTCCGTGTAGTACAAAGGCATATCAATGTGTTCTGTTTCTGATGCTTGAGAGTCTTGAGCTCCCGTCAGCTTAATGGTTTTTCTGAGCATTCCTTACTTTCACGGTAAGATTGCACCAACAACTTTTAGGTTGTTAAAAGATGCCGTGACAACTTAAAAGTTGTTATTGGACTTATATACAACTAATATGTTGTTAGTGGAATTTGGTACAACTCTTTGGTTGTCTGGTGGGGAGAATGAAAAGCTTAGAAGAAATCTCAACCGTGCTCACTGAGCAGCGCAGAAAACTCGGTATTGAGCAAAAAGACATGTACATGCGAATCGGCATGAAGCAGCAGCAGTATCAGCGCATAGAAGCGGGTAGTGACGTGAAGTTATCGACTTTGCTTAGAGTGTTGGAAGGGCTTGATTTGGAACTTTCTATCTCGCCGAAGCAAAGCAAAGGGCATACCGCTCCAATAGAGGATGCTTTTAAAAGTCAGAGTCAAGAACCTAAAGGTGAGTCGTTGCACGACGATGAAGATGATCTAGGGTTTTGGTTTGGTTCTGAGGATAAATGATGAGTAAGCAGATAGAGAAGGTGGAAGGTCTAAAGATTCAGCTCCATGGTATCGATGTTGCTGTGATAGCCCATTATGCTGGTGGCAAAAATATACTGACCTTCAACCCTGACTTTGCCGCAATGCCTGATAATCTCCGACCAGTTTTTACTCTGAGGCAGATGCTTGACCCTACTTATTTGAACAAGCCGCAGATTAGAACCGATAAGATCCCTCCAGTCCTTTCCAATCTATTACCTGAGGGAGTATTAAGAGAACTGACCGCGAAAGCGCTTCGTTGCCACATCAACAATGAGTTTTCAATTCTTGCCTATCTTGGCTCCAACTTGCCGGGGGCAGTCATTGCCAAGCCGATTAAAGCGGGCGATGTACCCGTTTGGGCATTGGAGCAGCGTTTGTCGACAGAGCCCCAGCAAATAGATGTGAAACATGCTAACACCAAGTTCTCTCTAGCTGGCGTACAGATGAAGTTCTCGTCATCTCATGTGGATGGTCGTTACCATATTGATCAGGAAATATCTGAAGACATGTGGATTATCAAAACGCCGTCAACCGTCCACAAAGGTGTACCTGTTAATGAGTATAGCTGCATGAAATTGGCGGCGGCGGCGGCTGATATTCCTGAAGTGCGATTAATTGAGCTTAGTGAACTAGAGGGCTTGCCGAGTATTAGGTTGCCAGATGAGCAGTACGCTTACGGTATTAAACGGTTTGATCGCAGTAGTTCCGGTCGTATTCATACCGAAGACTTTGCTCAGGTTTTTGGCCTCTATCCGGCAGACAAGTACCAACGAGTCAATTATGAACAACTCGGCAACGTGCTGTATCGAACCAGTGCAGAGCGGCTGAAGGACATTCAGCAAATGGCAAGAAGGCTGCTTATCAATATCTTGCTCGGTAACGGTGATGCTCATTTGAAAAACTGGACGCTCATTTATAGCGATAGGCAATCTCCACGCTTGTCTCCGCTTTATGATGTGGTGTTTACTACACCCTATATCGAACACGATAACCTTGCTCTCAACATGGCGGGTACCAAGCAGTGGTTCGATATCACGATGGAGAGTTTTAAATTATGGTCAGAAAAAGTAGGTGCGCCTTGGGTTGCCATCAAGCCGCATCTTCTGGATGTAGTAGAAGTGGCGAGAACTCAATGGTTGGAACAGCTAAACGAGCTACCAATGTTGGATGAGCACAAGGCTGCTCTCATTCAGCATTGGAAGCAGTTGAGTGCGGATTTTCAGATTCTATGAAAAGCAGCACAGCATCAAGTATGAGCATGAAGCCTTGTTCTACAGTGTATGTTGTTATTTATCGGGCAAACCCTAGGTTTTGCCCGTTTTAATTGCCAAATGTCGCTTTTTGAAATGTGCATGTTTCAGTACCTTATTTTAGTACCAAACTGAACAACGACACTGAATTAAATTAAAAAAAAGGGCGATAACTCAGAGAGTTACCGCCCTTTCCAAACGTTTGGTGGAGCTGGCGGGAGGCTGAACAAAGTTACCATTTATCTATAATTATCAGTTGTTTAAATTGCTGTTTGTTTGTGTTTTTTCCGATTTTAGTACCTTAGAATAGACAGGAAGAGCGCCGATTACAATAGACTTTATCTTCTTGTTCTGAGGTTTCTTGTTCATTTATCCAACACGATTAATGTGGACGCCAGTTCAACTCCCATTTCAACCGTTCGATGATTTACTCACCTTCCATTTTTTATGTAGTGATACTAGCTACAAAAACGTACCAACTCGCCTTTCTACTACTAACGTCGCAAGACGGTGGTAGTAGAAATCGACGGTTTGACTAATTGAAAATGTGAGATACTTATCATTATTGATTCAAATCCAATACTTTTTCAAAAAACATTCTTCTCCTAAAAGCGATACCACGTTCAAAAAGTAAGCAAAAATACTTTTATATAGATTAGTGCACAAAAAAAATACTCAAATTTAGATTAGTGAAAAACAAAAATACTTTTTTTTAAATTAGTGCAATTACAAAATGCATAATTTTTCTAAGACGTCAACAGCTTATTTATAGTGAATTCTCGACTTGTTGATTAAGCGAGGAGAAGCAATTAAATTAAAAACCAGAGAGCAGATGATAGTAGCTCTGTTTAATAAGGTTTTGTTTAATGGTTGAGACAAGTTCAGTAGATATAAAAGATTTCAAATCTCTATACGCTAAGTATAAGAACTTTATCGGATTAAAAGAATTCAAAATACTATTTGAATTCTGCAAGTATAAAAAACATAAAAATGTATCAATTAAGACCGTAGAAGATCAGATGAATATGATCTGTAAAATGATATCCATAATTGATAAGAAAGTAAGTAAGTGGACTAAAGAGGATGCCTTAGATGTATATTACAAAATATACAAAATGCCAGACACTAGAAATTTCAAGTCAATAGATAAGACTAAAAGGTTATCTAACTTCTTTGATAATAATCATTGCGACTATAAAACAATTTCTATTTCTACTGCTAATAAAAGACTTGGCTACTTGAAAACTTATTTTGATTGGTTGGTTGAATATGGTTATTTGAAAAGAAATCTCATTAAGAACCTCAAACCTTTGTCTGATGTTAATAAAGATAGCTTGAAAAGAAAGGCATATACAGAGAAAGACCTGAAGGTAATCTTTTCAGATGAGATTTTTGGTACCAAGAGCAACGCTAGATCATACAAGTATTGGGTGCCAATAATAGCAGTTTTGATGGGGATGAGACAAAATGAGATCGCTCAGCTTTTCAAAAGGGATATTGTTTTTGAGGGTGGTTTATGGGCTGTATATATAAGGGCGGGTGGAGATGGCCAAAAGGTTAAAAATAAAAACTCAATACGAAAGATACCTGTTCATGGGAAGTTAATAGAACTTGGTTTTATTGATTTTGTAAACTCGATTGAAGAAGGTCAATTATTTAAAGAGTTGAAGTGGTGTAAGAAGAATAATTATAGTCGATATGTTTCACGATGGTTTAGTGAAAAGAAAAAGAGCTGGGGCTATGGCGAAGAATATAATTTTCATTCTTTTAGGCACTACCTTACAAATGAGATGAAGCAGAATGGAGAGAAATTATGTATAGCTTCAGAAATAACAGGTCATGGCTATGATAGTGTAGCTTATGAAAGATATGGCAAAGAATACTCACTGAAGGAGAAAAAGAGAGTCATAGAAAGAAGAACAAGTAAAGCAGTGAAGAAATTAAAAAGGATTTATCCAACGACCAATAAAACTATTGGTGAGAGGGTTTTGTCTAAGTTTTCAAACTTATTAAATAATAAGATTAGTTTCAATAGGATTTATAATGTTTAATTTTATTCGGTCATTATCTAACAAAAATAACCAAGGGAGTGAGAATTTATCAAATACTGATGAAACTCCTAAAGTAGTTGAGCCTAGCACAGATAAAGTAAAACCTGCATTAACGAGTGATATTCAGCCCCCAAAATTAGAGAACACAGGAATGTATGGGGTTCTAAAGAATGCTGTTGACACGATATGTGCAACTACAGAAGCACTACCTACAGCGTTGGCAACCGAGATTATGGCTTGGATTTCAGTGAGTATACCACGAGGAAGTGTATATATTCCTTTTGGGACAAGTAAGACAGAAGCTCGACTCAATACAATTATTGTTGCACCTACAGGTGAAGGTAAGGGTATAGCAACAAGACAGTTTTCTGCGGTCAGGAATCTAATCAGTAAAAGTCACCAAGACTTGTTTTGTCCTATATTTCAAGGCGGCCTATCAACACCTGAAGGGCTTATAAGTATGATTCGTGATACGGATTCAGATAATGAAGATAAGGGGTTAGAAGAGTCTTCGGGTAGTCAGCTTTTAGTCATTGAAGAGGAGATGGCTGCAATATTCAAATTGGCAAATAATCCCAATAGTAATTTTAGCCCATACTTTAGAGTTTTTTTTGATGGGACTAAGGTTGCTCCGTTGACTAAGTACAACAAAATCTCTTGTGAAGAGCCACACGTTGCTTTTTATGGGCATATTACCCCTCAAGAGTTACTAACAGTCGTTAAATCAGTAGATTTATATAATGGCTTTCTAAACCGCTTTCCAATTTACCATGCGAAGCGAGAGAAAAGCATTCCAATACCAGAGGCGATCTCAGAGAACTTAATTCAAGAGTTAGCAAGCGAGCTGATTGATATTCTTGATTGGGTTAAAGAAGAAGACCGGGAGATGCAACGTTCTAATTGCTTTAAATTGCTATGGGAAGAGAATTACGAGCGGTTACGAACTCTTGGTCAAGAAAATAGCGTTGAGAGAGCATTACTCAGCCGTGCTGCACATTATGCGACAATGTATTCTATGATCTTTGCGGTAATGGATAAAAGTATAGTTATTAACGCAGAGCACTTAAAGGCAGCACTAGCTTGGATCGACTATTGGCACCAATCAATTACTTACATATATAGCACTGAAAGTAAACGAGCTAAATATGCAGAATTAGAGGAAAAAGGGCAGAAAATTTTGGATGTTATTGTAAGGGAAATTCAAGCATCAGGGAAAGGTTATATTCGTAAAACTCCAATCACTAAAGCATTCAGTGGTAAGTATAAATCTCAAGAAATTAGTGAGATTATTGAATACTTGCAAAACAAAACCAACCCAAAAATTAAGGTAGAGAAGGAAGCTAGAAACTCTTTGAAAATAAGTTTGTGCTAGCTATTAATATTAAAATATTGAAACCTCAGAGTTGTCATAACAGTTCTGAGGTTTCTGTATTTAATTGATTATATTTTTATTCGATAATGACTCTATTTTCACAATGGTATTCCTTGTTGAGTCAGGAATGAAAATATCTTCAGCTATGCAGTGTAGGTATGATTTTCTAATTCTATTCAACTGTCTGTTCATTTGTTTTTTATTTTTTTCTTCAAATGCCAAAAACCACTTCTCCATCTGCTTAATCATACGGAGAAGGATTTTGTTCTTTGTGATATTACTATCAAGTTCTTGTTTGTTTGCTTTCCAGATTTCTAACTTTTTACCAGTATTTTTATGTTTTGGTGAATAATCTTCGATTCTATAGCCAAAGTTTTTAAGAACTGACGATGTATAAATGTTTTTTATTATCTTCGTAAACTGTTTACGTTGTAATTCTTTAAGTATCTTAAAATCATCACCATCAAAAACTACCTTTGGAAGTATCAAATGAATATGATCACCAGCTCCGACTTTGATGCTCTGATCTTGCTGGTGCAGTACCGCTCTAACACATGACTTAAATCGTTTAAACTCTTCCGATGTGAGCTTGCAATATTTCTGAGTATTAGCGCATATATCGTTTATTACGTTGCGCCATGATTTAGGATCAGGACGATATCCCTTTGGTAGCGTCAGACAAAATTCCATTGCGTAAGATTCTAACCTACGACCTCTGGATCTATTAACTGTTCGTCGAAGGTTAAATTGCTCGCCCATCAAAGCAATTCTTTTTGTTGTTAATTGATTCCCACAAATACTAATAATTTTTTCAGTATTTTTATGATTGGCATGGGTTGTTGATGTTAGGTATCTTTCTCGTAAAAAAAGCCCCTTGCTTTGCCATTTTACTGGCTGTGTTATTACCGTCCAATTATTCATCATTTATTAAGATGATAATAAGATTAATGCCATCATTCAAATATGTGATGGGTAGGTAGGGTTTCAAGATAGGACAAATCGCTGCGCTTGTTTTTTGTCCATCTTGTTGGGGCTTCCCCAATCCCCTTTTAATATGGTAAATATTTCACTAGTATTAAAATAAACTATGACTGTTATCGAACAAGCATTTGAACTGCAAAAAAAACATGATTTAGAAGAGCTTTTTGAAAGAAAATTTTTTGAAGGATGTATTAAATCTGGACTAATCACAGTTTCGGAAATAGAAGAAAAAGAAGGTAGGTATAATTACTTGAATAAGTTCTTCAAAATAAATAATAGCTCAATAGATTTGTATCATATTAGTGAGTCTCAATCGGAAGAAGTTACGTCTGCCGCAGAACTTGAAGAGAGGCTGTCTAACATTTTCAAGATACTATCGAAAAAGCTAATTGAATCTGTTCCTTTAGATGAACTATATAAATTAAACTAAAGGGTGAGACTAATACACGCAGAGCCGACTATTTAAGCTCTGCGTGAATAGCATCTAACGCTTGACGAGTTTTTGAGTATCTCGATCATAGCGGTATAAATGTATTGTTAGGTCTTGTATGAGCGTCACAGCATCATCAATAGCTTGAATTGGCACATTGAACCACTCTTTCGCTTTGTATGATTTACCATCGTCTCCTACAACATCAATATCTAAACGGACTCGCCCAAATAGAGCGTGCAATGCACTTTCCACTGAGTTGAGATTCAGTCCCTTCAGAGGGATAACTTTGACCTGTTCTGCGCTATACATCAAAAAAGCTGGATCTTTTGCTGCTTCTTTGAATCTGGCGCTAACATCTCGTTTAGTTAAACCTATTTTGTACAAATGTTTGTACTTATCTCTTAAATCGGGCTTGTTAGTTTTTGCAATGTATATGTAACCAGTAGATTTCGACTGAGAGTATATCTGCATTCGAGGATCTGACTCTTCCGCAGATTTCACACGTTTTGCGTTAAACACCGAACCATCAGTATTTAATATTCGTTTAGCGCCTTCATCTTCTCGTATCCTTTTGGTTAAGGATCTGAGCAGCATTGTAGATTGAGTGCCATTTTCAAAAATAATGAGTAGTCGTCTATCGTCTCGATCAGTGCCACGAAATACTTCACTCATATGATCAATGAATAACAACATTCCTTTGAGCAGATAGAAATTACCTTCTTGGAACTCAAATACGGATAATTCTGATTCTGCGATAGTACCTAAGCCTTTCGTCTCAGACGTTAACCCTTTGTGAACATCCTTGAAAAGCGGGTCGAAAACATCAAAGTTTGGACAAGGCATTGTTTGCCCAACTTGTTCCGCCTTTTTGCGTTCCCGAATACGCTCAGGATCAGTTACATTTTTAATATCAAAAATGCTTGTTGAAACAGAACTCGATGGGGATAGTTGTTCTAGTAGTTTTGAGTTCAATATATCTTCGAGCGTATCAAACTCTTCTACTTCCTGAACTAACACCTCTTCAGAGCTACCACTTTCACCTAACAAGTTGAACTCATCATATTCTTTCAAGGATTCGTGGCTACCGATATCGCCTCTGATTTTTTCGAGTTTTATGCTTAGTTTAAACTCGATCATATCCCCTGATTCATTCGGTTCTCTTTGGTGTTCACGATAAAACTCAATGATTTCTAGAAAACTATCCAATTCGGTAGATTTAACCGCTTTTGTTTTCTCTTTAGGCTTAGATATCCAGCCATACTTGTCTGCATTTAACACAGCATCGAGAAATGACAAATCATCCATCTCTTATCTCCCATGTTGCTGACGCATTTGTTCAACAAAAACAATTGCTTCTGCAAGCCTTCTTTCCAGAGGATCATTTGACTCTAAGGAAGGTTTACGTTGATGGGTAGCCATAAACTCTTCAATTTTGTGTTCTTTGAAGAGGATGAGAACTTCTTCTTTAGTAATGGTGATTTTCTGTGAGTCAATTTCGTTCTTGATTGCTTTAAGAACAGGAGCATCAACAGATTTTGACAACACATCAAAAGCGTTCTCGTAGATGTTACAAGAATCAATGAGGTCAACACTTAAATTATCTAAGTCGAATTGCTTATTCGCCATTTCGATAAATCGAGAAGTTGTACCGTCACCATTTTGTTTCTCTTTAATACGAGAGGGCTTTATCAGTGCCTCTGCAACGAAATGCTGACGGATCTCTTCGACCTCTTGGTCAGATAATCCCATACCTTTGAACTTCTCTTCAATTATTCGAGGTAGGTGGACTCGGTTTGCTACTTCAGCATCAATACTGCCTGCCATTGCTTTCTGCATAACATTATCTTGCAATACAGCAGCTTGTAGTTCAGTCATATCTTCTTGAATGATCTGCTTAACTTTTTCAGTAGAAGGTTCCGCAAATCCTTTAATTTCAACTGTCCCTGATTTTTTCTGCTCATTTAATTTCTTGAGTGCTTCTTGCTCTTTCTGATAGTCGTTGTCGAACTTGTCTCTGTTAATGCTATCGTCAGAGTTCTCTTTAGACTGCGGAGAGCGGAAATTAAGCCTTGGCTCCAAGATTTGCTCCATTAGCAAAGAGCAAGTAATAGCCTTTAGCATATTGTTTACGGAATCTTTGATCAGAGTGTCACTAACATCAGGGTTTACAATGAGGTTGGTAAACTGAGCGTGAGTCTTGTTTTCTGAGTCACGGGTACATCGCCCGATAATCTGAATAATTTCAGTCAGTGAACCTCTGTATCCGATGGTTAACGAGTGTTCACAATACGCCCAGTCGAAGCCTTCTTTCGCTGTGCCAAGTGCAATGATGAGATCCATATCATCAACACTGGATATATCACGGAGAAAACCTTGGATTTTTTCACGCTCTTTAGGGTTGTCATTAACCAAGTCAGCTACACGAATAATTTTCCCATCAGTTTTTCGCTCAACGAAAATTACCCCTGCGTCATAAGCTTTTGGATCAATGTTTCGGTCGTCAATAATTTCACCAATTGAGTCAATGATATGGTCGACTTCTTGGTACTTATTGCCTGTTGATTCCATTGAGTTAACGTTAGGAATATGAAGAATGGTTTTTTTATCAGTATCAAGAACTTGCTCGATCTCAGATAGATAAGATCCTTGATAGAAATGGTAGCCAATGCCCAATGATTTTAGGTGCTTATAACCGTTTAACTGTTCGTAGTAGTTGTAAGTCACCTTATCAAATCGATTCTCATACTCTGGAAGCAAAACAGGCTCTGCATCGCCTCGGAAGTAAGAACCTGTCATTGCAACAATATGTGCGTTAGAGGAGTTCATTAGAGCTTGTAGAACACCGCCTAGAATGTTGTCGTCATTTGCCGACAGGTGATGAAACTCATCAATTGCGATTAAACAATCATTGAAATCTGAAGGCTCAAGAGATTTGAACGAATTGCGCAATGTTGAATGAGTACAAACGAGAACATCATCACCTGACTGCATAAACTTTTTGAAAGTGCCTGATGTATCGCTAGCGTCTATACATAGATTGTTTTCTTTTTTGACTGTCCAGTCAGCGAAAAAGCCGTAAGTTGATAAGTCAGTATCTGAGAACGATCCACCAATGGACTTTTCAGGTACGGCAATGATCGTTTTCTTGATGTTTTGGTTGTGCATTTTATCAAGAGCAATGAACATCAATGCACGAGACTTACCAGATGCTGGCGGTGACTTCAGCAATAGGTATTGAGACTGACGAGCTTCATAAGCTCGTGCCTGCATCTCCCTCATACCCATAGTATTGGTATTTACGCTATCGGAGCTTGTTTGATATGTAACTTCAACAAAGTTTGTAGTCATTACTGTTGCTCCTTCATTTCAGCATACATTTTGAATAGCACTTCAAGACGTTCAGCGTCAGTAGTGATAGGCTTCGAGCGATTTGTGGCTTTTTGGTATAGTGAATCCACAAAGGCATCTAAGTCATCGTGAGCATTACGTAGGTCAGTTGGCATTTTTTTAACGTCATATAGTTGTGCTAATGTGCCTCCATCTATTATTCGCTCTCTGATGATACGATTAGCAGCTTGGCAGAGTTGGTTCTCTTCATCAGCATTTAGAGTAGGTATTGGGAATGTATTAAAACACAGCGTGTTAGAGTAACGGGGATCTTGTTTTAATCTTCCACCTACCGACTTAACCCATAGGTTATGATGGATTGATGTTAGAAATGCAAAGATAGGTTTTGAGCATCCATAAAGAACAAAGTTAGCATCGCTACCAACTGTATTGGCATCTTGGAAATCCATAGGAATATAGTTTCTGTTTTCTGATGAAACCCTTGGTATGAATAAACCTGATTTATATTGATATCGATCCTCATCAAAGTGGTGGGCTGAAGATGCGGCTTTTCTAGTCTGAGCCTTTTTACTTGCTAACCTCATTGCTCTTGTTTCATCTATTCGATGTGCAATAGGAGCTATCTTAGACGCTTCTTCTAACTGTTCATCTTCAATCCATATGCACCACCTTACCTTTCCGTTTATCAATTCATCCGAACCAATGTACTTCTTGATATAGGTTGATGCTTGAGGGTATTCTCTGACCAACTCATCCTTCTCTTCAGTAGATAGAATGAGGTTGCCACCATCAGTAGGTTGACACCCTTTCACCATTTTTAACGGGGTAAAAATTGGAGTAGAACTAGGCTCAACAAAAATAATTTCAGTAGGAGCTAAATAGGGGTTGATTGAACTTGTAGTAACTCTTATCCCATTTTCAAAGATGTACTTCTCATTTCTAGCACCATGACTTGATAAGCCAATTACAACGCAGAATACAGCGGCTTTGCTTTTTGCATTATTAGACCACAGAAACGATTTATGAGCGAAAATGATGTCTATTGAATTTCCAAGAATATCTTTCCATAAAATCGGTACTTGTTCGCCTTGGGATATCGAGTTGGTTGCAACAAAAGCGCACTCTGCTTGAGAGCCTTTGATATAATCAGCACCCTTATAAAACCAACAAGCAACATAATCTAGCTTTCTAAAAGAAGGTATTTTAGAAAGCATTTCTTCCATATCTTTCTTTTGCCAGTCTTCTTGCATTGAAGATCCTAAAAAGGGCGGGTTGCCAACGATATAAACTTCCCCCTCGTTTGGCATCACTTCGTTCCAGTCGATACGTAGAGCATTTCCGTGAATAATGTTATTGAACGATTTTAGAGGTAGTGTAGCTTCACTAGCCCCAAACTCTTCATTGAACTGTTGATTCATTTGGTGTTCAACAAGCCAAAGAGAGAGTATTGCAATACTACAAGCAAAATCATCATACTCAATGCCATAGAACTGACCGAGGGAAATTCCACACTGTGGAGCACCGAACATAAGGTTCATTTGATCGTCAGCACCTTCGAGGTGGCGAATCGCTTTAAGGATCTTCATCTCTAGCTGACGTAGCTCCTTATACGCAATGATCAGGAAGTTACCTGAACCACAAGCCATATCTCCGATTTTTATCTTTGATAGTCTTGCACAAAGGGCTTTTAGGTTTTTGACCTTGGTTTCATCTTTAACGTCAGTATCTAGGATTTTTAGATATTCCTCGGTTAGCTTGTCCAAAAACAGAGGGCTTAATACCTTCATAATATTTTGAACAGACGTGTAGTGCATTCCCATCTCTGAACGTTTTTTTACGTCCATAACGGCTTGTATCATTGAACCGAAAATATCAGGGTTGATAGCAGACCAGTCTAACGAGCCACACTCGATAAGTGCCCTACGAGATCGAGTATTAAAGTGAGGAATCGAAATCTTCTCAGCAAACAATCCACCATTTACATAAGGGAAAGATTTGAAATTATTTGAGCAGTTTTCACGATTAGTAGTGTCAAGAATGGTAAACAGCTCTTCCATCACTGTATGAACATTAGAACCATCATCGTGTGAAAGCGAGCCGAGTGTTTTAGTAAACTGATCTTTGGCGAATATCCCAGTATCTTCCGCAAAGAAGCAGAACAACACACGAGACAGAAACACGTTCATTGCGTGGATCTGTTCTTCGGTTTCGATAGCATTTTCGACTTTTAGTAAGTCAAAAAGCTTTGCCATTTTCTCGGCTGCTTTAGCGTCAGCCACTGATTCTGTAGCTAGGCTAGCACGCTCCATTCCTGCTAGGGGTAAGAAGAACTCGAACTCATCGTGTAATTCTTCAATTTTGAGTTGAATCGTGTCGTCAGCTTTTACATCACGAGCAAATACGGTTTTAAAATCAGTAACAAAAACAAAGCGGATCTTGTTCTTCTTGAGTGACTTTTGTTGTGACAGTGCATCAAGCTCTTGCTCTAGGTTACTGCTGGCTTTCTTAAAGTGAATTTGTCCGTTAGAGATAACTTCATCGCTATCAGCAAACTTCTTCTTTAAGCGGGTGATCGATGCTTTTGCTGTGCCAAAACAGTTAAGGAAATCATATACGTATGATTCAGGCGTGATGCTTGTCGATAACTGACGTAGGTTATCGTGTACTTCTGTGTATGTTATTTTCATTTTTCTTCACATAGAGGTATTGAATTACTCGATATCTTACTACACGAAGCGGTATTTGAACGATACTTACGTCTTATAATCACTGCTCTCTTTGAATGGTGAGTAATCAATGGTAAGAGTGTCGACTGCTCGCTTTAGAGTGTTAATATCGAATGATTTTCCATAACGGTCATAGGTAATATTGTTTTGCATATGACCAAGTAACTCACCTGCTATTACCACCGATACATCTGCACTTTTAAGCTGTGTGGCTACAGTATGTCGGAATGAATGGAAATCGTGACCACGCCCAAACCCCAGTTTACTCTTTAAGCGCCCAAACCATTTGGATGCTGCGGTTCCGTAACCGTCACGCTCTTGTTTGAGAGCAGGGAATATACGCTCATGTTGAACGCTGCTGATATACTCAATAAAGCCAAGCTCTAACAACTTATTGTGAATTGGAACTAACCTGCGGCTGCTGTTGTTTTTTAGCCGTTGTCCTTCAAACTTGTCATCGATTCTAATGACCCAAACTCCCTCTTTTTTGAAGATGTCTTGTCTGTAGAGTTGGCATAGTTCATTGAGTCGTGCGCCAGTGAATAAGCCGAGTAGAGGCAACCAGTAGTAGTGAGGATGCTTGTATCTGTTCTGAGTGTGAATTTCTGTGGAAAAGAGCTTTTGAAGATCCGTTTGGCTGTAAGCGTTTTTAGCTTCGCTGTCTTTGCGGGTCTTTTTAAACCTCATCCCTTTAAACGGATTGATGTCAGTCAATTCCATTTGTAGACACCACTCAAAGAATGATGAGCATTTTTGGATGTAGTCTTTAACACTTTCAGGACTTAGTGTTGGCAGTTGGTGCTTTTTATTAGCATCTATTACTTTTAATCCGTTTAACCCAGCTAGTTGTTTATGCTTTTTTGCATTAACAGGGTACTGAGTTAACAGCTTACGAGCTTCTTCGGCTTGTAGACGGCGAATGTCTCTGATGTCTTCAATATCTAGTAAGGACAGAACAATGCTGCACTTGGCATAGGCCATATTTAGACTTTTTTCGCTCACCAAGTCTTTTTTAGAATCTCGGTACTTCTTTAAGCAAGCAAGTGTATTTGTGGAAGGGGAGAGCCTAGTTTCTTTTGATTTTGCAGGTAATGCAGGTTTAGCAGGTGCTACAGATGAGTTAGCAGGTACTGAGAACGGCTGGTTTGTATTGATTGCTATACGTATTTGAAGCTCTAGTTTTAAAGATTCAATGATAGCTTGCTGTCGGTCGCAGCTTCCAAACGACTTTTTAACCTCAGAAAGGTCAGAAAACAGGTGGCGAGACTTCGGAGGAATCTGATATCTGAAGTGCCAGTTTCCATTTGGTGTGATTTTTAGATAGCGCATGTTTAGTACCAAGTTTTAGTACAAACAGCCAAGATTTTGCAATTTTAGATACAAAAAGGGAGGTAAATCGTTGATTTACCTCCCTTTCCAAACGTTTGGTGGAGCTGGCGGGAGTTGAACCCGCGTCCAAAAACCATTCATCATTGGTACTACATGCTTAGTCGATCTTTAAATTCACCACCAACCTGCGAACCGACACGCTAGTTAATGGCTAACCTGAATTATAATTCGCCGTTCATCTCTCAGGTGGGAAAATCCGGGCTAGCGCGTTTGGGTTTGATCTCTCGTTGGTCCCCGTCTTACGTGCGGAAGCTAGGGCGAGAGAGCTCTGAGCAGGTTATTAAGCTGCTAGTGCGTAGTTTTCGTCGTTTGCGACTATTTTTTTGCGGCTTTTTACGTGGCCAACCGCCCCACGGCATGCACCTCAGACTGCAAAATTCCTGTCGAATCCTAAATCAGCCCCAAAGTGTTCTTCGCATGTTACCAGAAAAGCTTGGCCTGTCTAGCACTGCGAAGTTTAACTGGTCAGTTTTAGCGCAAATTACTCTTCATGATTCGCGCTTTGTCACGTGCCCAATCTTTTTCTTTCAAATCAGCACGTTTGTCGTGAAGCTTTTTACCTTTCGCGACGCCTACTTTGATCTTAGCCCAAGAACGTGACCAATACATAGTTGTCGCAACAAGCGTCATACCGTCACGGTTAACGAGACCAATCAGCTTGTCGAGTTCGCGGCGGTGCAAGAGCAGTTTGCGTACGCGCGTTGGTTCGGCAACAATGTGAGTTGATGCTTGGTTAAGCGGAATGATTGACATACCGCTGATGTAAGCCTGGCCATCACGTAGGAAAACGTAGCTCTCAGCGATATTCGCTTTGCCTGAGCGTAGGGATTTTACTTCCCAGCCCTGCAGTTCGATACCAGCTTCGATCTCGTCTTGAATGTGAAATTCGTGGCGAGCCTTCTTGTTCTGAGCGATGGTATTGCTACCCGCTTTATTCTTTGAATTCTTCTTTACCATAATGGCGTCATTATACGGCGAGTTTTTGCGTTTAGGGAAGGGTTTTATTTGCCAAGCTTTTGTTTTATGTGAGCGCGCGTTACCTCCCGATTATTAAAGGCTATGAGCGTGTGACTTGAGCTAACAGCTGCTTAACAGTAGAATCGGAGGCAACCTTTTAGTTTGGGGAGTTTTTATGCAACAAGTGACTCGCTCGGCGCTCGTGATGTTTAGCGCTGATCAAATGTTTAACTTGGTTAATGATGTCGCCAGTTATCCTGATTTTTTGCCGGGCTGTTCAGGCTCCCGTGTATTAGAGGCAACGAACTCAGCGATGGTCGCATCGGTTGACGTTTCTAAGGCAGGGATCAGTAAAACATTTACCACTGCGAATACTTTGGTGCATGGAAGCGAGATTTTGATGGAGCTGGTGGACGGGCCATTCAAAATGCTGAAAGGTGTTTGGTCTTTCATTCCACTTGATGATCAGGCGTGCAAAGTTGAGCTAAAACTAGAGTTCGAATTCTCAAGCAAAATGATTGAACTGGCGTTTGGAAAGATCTTTCACGACGTCACGAGTAACATGGTGAACGCGTTTACTAAGCGTGCCAAAGAGGTCTACACCTATGAGTGCTGAAGCTCAGCTTATCCACGTAGAAGTGGTTTATGCCCTGCCGAATGAACAGCGCGTTTTTCAGTTGGTGGTTAACCACGAATCGACGGTGGAAGAGATTATCCAAAAGTCGGGCGTTCTTTCGGTGTATCCAGAGATCGATTTGTCGACCAATAAGGTTGGCGTGTTTAGTCGTAACGTGAAGTTAGATGCCACGGTAAGAGATAAAGACCGTATTGAGATTTATCGCCCGCTACTCGCCGATCCAAAAGAAATTAGGCGTAAGCGCGCAGAGCAAGCCAAAAACGCTGGCAAAGCCGATCCGGTGACTGGCGGTAAGCCATCGCCACTTAGAAAAAGTGCGGAAGCAAGCTGATACCTTCGCTTACTGCAGAAACGAAAAAAGCTCGCCTAGGCGAGCTTTTTGTATTTTAACGAGCTAGTTCAGTGCGTCGAAGAAGTTATCGCTTGCTTCGTAGTCGCCAGCGATAGACGCCAACACGCCGTTACCGTCAAAGTTGACGACTAGATTCTGCTGAACAGAGTCGTCGTGTCCCTTGGTTGCGTGGTAGATGTAGTACCAAGTATTCGGGTAGCCGTTTTCAATGAGCATTGGTGAGCCAAGAACGAAGCGGACTTGTTCTTTGGTCATGCCATAACGCAGCTGGTCTACCGCACTTTGCTCAACGAAGTTGCCTTGGTTGATATCAATGCGATATACGATTTTTTCTATTACTGAACATCCTGTCAGCACACTGAGTGCTAGTGGTAATGCAAGTAACCACTTCTTAAATTGCATAGCTTTAATTTACAACGTCGATTTGTGAAACTGCAAAGATAATAAACAAGGATGAGCCAGAAGTAAAAACTTGTCTGCGTAAGATTGTTGCTCAAGCTCGGTTTTATGAGTTAAGCAACAATCCTCGGTTAATCTTGGTTTGTTAGGGAACTATCTCCTCGCAGTGCAATCACGCGGCGATGAGTAGCTCTTTAGCGTTTGCGAGTGTTGAATCGGTGATTTGGCTACCACCAAGTAGGCGCGCAAGCTCACTGATTCGCTCTTTCTCGTTCAGGGTCAGCATGCTGGTCTCAGTTTTGTTGGCTTTAGTCGTTTTGGTAACAAACAATTGCTGATGGCCATGACCGGCAACCTGTGGCAAGTGAGTCACACACAGTACTTGCGTCGATTCACCCAGCTTACGCAGCATTTTACCCACTACTGCGGCAGTAGGTCCGCTGATAC
Organism: Vibrio sp. CB1-5; assembly: GCF_059412285.1. Taxonomy (NCBI): domain Bacteria; kingdom Pseudomonadati; phylum Pseudomonadota; class Gammaproteobacteria; order Vibrionales; family Vibrionaceae; genus Vibrio; species Vibrio sp. CB1-5. Next base: position 121,687 of record NZ_JBJHPB010000008.1, on the reverse strand, counting down.
CCACATCGACTTCATCGAAGATAAGGCTTGGCGTATCGACTTTTTGCGCAGTGATCACTTGGATAGCCAAGGAAATCCGCGATAGTTCACCACCTGAGGCGACTTTGGCGATCGGCTGCATAGGCTGACCTGGGTTGGTCGAGACCAAGAACACCACGCTATCCATGCCAGTTGGGGAAGGGTGGTCAGATTGGAATGCGACATCAATGGCGAATTTGGCTTTCTCCATACTCAGCTCATGCATGCTTTGGGAAATCAGCTTATTGAGTTCTTTTGCGTAGCGTCCACGGGATTTATTTAGCTTTTCACTGGCTCTTACGTAGGCGTCAAAGTGACTCGCCACCTCTTGCTCCATTTCTGCCATTTTTTCGTCTGAGCAATCGAGTGCTTCGATTTGCGCGAGCAAGTCTTGATGATGCTGGTATAGCTCTTCCGGTATCACATGGTGCTTGCGTGCCAGTGACATAATTTTAGAAAAACGCTCTTCCACATAAGCCATACGCTCAGGATCAACATCAATCTTGTCGAGATAATTGCGAAGCTCGGTATTGGCTTCTTCAATTTGGATGATGGCTTCTTCAATCATGTTAGGAAGTGGTGTTAGGCTCACGTCGAGCTCTGCAAGCTGTAGAAGTTTACTGCTGGCAGTTTGTAGCATAGCCAGTGCGTTGACTTCATCACCCTCATAAATGATGTCGATGGCTTGTTGGCATGTCACAGCCAATTCACCACTGTTGGATAAACGCTTGTGCTCTTGTTCAAGATCGGGGAATTCGTCTTCGCCAATCGCTAGCTCATTGAGCTCTTTTATCTGATATTCGAGCAACTGCAACTGAGCCAGGTTGTTAGCACTGTTCTCTTTCAGTTTGGTGAGTGCAATATCGGCACTACGCCAGGTCTGGTATTTTGAACGAACCTGTTTAAGCAGTGCGGTGTGGCCCGCGTATTGGTCAAGCAAGCTAAGCTGATAATCGCTCTTCATTAATTGGTGATGCGCATGCTGACCATGGATGTTTATCAGTAATTGACCAAGTGATTTAAGCTGCGACAGTGGAACCGGACTGCCATTAATGAAAGCGCGCGAACGGCCTTCTTTGGTAATGGTGCGGCGCAAGATACATTCAGTGCCATCAAACAGGTCATTATCTTCGAGCCAGCGTGTCGCTTGTTGATTGTTCTCAATCGCAAATGCGGCAGTGACTTCGGTTTTGTCTTCACCAGCACGTACGGCGCCAGCGTCGGCACGGCCACCTAAACACAGCCCAAGCGCATCGATAGCAATGGATTTACCTGCGCCAGTTTCGCCAGTGATGGTTGTCATACCTGTACATAGTTCTAACTGCAGCGATTTTACGATAGCAAAATTATTAACACTTAGATGAGACAGCATTTTTAGTTACCTGTTTAAATGAACACTACTGTATGTAAGTTCAGTATATACTGTTTCTTTATACAGTAAAGTTGCACAGGTAAATTTTTATGTGACAGGACGCACTGTTGCTGATTATTTGTTCGATAAGGCTGGAGTTTAACCGGCAGATACAAATAAGCCTCAATGGCAACATTGAGGCTATCGATTGGAATGAAGGTTATCTATCTGATTTGCTTAAAACAGTTTACTCGACCATCCGAGCTTATTTCGCAGCACGTGATAGTAGCTATAGTCTTTTGGATGGATCAGTTTTAGCGCGTTCGGGCTTTGATAGATGTGGATTTCGTCACCAGGCGATACAGGTAGTGAGATTTGTCCATCGCAGCTGACTTCTTGTGTACCACGGTTATCAGGAGACACCACTAGCTTAATACGGCAGTTGCCATCGACCACTAATGGGCGGCTCGACAAGGTATGTGGGAACATCGGCACCAATGAGATTGCATTGAGTTGTGATGATAAAATAGGGCCGCCGCCGGAGAGCGAGTATGCCGTGGAGCCTGTTGGCGTTGACAAGATAAGCCCGTCAGAGCGCAAACTGAATGCGAATGAGTCATCAATATAGACTTCAAACTCGATCATGTGCGCCACTTGTCCGGGGTGAAGAACCGCTTCATTGAGTGCTGCGTTATGACTTTTTATTTGCCCGTGCCGATGAATTTCTGCTTCTAAGAGAAAACGTTTCTCCTCAAGGTATTCACCCTTGAGAACAGATTCGAGCGCGGTTTCAAAGCCTTCAGGATTTAGATCTGTAAGAAAGCCAAGGTTGCCGCGATTGACACCAATCACGGCCACATCGAATCGAGACAATACACGAGCCGCACCAAGCATATTTCCGTCGCCGCCAACCACAATAGCCAAGTCGGCTTCTCGCCCGATACGAACTAAGCTATAGAAGTGCTGCCTTGGGATGTCGACAAGAATATCGATAAGACGATCATCGACAAGAACCTTGTAGCCTTTCGAGGTGAGCCACAAAAACAGCTCTTTATGGGTTTGAATGGCTTGCTGAGCTCGAGGTTTACCTATGATGGCGATCACCTCAAAGGGTTTTTTCATATCACTTCCAAACTATTAGTGCTTGAATCACAAATCTTCATCCCCATAATATACCCAAAGTATGTATATATGCAGTGTTTGGTGCGATTTAGTTCCTAAGAATTGTGGGTGAGTCGTATTATGCATTGCCTTGAAGCGAGTATTCCGGAGAGACCATGAGCAACGAAGAAAATAAGGTAAACCAAGAAGAGCTAAACACCCAAGAAGCGGAAGCAAAACAGGAAGATGCAGAGGTGGTAGGTTCTGACGCTGACGTGGAATGGAACGAAGAATCCGAGCAAGACATTCAAGAAGCTAAGATTGCTCAACTAGAAGCGGCGCTACTGTCTAGCGAAGCGAAAGTGAAAGAGCAGCAAGATTCTGTTCTACGCGCGAAAGCAGATGTTGAAAACATGCGTCGTCGCACAGAGCAAGAAATTGACAAAGCTCGTAAGTACGCGCTGAACAAGTTCGCTGAAGAACTGCTACCCGTGATTGATAACTTAGAGCGTGCAATCGCAGCCGCAGATGCTGAAAACGAAGCGGTAAAACCGATCGTTGAAGGTGTTGAAATGACGCACAAGACGTTTGTTGATGTGGTTGCTAAGTTTGGCCTAAAAGAGATCAATCCCGAAGGTGAAGCATTCAACCCTGAGCAGCACCAAGCAATGTCTATTCAGGAAAGTGCAGATCACGCGCCAAATACCGTCATGTTTGTTATGCAAAAGGGTTACGAGCTAAATGGCCGTGTTATCCGTCCTGCCATGGTAATGGTGTCAAAGTAGCAGATTATTTCTAGGGGTTGACACTAGAGGTTTATCCCAACGAAATTGCCTGTTCTATAAAATGAAGCCTTATTGGCTTCATTTTTTTTGGTTTATTATTCTGGTTTTTTCTTAATGTTTGGAGTTATAAACTTTAATAAATGGATAAGGAAATGTAAAATTTATGCTTTTATTTTGACTTCAGATCTGTAATATCCCCTGAGCTTTCTAACAATAAGAAAGCAAATAACTATAAAAATGCAGGGACTAAACACAACATTCTGGAGTTTTTGAATGAATAAATCACTATCCCAAAAGATCTTTGTAGGTCTATTTGCTGGCCTTTTGATTGGTACAGCGATTCAATACCTTTTCGCAGGTGTTAGCCTTTTTGACCAATATCTACTTGGTTTTGCAGAAGGCGTAGGCGGCATGTTCGTCTCATTAATTAAACTACTCGTTGTACCATTGGTATACGTTTCTATTGTTTGCGGTATCGTAGAACTTAAAGACATCAACTCTTTCGGTCGTCTTGGCGGCAAAACCTTTGCGCTTTATATTCTTAATACAGTGATCGCGATTACTTTTGCACTTGCTATCGGTATGGTCGTTCAGCCGGGTGCTGGTGCTAACCTAGGCGGCACAGTGGCTCAAGCTGTTCAGATCACGTCAACGACGACGCCTGATATCTTCTCAATGATCACTAACATTGTACCGAGCAACCCAATTCAGGCGTTTGCTAACGGTGACATGCTACAAATTATCTTTATGGCGATTCTGACAGGTCTAGCTATTCAGGCTCTGGATAAGAAAGGCGGTCCTGCTATCAACGCATTCAAAGTAGCGAATGACGTGATGATGAAGCTAATTGGTCTTGTAATGAGCCTAGCGCCATACGGTGTATTCGCATTGATGATTCAGCTTGGTGCAACGCTTGATGCCAACACGCTAGCATCGGTAGCGGGTTATGTGGCACTGGTTGTGGGTATTCTTGTTCTGTGGATCTTTGTGGTTTACCCACTTATGGTTGGCGCAACGACGAAAATGACGCCAGCACAGTTTATCCGCGCGACTCGTGAGCAGGTTCTGTTCTCGTTATCAACGGCAAGCTCTAACGCGACGATTCCTGTGACTATGCGTACTTTGACAGACAAGATTGGAGTGTCTAAATCTGTAGCAGGTTTTGGTGTACCACTAGGTGCGACCATGAACATGGCTGGTGCGTCTATCTACATCGCTATCGCAGCTATCTTCATTGCTAATGCCTTTGGTCAGCCTATCCAAATGGGCGATTTGTTTACTCTAGGTTTTACGGTACTACTACTTTCAATTGGTGCTGGTGGTGTACCAGGCGGCGGCGTGGTTATGATTGGTGTTATCCTTCACCAACTAGGCTTGCCACCAGAAGGCTTAGCCATTGTTGCTGCTGTTGACCGTATCAACGATATGTTCTGTACTAGCTCAAACGTTGTTGGTGACACTGCCGTGAACACAATTGTTGCTGGTAGCGAAGGTGAAATTGGTGAACCAGCACAGCAAGATGCTGACGCAGTGCTTGCCCAGAGCCGTGCGTAATTAAAAATAGTTTCTCTAGATGATAAACGGAGCCAATGATGGCTCCGTTTTTTATTTTTCAAGCAATTACAACGTTAGGCAGTGGGTGCAAATGATGTTCAGATGCACCATGACAACAGAAAAAACTTAAACTTTTTTCACTTTTTCCCTTGAAAAGCATTTTGACGCCCTTATCTATGGGTCATACAGAAAACAAACCTATTGCGAGCGGGCAAATTGTCGGCTCTCAGCCTCAAACTGAGGCAGCAAACGAAACAATAGAATTATTCGGAGATAGCCTGATGGGTAAAATCATTGGTATTGACTTAGGTACTACTAACTCTTGTGTTGCTGTTCTAGACGGTGACAAACCACGCGTAATCGAAAATGCTGAAGGTGAGCGTACAACCGCATCGGTTATCGCATACACAGACGGCGAAACGCTAGTAGGTCAACCTGCAAAACGTCAAGCAGTTACAAACCCAGAGAACACGCTATTTGCTATTAAGCGTCTTATCGGTCGTCGTTTTGAAGACGAAGAAGTTCAGCGTGACATCGAAATCATGCCTTACAAAATTGTTAAGGCTGACAACGGTGATGCATGGGTAGAAGCAAAAGGCCAACAAATGGCGGCTCCTCAAGTATCTGCTGAAGTACTTAAGAAAATGAAGAAAACTGCTGAAGACTTCCTAGGTGAGGAAGTCACTGGTGCAGTTATCACAGTTCCTGCTTACTTTAACGATGCACAGCGTCAAGCAACGAAAGATGCTGGCCGTATCGCAGGTCTAGAAGTTAAACGTATCATCAACGAACCAACAGCAGCTGCACTTGCTTACGGTCTTGATAAAAAAGGCGGCGACCGTACTATCGCAGTTTACGACCTTGGTGGTGGTACATTCGATATCTCTATCATCGAGATTGACGAAGTTGAAGGCGAGAAAACATTTGAAGTTCTAGCAACTAACGGTGATACGCACCTTGGTGGTGAAGACTTCGATAACCGCATGATCAACTACCTAGTTGAAGAGTTCCAGAAAGAACAAGGTATCAACCTTAAGAACGATCCACTAGCAATGCAGCGTGTTAAAGAAGCAGCAGAAAAAGCGAAGATCGAGCTTTCTTCTACTTCTCAAACTGACGTAAACCTACCTTACGTTACTGCAGATGCAACTGGTCCTAAGCACATGAACGTAAAAGTGACTCGTGCGAAACTAGAATCTCTAGTTGAAGACCTAGTACAACGTTCTCTTGAGCCACTAAAAGTTGCTCTAGCTGACGCTGACCTATCTGTTAGCGACATCAACGACGTAATCCTAGTTGGTGGCCAGACTCGTATGCCTATGGTTCAAGCTAAGGTTGCTGAGTTCTTCGGTAAAGAAGCTCGCCGTGACGTGAACCCTGACGAAGCAGTAGCAATGGGTGCTGCAGTTCAAGGTGGTGTACTTGCTGGTGATGTTAAAGACGTACTTCTACTAGACGTTACTCCTCTGTCTCTAGGTATCGAGACGATGGGCGGCGTAATGACTAAGCTAGTTGAGAAGAACACAACTATCCCAACGAAAGCGAACCAAGTTTTCTCTACAGCAGAAGACAACCAGAACGCGGTAACTATCCATGTTCTTCAAGGTGAGCGTAAGCAAGCGATGTACAACAAGTCTCTAGGTCAATTCAACCTAGAAGGCATTCAAGCTGCACCTCGCGGTATGCCTCAAATCGAAGTAACTTTCGACCTAGATGCGGACGGTATCCTGCACGTATCTGCGAAAGATAAGTCGACGGGTAAAGAGCAGAAGATCACTATCCAAGCATCTGGCGGCCTGAGCGATGAAGACATCGAGAAAATGGTACAAGAAGCAGAAGCTAACAAAGAAGCGGACAAGAAGTTCGAAGAGCTAGCAGCTGCACGTAACCAAGCAGACCAAATGATTCACGGTACTCGTAAGCAAGTAGAAGAAGCTGGTGAAGCGCTACCTGCAGAAGAGAAAGAGAAGATTGAAGCAGCGATCACTGAGCTAGAAGAAGCTCGTAAAGGTGAAGACAAAGAAGCGATTGACGCGAAAGTTCAAGCGCTAATGGCAGCGGCTCAGAAGCTAATGGAAATCGCACAGCAACAAGCTCAAGCACAAGGTGCTGGCGCTGAAGCTGGCGAACAGCCTAAGCAAGACGACGATGTTGTTGATGCTGAGTTCGAAGAAGTAAAAGACGAGAAAAAATAATTTCTCGTCGCTATAAAGCCCAATCTCGGCGTCGGAAATGCTCATTTTCGCTTTCTCTATGAAAACTAAGCAAACTGCGCGTTTCCTCCTTGAGCTTGGACTTTATGGCTTAGAGAATTCAGTGAGCTGGGTTCTCGAAAAATGATTGTTGCGGGCGTTTGGGGTAACCTTTACGCCCGCAAATTTGTAGACACTGTCGCTCTAGATAAGGAAACTACCTCCAAGGACCAAAATCCTTATCTAGAACGATACAATCCCCAAACAGCGTCGGGCTGTTTGTCGAAGTAATTGGTAACAAGCAATATGTCAAAACGTGATTTTTACGAAGTATTAGGCGTTGATCGTGACGCATCAGAGCGCGACATCAAGAAGGCGTATAAACGTCTTGCGATGAAGTATCACCCAGATAGAAACCAAGGTGATGAGACGGCGGCTGAGAAGTTTAAAGAAGTAAAAGAAGCGTACGAAATTCTTACTGAGCCACAGAAAAAAGCAGCGTATGACCAATATGGCCATGCTGCATTTGAACAAGGTGGCATGGGCGGTGGCGGCTTTGGTGGCGGCGGCGCAGATTTCGGTGACATCTTCGGTGATGTATTTGGTGATATCTTCGGTGGTGGTCGTCGTGGTGGCGGTGGTCATCGTGCGCAGCGCGGTGCAGACTTGCGTTACAACATGGAGCTAACACTAGAAGAAGCGGTTCGTGGTATTTCAAAAGAAATCGAAGTGCCGACGTTAGTCGAGTGTGAACCGTGTGATGGCTCTGGCTCGAAGAAAGGCTCTTCACCGCAAACTTGTGGTACTTGTCATGGTCATGGTCAAGTTCAGATGCGCCAAGGTTTCTTTGCCGTTCAGCAAACCTGTCCAACGTGTAACGGCAGCGGTAAGATCATTAAAGACCCATGTAACAGCTGTCATGGTCAAGGTCGCGTACAGAAGACGAAGACACTTAACGTTAAGATCCCAGCTGGCGTCGATACAGGCGATCGCATTCGTCTATCTGGCGAAGGTGAAGCGGGTGAGCATGGTGCACCAGCGGGTGATTTGTATGTACAAGTCCACGTGAAAGAGCACCACATCTTTGAGCGTGAAGGCAACAACTTGTACTGTGAAGTGCCAGTAAGCTTTGCTCAAGCTGCATTAGGCGGTGAAGTTGAAGTTCCGACACTTGATGGCCGTGTAAGCCTTAAAGTGCCAGAAGAGACTCAGACAGGCCGTATGTTCCGCATGCGTGGTAAAGGTGTGAAAGGCGTTCGTGGCGGCGGCGTTGGCGATTTAATCGTGAAGCTTGTGGTTGAAACGCCAGTGAAGCTAAGCACACGTCAGAAAGAACTTCTGCATGAATTTGAAGAGTCATGCGGCGGTGAAGCAGCGAACACGCATAAGCCAAAATCAGAAGGTTTCTTCAATGGTGTGAAGAAGTTTTTCGATGATTTAACTAGCTAATTGCTCGTTAAACGTATTTGAATCGGCCCGCGATGACGAAGGTTATCGCGGGCCGATTGCTTTTCTATGTGACGATATTTGTATTACCAGCATTCTAGCGGAGCGACATCGCCATTGGAGGTCAAACTCATTGTTTTATCCGCCCCAAGGCAAGCATCGCCAGATTGGCTGGTCGTCGTTTGTGCGATAGCCTTTATGGTATAGGCGGCGCCAGCGCTGCTCACTACCTCAAATTGATAGCGGTTGACCTGCGATTCACACACAGTACAGCGCCCACCCGAAATAACAGATTCAAAGTTGTAGCCGCTACTATAAGTGCGTTCTAGCTCTAACTGCATTTCCAGTAAATCACCCAACGCGATCATTCGATGACTTTCTCGCACCTGTTGCGTGTAGTTTGGGTAGGCAACGGAAGTCAGAATGCCGAGTATGGCTAACGTGATCAATAATTCGATCAACGTCAAACCTCTTTGTCTACTCCCACCTTGTTTGCATTTCATTATTTTAAGTCAATCCAACCGACTATTTTAAAAGACTTTTATAGTGTTCTCTGCTGTTAGGATTAACGCAAGTAGATAGGTTTGTTTGTTACCAGTTTCATAGGAATTTGGGAAATGGTTCGCGGCTTTACGTTTTTGGAATTGATCATCACAGTACTGATCTCGGGTATCGTCCTGATGGCGATGGCACCGACGTTCACCGATGTCTCCAAATCAAACAAAGTAGAGCGTGCAGCTCTTGAGCTCTACGGCGTAATTGTGCAAACACAGGCGGAAGCGATACTGCGTAATGAGCCATTATGGATCCATTTTGAAGGCTTGCCGGAAGGGGCTTCGGATGGCAACTGGACTGCGGTGGTGGCAAACAAGGGGAATCTTTCGGATAGCGACGTAAAGCGGTTGTTTACAATGTCTGGTGCCCCTTTTGATGGCACAACCATTGATCTTAATTTTAATAGTGAACAGCTAAAAATCGACCACATCACTGGCGGAGCACGTGTGGGTGGCAATATCACTATTAAACCATACCCACGCAGTGACAAGTTTGCCAAGATCGTAAGTCATGCCGCGTCAGGTCGAGTTCAAGTTTGTCAAAGTGGCGGTGAATATGGGTTAGGGGATTGCTAGGATGAAGCGTCAAAAAGGCATCACTATCATCGAAATGCTGGTGGCATCGACGGTGGGTATCATGGCGATTTCCCTAGTGGGCTCTTTGTACATATCGGTGCAAAACCACGCATCCGATCGCTCTCAACTGTTACTACTCAATCAAGCGCTCGCCACAACGGCGCGCCGTATTCAGAATGACATGATCCGTGCCGGTTTTAATGGTGAAGATAGTAAAAGCTGGGTACCTTCTGGAGCCAGCAGTACCATTTATGTGTCGCAGAGTGGGGCGGTGGCGCAGTATGCGTATCGAGATGATAGGGGAGAAGCACCGATTGAGAATGTTGTTTGGCAGTTCTCAGAAGAGGTTGGGAAACTGTCAATTTGCCGAGCTAAAACGAGCATTTCGGCTGGAACGAAAACGACCACATTCTCTAACTCAACAGGTTGCACGTCCATTTTTGAACCTAACCTTATTAAAGTAAACGATTTTTCTTTGGTGACGAATACGGTAGGGAGTAATAGCGCCACCCACCAATATATCAATCTAACCATAGATGCAGAGCTAAGAGGTAACCCTAGTGTATTCAGATCATTGACGCGACAGTTCATGGTGAGGAACGGCCAATGAAACAGCAGCTAGGTGTCGTCACACTTATGACAACGGGCTTACTGCTTGTAGTGGCTTTGATCGTTACGTTAGGGGCATACAAAACATCTCTTTATGAAATAAAACGTGCTCAAAATGAAGTAGAGGCGAGAAAGACTTATTGGGCCCTGGAAGGAGGTGTGGAATGTGGTCTAGCTCAGTTTATTCCTACTTTATCTGTTCCAGCAGAGCCCAATAAATGCGATAGCGCAATTAACATCACGCCGAGCTTCGCAGTTGACGCGATGACAAAAGAGGTAGTTCTATCGGCAAAAATGAGTTCTTATGAAGTTAGTCGCAGATTTATTCCGTCTTCTAACAGTTTAAAACCAGGTGCTATTCAAAGTACTGGAAGCTTTGTTGTAAAAAGCTCGGTAAATATCTCGACACCTGATCCGGGCAATAAATTGGAGGATGGACGTTGGGATTGTACGGCAGTTCGCTTCGGTGGTTCATTTAAAGCGAATGGCTCGATTACAAACAGTGGTGTGATACATGGTATTAGTCCTTATGAAGGCTTTGAGCATAACAACAAAGATTGTGCTGAGATGACGGTGGTCAGTGCCAACTGTTCGTCAGATACAAGCCCATCTTGTTTGAAGCAAGACTTTAAAAAAGATACAGAGCTGGATGTTTTTAAAGATTTTTTTGGTGTCGATGCAAGCTATCACAACTCGATAAGAGATAGTGGTGAATTTACCGTGATTGAGCTGAAATCTGCATCCGAAAGCGCGGGGCCTAAGAAGTGTGGCTCAAAGATCATCAAAAGCCTCAACGCTGGCAATTTAAAAATCTGGATCGAAGGTTCCTGCGTTATTTCATCTGATGAGCTGGGTTCGATCAAAACCGCGCTAAACCCTAAGGAGGGCACGAAGAAAGCGATGATGTTAGTCGTTCATGAAGGCCTATTAGCGCTGCACGGAGCTACCTCAATTAATGGCGTGGTATTTCACTTTAACCAGGACTTCTCTCCAACTAAATCGGCTTGGGATGCACTAGAACTTTCAGATAGCGCAGTCGCTCATTTCCCCGAAGACTATGGTTCTGCGGCTTACTATCAAGGCGGCAGCTTCAACATTTCTGGAGGGGTGTTCTTTGATTATCCGAAGACCAGTCATGCTTCATTGTTTAGGGATTCATTGTCGTTTCATTATAACCGCGATGTAATTCGCGACGCGCAAGGTTCATCTTCACTATTCACCTGGAAAAAAGGAGCTTGGCGTGATTTCTAAACAGCGTGGATTTAGTCTTGTCGAAGTCATGATCGCCATTTGCCTTGTTGGGGTTGGGGCGCTGGGCTTGGTGAAGATGCAGGCGTATATTGAGCAGCGTTCTGATTATGCCTACCACAGTATTCAAGCATTGGGGCTAGCAGAGGCGAAGCTAGAATGGTTTCGAACGCGCGGTGCAGATAGTACAACTTCAGATATGTTGGTGGCGGATTTCGATACTGACATCGTCTCTGGTTCTGAAAACCACCCACCTTATAGCGTAACTTGGCGAGTTCCCACCACTTCTATGGATGGTAATGTCAAAACGGTTCAAGTCGATGTAGACTGGAATGACCGACTCGGCGAATCCCGTCGTCTGAGTTTGACCACCCAAATTTCCCGTTACAGTGAGTTTGACTAGCGCTACTGGCGTCACTATCCAACATAAGACGTGTTAATTTTTTATCAGCGTCGTCTTCGCGGTTAATCTCCTGATTTTTAAAATGATGCAGAAACAGGCCTACCTGTATTTCTCCGTTGCACCTCTTACTCCCTTTAGGTTGTGTTTAATTTATAAGCTATCTTTATAATGTCGGGCATTTTGCGTGCTAGTTAGATAATTGTTTTGCTATTGTGCTAAGTGTTGTTGGTTAAATGTTATGGTAATCGGTAGTTTTTGCAAAATAAGTCTACAAATATGGAAAAAGTTCCGAATTATCTACTATTTTCAACTTTTTTAAATAAAATAGTCACGCAGATTTTATCTCATCGTGATATTTGCCTTGAGATTCACAAATAACAACATCACACACACGGAGTTACCATGAGTAACCAATCGATTAATCAAGCACCAGCTCCAAAGCCGACTGGAATGGATCGCTTTTTAAACTTTATTGAGAAAGCGGGTAACAAGATCCCAGATCCTGCTATCCTGTTTTTCTGGGCACTCGTTATTGTTTGGGTTGCATCAGCACTTTTGTCTAACGTCAGTTTCGATCTGATTAACCCACGCACCGGCACACCTCTAGAAGTGACTAACCTTCTAACAGGTGAAGCACTAGCAAGCTTCCTTGCTAACATGGTAACGACGTTCACAGGCTTTGCGCCACTGGGTATCGTACTGGTTGCGATGCTAGGTGTAGGTGTTGCTGACTCTTCAGGCTTCATCACAACTGGTCTTAAGAAGATGCTGAACTTCACGCCAGCAAAACTGTTAACTCCGATGTTGATTCTTGTTGCGATCGTATCGCACACCGCGGCGGATGCAGGTTACGTTCTGGTGATTCCTCTAGGCGGTATCATCTTCCACGCGGCGGGTCGACACCCTCTAGCAGGTATTGCAGCAGCGTTTGCTGGTGTATCAGGTGGTTTCTCTGCAAACTTCATCCCTTCAGGTATCGACCCACTACTAGCAGGTTTCACACAAACTTCTGCTCAGGTTCTTGATCCTGAATACATCGTTAACCCACTAGCAAACATCTTCTTTACTGGTCTATCTTCAGTGATCATTGTTGCTATCGGTTGGTACGTGACTGAGAAAATCATTGAGCCACGCCTAGTAAACACACCTGTTGATGAAGATGCGGAAGAAGCACCAGATCTAGGTACGTTCACAGAGACAGAATCGAAAGCGTTCCGCGCAGCAGGTTGGTCCATGATGGCGGGTATCGCACTGCTTGTTGCTGCGATTATTCCAGAGACTTCAGCGCTTCGTTCTCCAGAGGGTGAAATTACAGCGTTCTCTGCACCGCTAATGAAGTCTATCGTTCCATTGATCTTTATCTTGTTCATCATCCCAGGCTACGTATACGGCCGCGTTGCGGGCACGTTCAAGACAAGCAATGATGTCATCAAAGCGATGTCAGACACAATGGCAACGATGGGCGCATACATTGTTATGTCGTTCTTCTGTGCACAGTTCCTATCTGCATTTGGTCAGTCAAACATCGGTACTATGCTTGCACTTTATGGTGCAGAAGGTCTGAAAGCGATGAACCTGCCCGGTCAGGCGACTATCGTGGGTATGATTCTACTGACTGCATTTGTTAACCTACTGGTTGGCTCGGCATCAGCGAAATGGGCACTGATTGGTCCAATCCTAGTTCCAATGCTAATGGCGGTTGGTATCTCTCCTGAGCTATCTCAAGCGGCTTACCGTGTTGGTGATTCTGTATCGAACATCATCTCTCCATTGATGGTATTCTTCCCACTAGTTGTGGTTTACTGCCAACGCTACGTGAAGTCTACGGGTATCGGCACACTAGCTTCTCTAATGATGCCATTCTCAATCGCTATGCTGATTGGTTGGACTATCTTCTTGCTAGCTTACTGGGCTCTAGGTATTCCTCTAGGTATCCAAGCGCCATACACTTACACTATGTAAGTTAACGTAAGATATTAAAAAGCCCGCCTGGCAGATTGCCTAGGCGGGCTTTTTGTTTTTAGCTTCTGGGGTTTAAATCCCGTCACTCTTATTCTCTAGTCTTTTAAGAATCCAGCGTGAAAACGTAAATGGTCATCAATAAAGCTTTGGATAAAGAAGTAACTATGATCGTAACCCGGCTGCATGCGAAGCTTGACATCACTGCCTGAGCTTTCGGCTGCGGCAAGCAGTAACTCAGGTTTGAGCTGCTCTTGCAAGAAGCCGTCATCTTCACCTTGATCCACCAAGATAGGTAGTGTGGCTTGTACCGCTTGCAGTAGTTCAACACTGTCGTATTGTTTCCAATCTTCGGTGTTGTTCCCTAGATATTGGCTGAGCGCTTTTTGTCCCCAAGGGCAGTTCATTGGATTGCTGATTGGACTAAATGCAGAGATAGAGCGGTAGCGTTCACTGTTCTTTAAACCAATGGTCAGTGCGCCGTGCCCACCCATGCTATGTCCAGAAATGGAACGTACGCTGCTTACCGGAAAATGTTCTTCAATTAGCATTGGCAGTTCATCGACGATGTAGCTGTACATTTGGTAATGCTGACTCCATGGCGCTTGAGTAGCATTGACATAAAAGCCAGCACCGAGTCCAAAATCGTAGGCACCTTCTGGATCGTCAGGTACCCCTTCTCCGCGAGGGCTGGTATCCGGTGCGACGATAGCAATACCAAGCTTAGCGGCAGCACGAAATGCCCCTGCTTTTTGCATGAAATTCTCATCGGTGCAGGTTAAACCTGATAGCCAATAAAGGACCGGAACCGGATTGTCAGCACTTGCCTCTGGTGGTAAGTAAATCGCAAAGCGCATCGGGCAGTTGAGTGAGTTTGAGCTGTGTCTGTATTGCTTGAGCCAACCACCAAACACTTTTGCTTGGCTCAAATTTTCGATTGTCATTCTATACACCTAAATTACACTTCAAGGACCAAGGACCAAGGACCAAGGACCAAGGACCAAGGACCAAGGACCAAGGACCAAGGACCAAGGACCAATTAATAGTGAATAACTGAACGAATGCTTTCACCCTTGTGCATAAGCTCAAACGCTTCGTTGATCTCTTCAAGAGGCATAGTGTGAGTAATGAACTCTTGCAGCCCAAATTCACCCGCCATGTAGCGATTTACGATCTCTGGAAGTTCACTGCGACCTTTAACGCCACCAAACGCACTACCACGCCATACGCGACCAGTAACCAGTTGGAATGGACGAGTAGAGATCTCTTGACCTGCCCCGGCAACACCAATGATAACCGACTCACCCCAACCTTTATGGCAGCATTCAAGTGCTTGACGCATCACGTTGACGTTACCGATACACTCAAAAGAGTAATCAACACCACCGTCAGTCATCTCGATGATCACTTCTTGAATTGGCTTATCAAACTTCTGTGGGTTAATCACATCTGTTGCACCAAGTTGCTGAGCAAGCTCGAATTTGCTTTCGTTGATGTCTATGCCAATGATTTTGCTTGCGCCAGCCATGCGAGCACCAATGATTGCAGACAAACCGATACCACCAAGACCGAAGATAGCCACTGTGTCGCCTTTCTCAACTTTTGCAGTGTTGAGTACCGCGCCCATACCCGTTGTTACGCCACAGCCAAGTAAACAGACTTCTTCAAGCGGGGCTTCTTTGTTCACTTTAGCAAGTGAAATCTCAGGTAATACGGTGTACTCAGAGAACGTAGAGCAGCCCATGTAGTGGTAAATTGGCTGACCATCTTTGTAGAAGCGGGTCGTACCATCTGGCATCAGGCCTTTACCTTGGGTTTCACGAACCGCTTGGCACAGGTTAGTTTTACCAGACTTACAGAACTTACATTCGCCACATTCAGCTGTGTATAGTGGAATAACGTGGTCGCCGACTTCAACACTGGTGACGCCTTCACCAACCATTTCAACGATACCGCCACCTTCGTGACCAAGAATGCTCGGGAAGATGCCCTCTGGATCGTCGCCAGATAGAGTAAATGCATCGGTGTGGCAAACGCCAGTCGCCACGATTTTAACCAGTACCTCGCCCGCTTTTGGCAGCATGACGTCGACTTCTTCCATTTTTAGTGGTTGGTTTGGACCCCAAGCGACAGCAGCGCGTGATTTAATAAATTGTTCAGTCATGGTTTTTCCTTTTTGTTTCAAGGTCATTGCCTCAAGGTCACTACTTCAAGGTTATTGCCCCAAGGTCACGAATCTATACATAAGAAAACAAACGGCTAACTCACTAAGGTTAGTTCACTTCATCCCGTTTGCATCGGATGACAATCAGTATATTTATTTCTTAAAGAGTGATAATTACGTAATTTTGAAATACACTATTACTATTTTGTAATAGTTGGATTTGTCTATGGCAAACTGGGAAGGCATTAATGAGTTTGTCGCTGTCGCAGAGACGCAGAGTTTTACTGCTGCAGCGGAGCGGCTTTCGACCTCGGTCGCAAACATCAGCCGCAGAGTTAATGCATTAGAAGACAAGCTCGCAGTGAAACTATTTGTG
The DNA here is from genome assembly GCF_059412285.1 of Vibrio sp. CB1-5. NCBI lineage: Bacteria > Pseudomonadati > Pseudomonadota > Gammaproteobacteria > Vibrionales > Vibrionaceae > Vibrio > Vibrio sp. CB1-5. The sequence continues at coordinate 105,351 of NZ_JBJHPB010000008.1, read as the reverse complement.
CGTACCACCAGAAAGGTGTCAGTCACAGAAGTAGGGGCGACATACTATCAGCATTGTAAACCCTTAGTTGAAGGCTTGATGTTGGCTGAGCTTGCCATTACGCAACTGCAAGCGAGCCCCACTGGAAGAATTAAGATGACCGCACCTGTGACGTTTGGTGAGCAAGTTATTGCGCCGCTAATGCATGAATTCTTGTTGCAATACCCGCAAATAGATCTGGATTTGGTGCTGTCGAATCAGAAGATGGACCTGGTGCAAGAAGGTTATGATCTTGCCGTGCGTTTGGGTAAGCTTGATGACTCGAGCATGATGGCGCGTAAGCTGCTCGAACGGCACATGTTTGTTTGTGCCAGTCCGAGTTACCTGGCGAAACATGGTGAGCCGCATACTTTGTCTGAGCTTAAAAGACATCAGTGTCTTCGAGGTTCAACCAAATACTGGCGCTTTGAAGATAAGGGTACAGAACGGTTGATACACGTTGATGGCAGAGTGCAATGCAATAGTGGTTACGCGCTAGTGGATGCCGCATTAAAAGGATTGGGAATTGTCCAGCTTCCCGACTATTATGTGCAGCCTTATCTAGAGGCCGGTGAACTTGTTGAAGTGCTAACCCCCTATCGTGGTGACCAAGAGGGCATCTGGGCGCTCTATCCGCAAAATCGCATGCTAACCTCTAAAATAAGAACCCTGATTGATTATTTATCTGAAGCATTAAACCGAGAGCCTCATGACTGACAAGCTAACACCGCCCGCGATTTTGACACCAACTGAGTTTAGTGAGCAAGACTATGCTTTCATGCGCCGAGCGATGGAGCTAGCCTCTCTAGCAGAAGCGGAAGGAGAAGTCCCAGTTGGTGCATTGCTAGTCAAAGACGGTGAGGTCGTCGCTGAGGGTTGGAACCAATCTATCGGCGCACACGATGCCAGTGCTCACGCAGAAATGCAGGTTATCCGCAAAGCAGGCAAGGTGTTGGAAAATTATCGACTGCTTGATACCACGCTGTACGTAACTTTAGAGCCTTGCCCAATGTGTGCTGGCGCGCTGTTGCATAGCCGAGTAAAACGGGTTGTGTTTGGTGCTCCCGATTTGAAAGCAGGTGCGGCAGGTACGGTATTAAACCTATTTGAAAGCCAAGCGTCTTATCACTATGCCGATGTTGAGTCGGGATTGCTTGAGCAAGAGTGTCGTCATCAGTTGCAAGCCTTCTTCAAACGTCGTCGAAAAGAGATCAAAGCGGCTAAGCAAGAGAAACAGAGGCAAGAACAGCAGTTGCAGGAGCAGTTAGAGCAGAAAACGGATAAGTAATGGAAGGGCTGTACGGGGATATTTAGCAAACATCTGCTTGGCAGATGCTTGCTGTCTTTGCTTAGCAGCGTCTCTTCTACGAAGATAGTAGCTGCATAAACGAACGATGACGCCAAATAACTTTCTTCTTATTGTTTGCCATCATACGTCTGCGGCGGTTTGCGGCCACCGTCTTATTAAGGTGTTTAGCCTGGATTCTTTTCTTCGCCAGCATAAAACAACCTCCTTTTACTACGGGTAAACCTCTCCGATCTAAATCCCTACGCACTGGGCGTATTCGATGTCCTTATTAGTGGAGCGTTGTCGGAGTCCCAAACACACGAATACCACTCAATAGGATGAGTAGTCAAAGCGTATGCAAGTGTTGGTTGGTACGGATGTACCTGCCAGGTGAGAGCGAGTAACGCATCAGAACAACGTGTTAAAACGAGGTGTCTGAACGACATTCCCGCTGCTCTCAGTCAGTAATGTAAGGCCTTGCTGGTTGGATTTCAAGTGTGCGAAAGCAGTTTGTTTCGCACACAATGACTTGGGTATAGAAACCCTTAATAGTTAACGACCCGTATTACCACCTACAGCGGGTTTTACTGAGGTCTGAGCATCACTTATCGTGGACTCTGCTGCAGAGACTGCGCCTGATACAGGAGGCAGTGGCGGTATCACAATCAGTCCGTCGGTCGTCAATTCTTGTTCAGCTTGTTCCGCAAGCTGCTTGTCCACATGGCCAATAATACTCTGATAGTAACGACGAATGTTTTCAACGTAGTTGCGCGCTTCATCGCCACGTGCATAACCATAGCGTGTTTGACTGTAGAACTTCTTCTGACGAAGTAGCGGTAGGCGATCTTTCACATCCGCCCAAGCATCTGGGTCGCCACCTTGACGTTTAGTCAGGCGCCTTGCATCCATCATATGACCAAAACCCACATTGTAAGAAGCCAGGGCAAACCAGATCTTTTCGTGCTCTGTAATAGAGTCTGGCACGCGGTCAACGATACGTCTTAAGTACTCAACACCGCCACGTACCGACTGCTCAGGATCAAGACGATTGGTGACGTTGACGCTTTTTGCGGTCGGTAGCGTCAGCATCATCATACCGCGCACCCCAGTTGGCGATTTGGCAATTGGGTTCCAATGCGACTCTTGGTAGGCCAGTGCTGCAATTAAACGCCAATCGAACTCTTTAGAGTACTTCTTAAATAGCGGCGACCATTTCGGTAGCTTGTTGTCGAGAGCGCGAATGAACGCACGCGTATCGACATAATCAAAGACACCAATATGGCCGATATACTTCTCTTCTAAATTGGCTAACTCACCCGTTTGCTTGAGTTGCCCGAAAAACTCGATGAGTAGGGCATACAAGCTTTCATCTTCTGACTGGCGCATATACCAAGAAATCGGTTGGTCTTCGGTCATCTCAAAAGCGAGCGCCAAATCTGGGTAGATACGTTGTGATAGCGACAACTCGACCGAATCGGCCATGGTAAAGCGCAGCTTGCCTTCTGATACTTGCTTGAGCAGATCATTGACGTCGGCATTGGCATCGATGTAGTAGCGAATATCGGGATGTTTGCTGGCAACTGTGGCTAAGGTTTTTTCGAAATGCGAGTCTTTGACTATGGCAAACACTTCTTCGCCATCGGCTTTGTCGATCAGTTCTTGTTGGTTGTTCAGTAGTTGCTCTAAATTGCGCGGACGCCACTGACCTTTTTTATATACTACTTGTTGGCTAACATAGTAGTAAGCAGGGCCAGCTCGAAAATTTTGAATACGCTCCGGAGATTGACTCAGTCCTGCGGCGATAATATCTATCTCGCCCTTTTGCAACGCAGGGAATAGGCTCGCTTGGCGAAACGCCGGTTTCATTTCTAGCTTGACGCCCAGTTCGTCGGCAAACTGTCGTGCGAGTTCGTAGTCTAGTCCTGTTGGACCGTCGGGGCCGATATAGTAGGAAAGCTGGTTGTTGAGGGTGCCGACGCGAAGCACGCCACGCTCTTTGATGTTTTCCAATTCACTCTTTGGATCAGAATCGATTTGACAGCCAGCCATGCCAATAGTGAGCAGACAGGCAGAGAGCAGTTTTAACCAGCGGCGGTTAGGCCAACGAACAACAGAAGGACTTTGCATTAATTCATAGATCTCACAACGTTAGTGCTGCCTTTATACCAAAGCTGTGCGTGTTGGCAAAGCGAGATAGCAGAAACACCCGAGAGTGGTCACTTTCTCACCGATATCTAACGTATTTCGGCAAAACAAAAAAAAATGACGAAAACGTTTGCGCCAACGCTTACGTCACAAAAAAAAATCCTCTATAATACCGCCGCATCAAGGTAGGAGAAATCGTTATAAGTTTAGTTTTATCTATTAACTTACTGAATTTATAAGAATTTCACCTAAATCAACTGCATAAGAGACCTAAGCACATGAGAATTTTGCGTGGTTCCCCAGCTCTTTCTGAGTTTCGTGTTAACAAGCTACTAGAGCTTTGTCGTGAACTAAACCTACCAGTAACAGGTATTTACGCTGAGTTTGCCCACTTTGCCGACCTAACGGCAGACCTGGATGCGTCTGAAGTTGAAAAATTAGAGAAGTTGCTGACTTACGGTCCAACTATCGAAGAGCACGAGCCGACAGGCACGCTGCTACTAGTGACACCTCGCCCTGGCACGATTTCGCCATGGTCTTCTAAATCTACGGATATCGCCAACAACTGTGGTCTAGAGAAAGTGACTCGTCTAGAGCGTGGTACGGCATACTATGTAGAGACATCAAGCGAGCTAACTGAACTTCAGCTTGTTGAGCTTAAAGCGGTTATCCACGACCGTATGATGGAAGTCGTGTTCTCTGACTTCGAATCAGCGGCAGCACTGTTCCAAGTGGCAGAGCCAGCGCCAGTTGCAGACGTGGATCTACTCAACGGTGGTCGTAAAGCGCTTGAAGATGCGAACGTGACGCTAGGTCTTGCTCTTGCAGAAGATGAAATTGATTACCTACTTGAAAGCTTCGTGACTAAGCTAGAGCGTAACCCAACAGACATCGAGCTGATGATGTTTGCACAGGCGAACTCTGAGCACTGTCGTCACAAGATCTTCAACGCAGATTGGACAATCGACGGTGTTAAGCAAGACAAATCGCTGTTCAAGATGATCAAAAACACATTTGAAACCACACCAGAGCATGTTCTATCTGCTTATAAAGATAACGCAGCAGTAATGGAAGGCTCTGAAGTAGGTCGTTTCTTCCCAGATCCTAAAACACGTCAGTATGGCTACAATCACGAGAAAGCGCACATTCTAATGAAGGTGGAAACGCACAACCACCCAACAGCGATTTCTCCATGGCCAGGAGCATCAACAGGCAGCGGTGGTGAAATCCGTGACGAAGGCGCAACAGGTATTGGCGGTAAGCCAAAAGCAGGTCTAGTTGGCTTTACAACGTCTAACCTTCGCATTCCTGGCTTCGAACAGCCTTGGGAAACCGACTTTGGTAAGCCAGGCCGTATCGTTAACGCATTGGACATCATGCTAGAAGGTCCACTAGGTGGTGCGGCGTTCAACAACGAATTTGGTCGTCCAAACCTACTTGGTTACTTCCGTACTTACGAAGAGAAGGTTACGTCTCACGCAGGTGAAGAAGTACGTGGTTACCACAAACCAATCATGATTGCTGGTGGTATGGGTAACATCCGTGACGAGCACGTTCAGAAGAAAGAGATCCCAGTAGGTGCAAGCCTAATCGTACTTGGTGGTCCTGCAATGAACATCGGTCTTGGTGGTGGTGCAGCGTCTTCTATGGCGTCTGGCCAGTCTGCTGAAGACCTAGACTTTGCGTCAGTACAGCGTGAAAACCCAGAGATGGAACGTCGCTGTCAAGAAGTGATCGACCGCTGCTGGCAGCTAGGTGAAGACAATCCAATCGCATTTATCCACGATGTGGGCGCGGGCGGTATCTCAAACGCACTTCCTGAGCTCGTTGATGATGGTGAGCGTGGCGGCATCTTCCAGTTACGCGACGTACCAAACGATGAGCCAGGCATGAGCCCACTTGAGATCTGGTGTAATGAATCTCAAGAACGCTATGTAATGGCGGTAGCGCCAGAGAACATGGAATCATTCGATGCTATCTGTAAGCGTGAGCGCGCACCATACGCAGTAGTGGGTGTGGCAACAGAAGAGCGTGAACTGAAACTTGAAGATTCACACTTCGACAACATGCCAATCGACATGCCGATGGACATCCTTCTAGGCAAAACGCCTAAGATGCACCGTGATGCGAAAACACTGAAAGTAGACAGCCCTGCGATCTCTCGCGAAGGCATTGAAATGAACGATGCGGTTGACCGCGTTCTTCGTCTACCAACAGTGGCAGAGAAAACATTCCTAATCACTATCGGTGACCGCACAGTAACGGGTCTTGTTGCTCGTGACCAGATGGTAGGTCCTTGGCAGGTGCCAGTGGCGAACTGCGCAGTAACGGCAGCGAGCTACGATACTTACCACGGTGAAGCGATGTCGATGGGTGAGCGCACACCAGTTGCTCTACTAGACTTCGGCGCTTCTGCTCGTCTAGCAGTGGGTGAGTCTCTGACTAACATCGCAGCGACAGACATCGGCGATATCAAGCGCATCAAGCTATCAGCTAACTGGATGTCTCCAGCGGGTCACCCAGGTGAAGACGCAGGTCTTTACGAAGCGGTGAAAGCGGTGGGTGAAGAGCTTTGTCCTGCACTGGGTCTAACGATTCCAGTAGGTAAAGACTCAATGTCGATGAAGACTAAGTGGAACGAGAACGGTGAAGACAAAGAAGTGACTTCTCCACTTTCACTGGTTATCACCGCATTCGGTCGCGTAGAAGACGTTCGTAAGACGGTAACGCCGCAGCTTCGCACCCCTGAGACCTTGGAAGGATTAGGCGAGTCGTCCCTTGTTCTTGTTGACCTAGGTAACGGTAAGAACCGTCTAGGCGCAACAGCATTGGCACAGGTTTACAAGCAGCTTGGTGATAAGCCAGCAGACGTAGACAACGCAGAGCAGCTAAAAGGCTTCTTCGATGCAATGCAAACTCTGGTTCGTGATGACAAGCTAGTGGCTTACCACGATAAAGGTGATGGCGGTCTATTGGTAACGCTTGCTGAGATGGCATTTGCGGGTCACTGTGGCGTGAGAGCTGATATTGCTGGCCTAGGCGAAGACGTACTAGCAGCGCTATTTAACGAAGAGCTAGGTGCAGTTGTTCAGGTTAAGAATGACGACCTTGAAGCTGTGAAAGCGGTTCTAGCGGCGAACGGCCTAGAAGCATGCTCTCACGTAATCGGGAGCGTTGAAGCGTCTGACGAATTCGTTATCACTTGTGGTGATGCGGTTGTTATCGAACGCTCTCGTACTGAGCTACGTACTATCTGGGCGGAAACAACGCATAAGATGCAGTCTCTACGTGACAACTCTGCGTGTGCAGACCAAGAGCACGAAGCGAAGAAAGATAACGCTGACCCAGGTCTGAACGTGAAACTGAGCTTCGATGTTAAAGAAGACGTTGCAGCGCCATACATCGCGACTGGCGCGAAACCTAAGATGGCAATTCTTCGTGAGCAGGGTGTTAACTCTCACGTTGAAATGGCCGCAGCGTTTGACCGTGCTGGCTTTGAAGCAACAGACATCCACATGAGCGACATCCTAACGGGTCAAGCGGTTCTAGAAGAGTACCAAGGTCTTGTGGCTTGTGGTGGCTTCTCTTATGGTGACGTTCTAGGTGCGGGTGAAGGTTGGGCGAAGTCTATCCTGTTCAACGACCAAGCGCGTGACCAGTTCCAGAACTTCTTCCACCGCGAAGACACCTTCTCACTAGGTGTATGTAACGGCTGTCAGATGCTATCGAACCTAAAAGAGCTGATCCCAGGTGCAGACCTATGGCCACGCTTTGTTCGTAACGAATCTGAGCGTTTTGAAGCTCGTTTTAGCCTAGTAGAAGTTCAGAAGTCTGACTCTATCTTCTTCGATGGCATGGAAGGTTCTCGAATGCCAATCGCAGTTTCTCACGGCGAAGGCCGCGTAGAAGTTCGCGATACTGACCACCTAAATGCGATTGAAGCATCAGGTACGGTAGCGGTGCGTTATGTTGATAACAACGGCAATCCAACGCAGCAGTATCCAAACAACCCGAACGGTTCACCAAACGCTATCACAGGTTTAACGACTCGTGACGGCCGTGTGACTATTATGATGCCGCACCCAGAGCGTGTATTCCGTACGGTTGCAAACTCTTGGGCACCTGAGTCTTGGGGTGAAGATAGTGCTTGGATGCGCATGTTCCGCAACGCTCGCGTGAACGTAGGTAAGTAACGCTTAAGAGGTGATTGCCTCAAGCGTTGCAGCCAAATAGTTAATGAAGTCCTCAGTGGAAACACTGGGGACTTTTTCTATAAAAACTCTGAGCGTCAGCGCTCGATTTGTGTTCTAATACCGCGCTGGCTTAGGGATGGTCAGTATTATATTGCTGGAATATCCCTTAACAAAGTCTTTAGGAAATGCATAAATGTCTGAAAATAAAAAATTTACTATCCGTCTAACGGAAAAGCGTAACGGCTGGTCTGCAGAGATCATTCGTCAAGTAACAGCCCGCCGCACAGTAGTGTCAAAGCGTGAGATGGGTTTTGAGAGTCAAGAACTGGCTCAAGCTTGGGCGGACAAAGAGCTCGCTGGTTTTATCGAAAACCAAGCAAAGCGCAATGAGCGCAAAGCTGAAGCTCGCGCAGCGAAAGCAGAAGCGGCAGCGAAAGCTGAAGCAGCTACAGATAGCGAAGAGTAATTCTTTTCGCTCTGATGGTGGTTCCTAGGGACATCCCTAGGAACGCATTGTCACTTTCAACTCAGTTCTACTGACTTACCTGAGCGTTTAGTTGCTCAACCAAACCATCCTCTAACCCAAGTTGGGTTGCCAACTCTTTCAAATACGCTTTTTCCATAAAGTTTTGTTCATCGGCTACTAATAGGCTGGCTAGGTATATCTCTGTCGCATGTTCTGGTGACACGGCCAATCGAGCGGTCTCAGTAGGATCAAGAGGTTTGGCTATCTCGGCTTGAATCAATTGTTGTACTGATGCGTCAGCATCGATTTGGGTAAGTGCTTGTTCGATCTTAGCCATCTCTTGCTCGTCAATATGTCCATCTGACTTGGCCGCAGCGATCATCGCTTTGAGCACCGATTCATCGTGTTGTGAGGTTTGGGTAAAGTTAGCTTGAGTTTGCGGTGAGCTAGAAGCGTTGAACTCCCCCTTGTTGTAGTCGTTGTACAGCTTGTAAGCAAGCGCACCTAATGCTGCAGCACCACCAACACCTAGTGCGGTTTTGCCCATTTTTTTTGTTTTCTTAGAGCCCATAAGCATACCGAGTAAACCTCCGCCTACCGCTCCAGCACCCAATGCACCAAGGGTTTTCTTATCACCGAGAGCTTGACCGATGCTTGACGACGACTGGCTCGCTTTCTGGGTGTCTTGATTGACGATATCTGAATTAAGGGCTTGGTTAAGCAGTGATTTTAGGTTCATCTGTTACTCCTAGTCAGGTGGCATTGCACCATCATAAGAAAGCGAACATGAACAGAGTATGAAGGCAATAAAAAAGGCCGCATAGCGGCCTTTAGGATAATCTGGGTAACGATTAAGCTAGCTGAGCTTTCACGTGAGCCACGATATCGTCGATAGCGATTGGCGTTTTGTCACCAGTGCGGCGGTTCTTGTATTCGAAGTTACCTTCGTCCATGCTGCGATCACCAATAACCACAGTATGAGGAACACCAACAAGCTCCATATCAGAGAACATCACGCCCGGACGCTCTTTACGATCGTCAAACAGCACTTCGATGCCAGCTGCAGTCAGTTCTGCGTACAGTTTCTCTGCTGCTTCTTTAACGCGCTCAGATTTGTGCATGTTCATTGGTACGATCGCAACCTGGAATGGTGCGATAGCGTCAGGCCAGATGATGCCGTATTTGTCGTTGTTTTGCTCGATAGCCGCTGCTACCACACGAGAAACACCGATACCGTAACAACCCATCTCTAGGATAACGTTCTTACCGTCAGGACCAAGCACGCCACAATTCATCTTCTCAGAGTAGTTTTTACCGAGTTGGAAGATGTGACCCACTTCGATACCACGCTTAAGTAGGATAGTACCTTGACCACATGGGCTTGGATCGCCTTCAACAACGTTGCGTAGGTCTTCTACTTTACCAAGCTCAACGTCGCGACCCCAGTTGATGCCAAAGTAGTGCTTGTCATCAATGTTAGCGCCAGCGCCAAAGTCGCTCATTACTGCAACCGAGCGGTCAACAATAAATGGTAGCTCAAGACCAACAGGGCCTAGTGAACCAGGACCTGCGCCAATCGCTGCGCGAATTTCTTCTTCTGTTGCCATTTCTAGAGGAGAGGCAATTTCAGCAATTTTCTCAGCTTTGATTTCGTTAAGCTCGTGGTCACCACGGATGATAAGGCCAACAAGCGGCGCTTCGATTTCATCAGAAGCTTTAACAAACAGCGTTTTCACTGTTTTCTCGATCGGTAGATCGAACTGCTCAACAAGCTCAGCAATGGTTTTCGCATTTGGCGTATCAACCATTGTCATCTCTTGAGTTGGAGCGGCAAGCTCGACTGCAGGCGCTAGTGCTTCTGCTTTTTCGATGTTTGCTGCGTAGTCAGACTCAGAAGAGAAGGCGATAAGGTCTTCACCGCTTTCTGCCAATACGTGGAATTCGTGCGAGCCGTTACCACCGATAGCACCGGTATCAGCCAGCACTGGGCGGTAGTCTAGACCCATGCGGTCAAACGCTTTGCAGTAGGCGTCGTGCATCGCTTCGTAAGACTTCTCTAAGCCTTCTTTGTCGATGTCGAAGCTGTACGCATCCATCATTGAGAATTCACGTGCACGCATCACACCAAAACGTGGGCGGCGCTCATCACGGAATTTAGTTTGGATTTGGTACAGGTTCAGTGGTAGCTGCTTGTACGAGTTTACTTCGTTACGCACAAGGCTAGTTATCACTTCTTCTGCTGTTGGGCTAAGTACAAACGGACGCTCATGACGGTCAGTGAAGCGAAGAAGCTCATCACCCATCTTTTCAGATCGGCCTGTCTCTTCCCATAGTTCAAACGGCTGCACTACGGGCATCAAAGTCTCAACGGCACCTGCATTATCGATCTCTTGGCGAACGATGTTTTCGACTTTACGCAGAACACGTAGACCCGTAGGTAGCCAAGTGTATAGACCTGAAGCTAGTTTACGAATCATACCTGCACGCAGCATTAGCTGGTGACTTACAACTTCTGCGTCGTTTGGTGTCTCCTTCAGAGTAGAAAGAAGATAGTTACTGGTACGCATTTATGGGTATCCGTTCATCATGTTGATAGTAAATCTGGGCAGAGGTGCCCAAATTGAGTTAAGCCGCCTATGATATCAGCCAAATGCCTTTCTACCAAATGACTTTGCTAGCAAATAGGCCTCATCAATAAACACCTAGGAGCAAGTGTTTAGAGAGTCTCAATGGCGGTGACGACAACGTGATCGCTATTGGCTTTAAACTTTACGTTCCAATCGAACAGTCTCACACCATACTCTTTGTCATCTTGCTTACCTTTTTTATAGGCAGGCCTTGGATCTTGCGCCAACACTTCACGGATGATTTGTTGTTTATGCTGTCCCTCTGGAGCCTTCGATAAAGCTTCAACTGCAGAGGGTGAGAATGTTACTTCGGTTGCTTCTGGCTCGGATTCTGCGTATCCCCCTTTAGCATCTGCGATGGAATCGGAGTAGGGGATGTAAGGCTTGATATCAATAATAGGGGTGCCATCGACCAAATCGACGCTACCGACATCGATAAACACTTGTTGACCCTTCTGTCTTACCCCTCGAAACTGCACTGCGGACATTCCAATGCCATTCGGTCTAAATGTGGCGCGGCTAGCAAGCACGCCAATGCGTTCATTACCTCCTAAACGAGGTGGTCTTACCGTTGGTTTCCAGCCCGCTTCTAGGTTTTGGTCAAACAGAAATAACAGCCATAGATGCGAGAATTGATCGAGACCGCGAACGGCTTCTAAACAATTAATGTCTCCCTGTAAGGCAATTGAGGCCGTGGCACTTGGCACTAATCTGGGCTGTCTAGGGACGGCAAACTTCTCTTTATAGGGGGAATGAATGGTACCAATAGGGTGCAGAGAGTAGCTCATTGACTGAGTCCTGGTTCACATAATTCAATATTCATCATTTCAGACGCGCGGTTTTTTTTCAATCTCGATATGTTGAGGTTTTTTTAGAGCTAATTCCCTGTCATAAGGGTGAAAAGATGAATATGTCACAAGAATGTTATAGTTTATTTTATATTTAGATCAATATAAGTCATTGTATGGTTGCTAACATCATGGTTAAAAATCGCACTAAATTTACAATTGGCAACATTTTAGGCTTTTATTATTGAGCTCGCTCACGTACCCTGCGCCTGCTTTTTACAAAGTTGTCAGAAATAAGACCGATGAGTGTCATCTGAAGTAAAGAACTTTGTTAACAGCTAGGACAATATAAAAAAGGAGGGGACAGATGAGTTCATCTGCCACAATGAAACACAACAAGCCAAAAAAGCCTCTATTTACCCGTTTTCTAGACGGCGTTGAGTACTTGGGGAACCTATTACCCCACCCAATCACACTATTTGCGATTTTCTGTCTAGCTATTCTTGTCATGTCTGGCATCGCTGGATACTTCGATGTTGCCGTTGCTGATCCTCGCCCTGAAGGCGCTGCTGGTCGTGCTGCGAACGGTATGATTGAAGTTGTGAGCCTTCTAAATGCTGAAGGTCTACAGTTAATTGTTACTAACCTAGTGAAAAACTTCACAGGCTTCGCCCCACTTGGTACCGTACTTGTTGCGATGCTTGGTGTCGCGATCGCTGAGCACTCAGGTATGCTTTCAGCTGCAATGCGTGGTCTCGTTATGGGCGCATCTAAGCGCATGGTAACGGTCACAGTCGTATTTGCTGGTATCATTTCTAACACAGCTTCAGAGCTTGGTTACGTCGTACTGATTCCGTTGGCAGCGATGCTGTTCCACTCTCTAGGACGTCACCCTCTAGCCGGTCTTGCTGCTGCGTTTGCTGGTGTATCGGGTGGTTATTCTGCGAACCTACTTATCGGTACGGTTGACCCACTGCTTTCAGGTATCACTGAAACCGCAGCGCAAATGATCGATCCAACTTACACCGTTGGCCCAGAGTCGAACTGGTACTTTATGTTTGTATCAACGTTCTTTATCGCTATCACGGGTGCGTTTGTAACCGAGAAAATCGTTGAGCCGAAACTTGGCAAATACAACGATGAAGAAGCCTCAGAAGATCTGTCTAACGACAGCATGGGCTCTCTGACTGCGGTTGAGAAGAAAGGCCTGAAAATGGCGGGTATTGCGGTTCTTCTAGTGAGCGCAATTATCGCATCGACAGTTGTTCCAGAGAACGGTGTACTTCGTACTGCAGATGGTCAAGTTGCGGGTTCTCCGTTCCTTAAGAGTATCGTAGCCTTCATCTTTGTATTCTTCGCAATTCCAGGCTTTGTTTACGGTAAAGTAACGGGTTCTATGAAGAATGACCGTGATGTCATCGATGCAATGTCGAAGTCTATGTCTTCGATGGGCATGTACATCGTGCTGGTGTTCTTTGCCGCGCAATTTGTGGCTTTCTTTAAGTGGACTAACTTCGGTCAAGTATTCGCAGTAGCGGGTGCGGACTTCCTGCAGACTATCGGTCTAACGGGTCCTGCTCTGTTCTTCGCGTTTATCCTAATGTGTGGCTTCATCAACCTGATGATCGGCTCAGCATCGGCTCAGTGGGCGGTAACCGCGCCTATCTTCGTACCTATGCTAATGCTAGTTGGTTACGCTCCTGAGACGATTCAGGCGGCATACCGTATCGGTGACTCTACGACGAATATCATCACACCAATGATGAGCTACTTCGGTCTTATCCTTGCAGTAGCGACTCGCTACATGAAGAACCTGGGTATCGGTACGCTGATCGCGACCATGCTGCCTTACTCAATCTGCTTCATCGTAGGTTGGAGTATCTTGTTCTACGTATGGGTATTCGTATTAGGTCTACCAGTAGGCCCTGGTGCGGCAACGTACTACACGCCTTAAGCGAAGACTCAATTATTGATATAAACTAAAATGCTCCCAACTGGGAGCATTTTTTTATGGGTTGAATCGGGTACTATTTCAGCTTCTCTAGGTCTGCTTCAATCTCAGCAATCTTACTCGACACGACTTTTTCTAAATGGCGAAGGTCGGAAAGGATCTTCTGTTTAACGTCGATTTCGGTGGCTTCAATTGGCTTAGTAAGACGATTTAGTTCATCAATAACCAGTGTCAGGTTGCGATTGATTTCGGTGACTTGCTTGTAGCTTTGGGTGCTACTATTAGTACGGACGTTTTTGACTTGCCTTGGATATTTGAATTTAACACTTTTCGCAAACAGCTCACCTTTCTGCTTACGAAAATAGATTTTTAACACATCTTTATGCGCTTCTTGGCGTAGGGAATAACGCTCTATTTGTTTAGGATCTTGGATGCCTAAACCAATGAGGTTTGGATACATGGATGACCTCTTGGGTTGTGTGCTTCTTCTACAACTGTAGCAGGCAATGATTAGGGTAGGTAGCTGATTAGAGTGCCGTTTATAGAGATTTGTGGAGGAGATCGCCTAAATAGCGATCCCCTTTGCGTGAAGTAACTGGTGTTTGAAATTTAACCAGGGGGTAATGACTAGCGGAGTGTTTTTAAGTAGTGATTTGCTCTGAAATGTTCTCTTGTAGCTTTTGCTTCAAAAGTGCTTGCTCCTCGTCGGTAAGACGAGAACCGCTCTCACCCGTTAAAATAAACAAGTCTTCAGCTCGCTCACCTATAGTGGTAATTTTTGCTCCGTGAAGGCTCAGGTTTAATTGGGCAAAGGTTGCCCCTACTTTCGCAAGTAAACCTGGGGCATCGAGCGCCACTAACTCCATCAAGGTACGTTTCTTACCTTTGGTTGGCAAAAAATCGACCTTGGTTTTTACGTTAAAGTGTTTGAGGTTTCTTGGTGCACGGCGCGTTTTGATCTTGGTTGGTCTACCATCCTCTAGCACATGGATGAGATGTTTGATGATCGCTGAGTGACGACTGCATTCAATAGCGTCACCATGCTGATCAAGCACCATAAATGTATCAAGCACGAAACCATCTTTACTGGTCATGATTTGTGCGTCATGGACGTTAAAGTTTCGTCTATCGAGTTCTGCAACCACGGTTGCAAACAGAGCAGGTTGGTCTTTGCTGTAAACAAAAACTTCTGTACCACCTCGAGTGGCGTTTTTACTCATCAAAACTAACGGCTTGGAGGGATCTTCCAGTTTTAGAATATGTTCACTGTGCCAGGCTATTTGTTTATGAGTGTGGCGCAAGAAGTAATCGGCCTTAAAGCGTTGCCAAAGAACTTCAATCTCGCGGGCAACAAAGCCTTGTTTGCGAAGCAGGGCAGAAGCTAACTGCTGATTGTGACGGATACGATCCCGTACATCAACAGGGTTTTCCAAACCACGGCGCAACACACGTTGAGTGGAGTAAAATAGCTCTGCCAGTAAGGTGCGTTTCCAACTGTTCCAAAGCTCTGGATTGGTGGCGCAGATATCGGCGACGGTTAAGCAAAGCAAGTACTCAAGGTACTCTTCATCGCGCACTTTTTTGGCAAACTCGATGATCACGTCGGGATCGTAAATGTCGCGGCGCTGAGCGGTGACGGACATTAACAAGTGGTTTTGTACTAGCCAAGACACGAGCTTAGCTTCAGGCTTCGATAAGCCATGCTGAATACAGAAATCAAAGGCCTCTACCGCACCAATCTCAGAATGATCGCCACCACGCCCTTTACCGATATCATGGAAAATAGCCGCTAAGATGAGCAGCTCTTTCTTGTGCATTCTCGGGTAGACCTCACAGCAGATCGGGTGCTTGCTGTAGCTCTCTTCAAGGCTAAAGGTATGGATATGGTTTAGAAGGCGTACGCTGTGCTCATCGACGGTATAGACGTGGAACAGGTCAAACTGCATTTGACCAACGATTTGGCTCCACTGTGGAAGGTAAGCCGCCAGCACGCCGAGCTTGTGCATCAATCGAAATGCACGGTGAAGCGCATTCGGATGGCGAACCAAGTCCATAAACTTCTCCCTTGCTTCAGGGATAGTGTGCAAGAACTTATTCAGTCTGCGTCTTGCAGTGCGCAGCTGTCTTAGTGTCGCTGGGCTAACACCTTCAATGCTGGAGTCGTTGGCGATATGAATAAACATATCGAGAATGGTCTCTGGGCGTGCTTGGAATAGCGCTGGTTTTCGCGCTTCGATCAGTTTACCGCGACGTTGGAAATCGTCGTCGAGGATCTCTGCTTGCTGGATCTGACCTTTATTGATGATGGCTTGATCGAACAGCTTAAGAAGCATCTTGTTAAGCTCAGCTACTCGTCTTAACGTGCGGTAGAACTCTTTCATCATGGTTTCTACAGCGACGTTGCCTTCACCGACAAACCCCAAGTTTTCTGCCACTTGTGCCTGGTGAGCAAACATCAGGCGGTTGTCGTAGCGTCTAAGCTCAATATGCAGAGCAAAACGCACTCGCCACAGGAAGTTTTGACACTCGACGAGTTCGCGGTACTCAGCATCGGTCAGAAAACCAAAGCGGCTCATCTCATAGAGCGAGGTGGCGCCAAAGTGGCTGCGTGCCACCCAGCTTAATGTATGGATGTCACGTAGGCCGCCAGGAGTGGACTTAATGTCGGGCTCTAGGTTGTACGTTGTATCGTGATATTTAGCGTGACGTGCTCGCTGCTCTTCAATTTTAGCGCGGTAGAAGGTTTCTGATGGCCAGAAGTTATCGGAATCTGTTTGAGCTTTTAATTGAGAGAAGGTGTCTTCGCTGCCACATAGAAGTCTGGCTTCTTGCAAGTTAGTCGCAACGGTTAAATCGGCTTGACCGATTTCAATGCACTCTTCCACGGTGCGAACCGCGTGACCCACTTCCAGTCTGAGATCCCAAAGTAGGGTGATGAACTCACTGATGGTACTTTCTAAAGAGGCGGGTATTTTTTTGCGTGATACCACTAAGATATCAATGTCAGAAAGTGGATGAAGCTCCCCGCGACCATAACCGCCGACAGCCACTAGTGACAGGTAGGTTTGGTTAGACAGTTCAGAGGCTGACCAAAGACGACGCAACAGCTGATCGATATAGTCCGAGCGGCCGAGTACCAAGTCGGTTATCGGGTGGTGATTGAGAAACTCTTGTTTTTGATGTTCAGCAAAGGTTTCGAGTTGAGCTTTGAGCTCTTGAATATTGAGTTGCTCATCACTGAGCGAAGTTGGGCTTTGAAAAGTCATGTGTGCAATCCGTGCAAGCAAAAAAATGTCACTAACAAGGGTTATACCAAAATAGGGCGGATAAAAAAATATCCCCAGTGAGTGGGGATATTTTTACAAACGTGATAAGCGACGCTTATAGGTTGTTCATGTGGCGAGGAATGCTTTCATCGCTACGAAGTGTCAGTACTTCACAACCCGTGTTAGTCACGACAATGGTGTGCTCCCACTGTGCGGAGTTTTTACCATCGCCTGTGTACACTGTCCAATCATCTTCTGCGTCGATGCTGCAACCAAATTTACCAGCATTGATCATCGGCTCGATGGTGAACACCATGCCTTCTTTTAGCACACGGCGGTCGTTGTTTTTGTAGTGAACCACTTGTGGCTCTTCATGGAACTCAGAACCAATGCCGTGACCACAGAAATCTTTAACGATAGAGAACTTGTTACGTGGGTTCTTTTTGTTGTTCGCTTTGATGAACTTCTCGATTTCAGTACCGATAGCGCCAACTGTCGAGCCAGGTTTAACGGTTTTCATGCCAAGGTATAGCGCTTCTTGCGCAACCATAGCAAGACGCTTGTCTGCAGGAGACACGTCTCCCACAAGGAACATTTTCGATGTGTCGCCGTGGTAGCCTTCTGGACGCGTATCTAGAGACGCATTTTCATCGTTAGGGATGATAACGGTCACGTCGACGTTGACGATGTCGCCGTTTTTAAGAACTGCTGGCTTGAGTTTGCCTGTTGTACCCATCTCGTCTTGCTTTGCTGGGATGCCGTGACAAACGATATGGTTGATAGAGGTACAGATTGATTTTGGGTAACCGTGGTAATCGAGTGGCGCAGAGTAGGCACCTTTCTCACGAGTATACTCAGCACAAATTCTATCTAGCTCCTCTGTCGTCACCCCTTCTTTTACATGAGGTTCGATCATTTCTAAAAGCTCTGCTGCAAGCTTACCTGCGATTCGCATTCTTTCGATTTCAGCTTCAGTTTTGATTTTGATAGACATCTGTGTTCTCTGTATTTTAAATTGACGCGTTATTCTATCAGTGGCGAGATTAAGCGCAACAAGAATAACTCTCACTTCCCTGCTGATACGTTACTCAGTGTAGTTTGGGTTTGCTAAGAGTTCACCTATTGAATCGCTGTTACTTTGTACATTTCTTGCGATTTTTCTGGAAATCGACCCCTTAAACATGGTATAAAGCGCGCCGATGACAGGACTTAGTCTCTTCACTCTTTTTGAAAGAGGGGCGAGCTAGGTTATGCATCAACATACTTTAATTTAAATCCACACACATTTCGTCACATGTTCCGGGGTGCTTGAGTAATCATTCATACCAAGTCGGAACCATGGGAAATGTGGAGGCCTAACCCCATAGAGGAATTTAAAATGGCAACTGTATCAATGCGCGATATGCTTAAAGCTGGTGTTCACTTCGGTCACCAGACTCGTTACTGGAACCCAAAAATGAAGCCATTCATCTTTGGTGCTCGTAACCGCGTACACATCATCAACCTAGAAAAAACTGTACCAATGTTCAACGATGCACTAGCTGAGCTAGCTAAAATCGGTGAGAAAAAAGGTAAAGTTCTTTTCGTTGGTACTAAGCGCGCTGCATCTGAAGCTGTTAAAGAAGCTGCAATCAACGCTGACCAGTTCTACGTGAACAACCGTTGGTTGGGCGGTATGCTAACGAACTACAAAACTGTTCGTCAGTCTATCAAGCGTCTAAAAGATTTCGAAGCACAAGCTCAAGACGGTACTTTCGAGAAACTAACTAAGAAAGAAGCTCTAATGCGCACTCGCGAAATGGAGAAGCTAGAGAAGTCTCTTGGTGGTATCAAGAACATGGGCGGCCTACCTGACGCTCTATTCGTAATCGACGCTGATCACGAGCACATCGCTGTTAAAGAAGCAAACAACCTAGGTATCCCAGTTTACGCTGTAGTTGATACTAACTCTAACCCAGACGGCGTTGACTTCGTTATCCCAGGTAACGACGATGCAATCCGTGCAGTACAGCTTTACCTAAACGCTGCTGCAGACGCGGTTAAAGAAGGTCGTAACCAAGATGTTGCTGCTGTAGCTGACAAAGACGGTTTCGTAGAAGAAGCTGAATAATTGCGGCTTTAGCCACACTTAGTTTTGGTTGACACTGAGTCTTCATATAAACTGAGTTATAGTTAGATCAGGGGCCGCGTATGTGCCCCTGATTTTTACCCTAATTAGAATCAATCGAGGAATAGAGAATGGCTGTTACTGCTGCTCTAGTTAAAGAACTGCGCGACCGCACTGGCGCAGGCATGATGGAATGTAAGAAAGCACTTGTTGAAACTAACGGTGACATCGAAGTTGCAATCGAAAACATGCGTAAGTCTGGCGCTGCTAAAGCTGCTAAGAAAGCAGGTAACATCGCTGCTGAAGGCGCGATCATCATCAAAGAAGAGAACGGCGTTGCTGCTCTTCTTGAAGTTAACTGCCAAACTGACTTCGTTGCTAAAGATGCTAACTTCACTGCATTCGCAGAGAAAGTTGCTGCTGACGCACTAGCAACTAAAGCAACTGCTGAAGAGCTAGTTGCTAAGTTCGAAGAAGAGCGTGTTACTCTTGTTGCTAAAATCGGTGAGAACATCAACATCCGTCGCGTACAGTACGTTGAAGGTGCTGCAATCGCTTCTTACCGTCACGGTGAGAAAATCGGTGTTGTTGTTGCTGGTGAAGGCGACGCAGAAACTCTTAAGCACGTTGCAATGCACGTTGCTGCTTCTCGTCCAGAGTTCGTTAACCCAGAAGACGTACCTGCAGACGTAGTTGAAAAAGAGAAAGCTGTTCAAGTTGAAATCGCTATGAACGAAGGTAAGCCACAAGAAATCGCTGAGAAGATGGTTATCGGCCGCATGAAGAAATTCACTGGCGAAATCTCTCTAACAGGTCAAGCGTTCGTAATGGAACCTAAGAAATCTGTTGGCGAAATCCTTAAAGAGCGTGGCGCATCTGTTGCGACATTCGTTCGTCTAGAAGTTGGTGAAGGCATCGACAAAGGCGAGCAAATGAGCTTCGCTGATGAAGTAGCAGCAGCTCAGAAAGGTTAATCCTTGACGATTTGTTGATAAGAGACCGTAGCCTTGGCTACGGTCTTTTTACGACTAGGTTATCTGTTATTTTTTAGTCGTCATGAGTTGGGATTCCTATACTAGTCTCAACCCATGACCGTTAATCGATAACTCTTTGGAAGGTATACTCCATGACAACGAACCCAAAACCTGCTTATCAACGTATTCTGTTAAAACTTAGTGGCGAGGCTCTACAAGGCGAAGAAGGCTTTGGTATCGACCCTAAAATCTTGGATCGTATGGCTCAAGAAGTAAAAGAGCTAGTAGAACTGGGTGTTCAAGTTGGTGTTGTAATTGGTGGTGGTAACCTATTCCGTGGTGCGGGTCTTGCTGAAGCTGGCATGAACCGTGTTGTTGGTGACCACATGGGTATGCTTGCGACTGTAATGAATGGTCTAGCAATGCGTGATGCTCTACACCGTGCTTATGTTAATGCTCGTGTAATGTCAGCTATCCCACTTAAAGGTGTATGTGACGATTACAATTGGGCTGACGCGATTCGCGAACTTCGCCAAGGTCGCGTCGTTATCTTCTCTGCAGGTACTGGTAACCCGTTCTTCACAACTGACTCTGCTGCGTGTCTACGTGGTATTGAAATCGAAGCTGATGTGGTTCTTAAAGCAACCAAGGTAGATGGCGTATTTACTGCTGATCCAGTGGCTAACCCAGATGCTGTATTATGTGATAAGCTTTCGTACAACTCAGTTTTAGATAAAGAACTGAAAGTAATGGACTTGGCTGCATTCACATTGGCACGTGATCACAAGATGCCAATTCGTGTATTCAACATGAACAAGCCAGGTGCACTTCGCCGAGTTGTGATGGGTGAAGCAGAAGGCACGCTTATCAGCGACGCAGAATAAGAGTACACTCTTAACCAGAATTATCGAAGGACATAGCCTGAAAGCAGACTGGCTTTCAGGTTACTATTATTTAAGGTGATATTGTGATTAACGAAATCCAACAAGACGCTCAAGAGCGTATGGCAAAAAGTGTAGAAGCACTAAAAAACAACCTAACTAAAATCCGTACAGGTCGTGCACACCCGAGCCTTCTTCAAGGTCTTTCTGTTGAGTACTACGGTGCGCCAACGCCTCTGAACCAAGTTGCTAACGTTATTGCTGAAGATGCACGTACTCTAGCAATTACTGTATTCGATAAAGAGCTAGCGCCTAAAGTTGAAAAAGCGATCATGATGTCTGACCTAGGTCTAAACCCAATGTCAGCAGGTACGGTTATCCGTGTTCCACTTCCACCACTAACAGAAGAGCGTCGTAAAGACCTCGTTAAGATCGTTCGTGGCGAAGCAGAAGGTGGCCGCGTTGCTATCCGTAATATCCGTCGTGACGCAAACGGTGAACTTAAAGCGCTATTAAAAGACAAAGAGATCTCTGAAGACGAAGATCGTAAAGCGCAGGACGAAATCCAGAAAATCACTGACGCAGCCGTTAAGAACGTTGACGAGTTGCTAGCAGCGAAAGAAAAAGAGTTGATGGAAGTCTAATTTTTCATCGATTGACTCTTGTGAAGACGCTGTGCTGACAGCACAGCGTTTTTTTATGCTACTCTGTTCGTCCCAATTATAACTACACTCTTTTATGCAGAACTCAGACACCTTCAACGAAGCCCTTCCTAAACATATCGCGATCATCATGGATGGCAACGGCCGTTGGGCAAAGTCCAAAGGCAAGCCTCGCGTATTCGGGCACAAAAAAGGGGTTTCAGCGGTTCGTAAGACGATTTCAGCGGCGGCTAAGCTCAATATTAAAGCCGTGACCTTGTTTGCGTTTAGCAGCGAGAATTGGCGTCGTCCTGAGGACGAAGTTGGCTTATTGATGGAACTCTTTATCACCGTTCTATCAAGCGAAATTAAGAAACTCCATAAGAATAACCTAAGACTGCGCATTATCGGTGATAAGTCGCGCTTTAACGACAGACTACAACGTAAAATTGCGGAAGCAGAAGCGCTTACCGAAAACAATACCGGTACCGTAGTCAACGTAGCAGCAAACTATGGTGGCAAGTGGGATATCTTGCAAGCGACAAAAGCCTTGGCTACGAAAGTAGAGAAAGGTGAGCTGAATGCATCGGATATTACCGAAGACATGATCAGCCAAAATGTCACTATGGCAGACTTGCCAGACGTTGATCTACTTATCCGTACCAGTGGTGAGTGTCGCATCAGTAACTTTATGCTATGGCAAATGGCCTATGCTGAAATGTACTTTATGGATGAGTACTGGCCAGAATTTAACGAAGATACTCTCGTTAAAGCGATTACCTGGTTCATTAACCGCGAGCGCCGCTTCGGATGTACCGGAGAACAAGTCAAAGCGTTAATGGAAGCCAATTAAGGACGATTTAATTTGAAACAACGAATTATTACCGCCCTGATCCTAGCGCCGCTGGTGGTCTGGGGGATCTTTTCTTTGCCACTTCTGTGGTTTTTAGGCCTTGTTTCGGCAATTACTATGATTGGCGTTTGGGAATGGGCACAGTTTACTAAAACTCCGTCTCGCTTACTTGCAATGTTGCCAACGGCTGGGGTACTGGTTGCTTCATTGGCATTGGTGCCGTTTGATGTCGCTTCTCTTAATGCTGTCGCACCCGCACATATCGCGATTCTTGGTGTCGGGTTTGGATGGTGGTTGGTCGCGAGTGGTCTTGCCATGACATACCCTCGTTCTTCGCTGCTTTGGGAGCGTTCTAACTTTCTTCGCCACCTGTTTGGCATTTTAACGCTTGTTCCATTCTTGTGGAGTATCGTTATTCTTCGTGGTCAGCACTATAACCTTGATCCTTACTATGGTTCTAAACTGGTACTGTTTGTGTGTCTGATTGTTTGGGCTGCCGACAGTGGTGCTTACTTTGCAGGTAAGAGCATGGGTAAGCGTAAAATGGCGCCAAATGTTAGCCCTAATAAAACCATTGAAGGTTTATTGGGTGGCGTCGCGGCAGCGCTCATTGTGGCCTGGGGCAGTTCAACAATCTTTGATATCCAATTTGCCAGCTTCACCAGCATGGCTATCATTACTTTAGCGACAGTTGTGATTTCCGTATTGGGTGATTTGGTAGAAAGTATGTTTAAGCGTGTTTCGAAAATTAAAGACAGCAGCAACATCATACCCGGCCATGGAGGGGTGCTTGATCGCGTCGATAGTCTGACAGCAGCCTTCCCAGTCTTTGCCCTCCTATATCTCGTGTTTTAATGTTCCAAAGAGAGAGTGAATTTGTCACTCTCTCTTTGGTTTAACAGTGGTTGTAATTCGCATGCAAAATCTCACCATTTTAGGTGCTACTGGCTCTATTGGCGCTAGCACTTTAAAAGTTGTCTCGGAAAACCCATCAGCTTTCAATATCTACGCACTCGTCGGAGGCAGAAATGTCACCAAAATGGCAGAGCTTTGTGCGGCATGGCAGCCTGAGTATGCTGTGCTGAGCGAAGAAGCGGATGCTAAGCAGCTTAAATCCCTACTTGTGCCAGGTGCACGCACACAAGTGCTGTTTGGCGAGCAAGCTATGTGTGATGTTTCTAGCGCGAGTGACGTGGACATGGTGATGGCAGCGATTGTCGGCGCTGCGGGTCTACTGCCAACGCTTGCAGCGGTCAAAGCAGGCAAGCGTGTTCTGCTCGCTAACAAAGAAGCATTGGTGATGTCAGGGCAACTGTTTATCGATGCGGTGCGAGAGCATGGCGCGTCATTACTGCCTGTTGATAGTGAGCACAACGCTATCTTCCAATGTTTGCCAGCCCATATTCAAACTAATTTAGGACACTGTAAGCTCAGTGATGCTGGAGTCAATGATATCCTTCTCACAGGTTCGGGTGGCCCGTTCCGCTATACTGATGTGGCAGAGCTTTCACATAAAACCCCGGCCGAAGCAATTGCGCACCCTAACTGGTCTATGGGACCGAAGATTTCCGTCGATTCAGCGACGATGATGAACAAGGGTCTTGAGTTTATTGAGGCGCGTTGGTTGTTCAACACGTCGAAAGAGCAGCTGAAAGTGATTATCCATCCGCAGTCTGTTATTCACTCTATGGTGCAATACAACGATGGCTCGGTGCTGGCGCAGATGGGTGAGCCAGATATGGCAACGCCGATTGCTTATTCCATGTCATACCCGGACCGAATTCCTGCAGGAGTGAAGCCACTTGATTTCACTAAAGTCGGTGAGCTGACGTTCCTTGAGCCAGATTATTCACGTTACCCATGTTTGGCATTGGCGATGGAGGCGTGTTTCGAAGGTCAGCATGCGACAACGGCTATAAACGCCGCAAATGAAGTTGCCGTGGAAGCATTCTTAGCAGGAAATATTCGATTTACCGATATAAGTTCAGTAAATGAACGTGTTATGTCGAAAGTCTGCGCATCAAATGAATTTAAACAATTGGATAACTTGGAAACTATTCTTGAGCTAGATAGAATGGCTCGCAGTTATGCACGTGAGATAGTGCGCTCGTTTTAAATAAAACCTGTTTAACCTAAAGCGGTTTAATTTAAAGGCCTGTTTTAGTAAGAGACTCTGTTATGACTGAACTTTTGTGGAATCTAGCGTCCTTTATCGTCGCACTTGGCATTTTGGTTGCCGTGCACGAATATGGGCACTTCTGGGTAGCGCGTCGTTGTGGCGTGTATGTCGAGAAGTTCTCGATTGGTTTCGGTAAGTCAATCTGGTCTAAAGTAGGCAAAGACGGTACGGAATACAGCATTTCTCTCATTCCTCTAGGTGGTTATGTCAAGATGCTTGACAGCCGTGTAGATGAAGTCTCTGAGGTAGATCACAAGTATGCTTTTGATAAAAAGCCTCTATGGAAAAGAACCGCTATTGTAGGTGCAGGTCCTGCATTTAACTTCTTTTTTGCGGTCTTTGCCTATTGGTTGGTGTTTCTCATTGGTGTACCGGCGGTAAAGCCGGTTGTTGGCCAAGTCACCCCAAGCTCGATTGCTGCGCAAGCTGGCCTTGAATCTGGCATGCAAATAGTATCGGTGGATGGTAAGCAGACACTTGATTGGGAATCGGTCAATCTTGGGTTAGTGTCTCATATTGGTGATAACCAGATGACGATCACAGTGTCATCAGACAACCAAATAGGAATGGACAAAAAGTTAACACTTGATCTGCAATCGTGGAACTTTAACCCAGAAACAGAGTCTGCTATGGGGACGCTTGGGTTTACTCCGTTTACACCTGAGATCAAGATGACCCTTGTTAACGTGAGCGCAGATGGTGCTGGTGCGATTGCAGGCTTGCAAGCAGGAGATACCATTACAGCGGTTGATGGAACATCGGTGAGCAAATGGCAGCAGGTGGTGGAGGCAATTCAGGGGAGCGCAAACACCTCATTGCCTTTGACAGTTGAAAGACAAGGCGAAGCCGTTGACTTGACTTTGGTGCCAGGTGCGAGAGCGCGGGCAGACGGTTCATTGATTGGTTTTGCTGGCATCGCTCCAGAAGTAGGGGAATGGCCAGAAAGCTATCGCTTTGACCTGCAGTACGGTCCTATTGAAGCAGTGGGCAAAGCCATCGTTAAGACCGGACAAATTATAGAGCTCACCATCACTATGCTGAAGAAGCTTATTGTTGGTGATGTGGGGCTAAACAATCTAAGTGGACCTATCTCCATCGCCAAAGGCGCGGGTACCACAGCGGATTATGGACTGGTTTATTTCTTAGGTTTTTTGGCGCTGATTAGTGTCAATCTAGGGATAATCAATTTAGTGCCGTTACCAATGTTAGATGGCGGGCATTTGATGTTTTTTGCCATTGAGGCAGTGATTAGGCGACCAGTACCAGAAAAAGTACAAGAAGTGGGGTATCGAGTGGGAGGTGCTATCATCTTCTCATTGATGCTCATCGCGATTTTTAACGATTTTACACGCCTTTGATATCAGAATTCGGGCAGCAGTATTAGCAAGGAATAATTAGAGCAGGTATGGCGATTAAGCATATTCTATTCGCATCTCTACTGGCGACGAGCGTGTCGGCGAATGGGGCTGAGGATTTTGTTGTACAAGACATTCGTATTGAGGGTTTGCAGAGGGTTGCATTGGGTGCAGCACTACTAAAAATGCCTGTGCGTATCGGTGATTCTATCGATGGTAAAGACATTTCAGAAATCATCAATGCTCTCTACCAGTCCGGTAACTTTGAAGACATTAAAGTACTGCGCGACAATGACGCGCTAGTCGTTCGCGTTAAAGAGCGACCGACGGTAGCTAGCATCTCGTTCTCTGGCAACAAGGCGATTAAAGAAGAGCAGTTGCAACAAAACTTGGATGCATCGGGCGTGGTTGTCGGTGAGGCTCTGGATCGTACGACCTTGAGCAACATAGAGAAAGGTCTGGAAGACTTTTATTACAGTGTGGGTAAATACAACGCAAAAGTTCAAGCGGTCGTGACACCTCTGCCACGTAACCGTGCGGACTTGAAGTTTGTGTTTACTGAAGGTGTTTCCGCTAAGATCAAACAGATCAACTTCATTGGTAACACGGTATTCCCAGACGAAGAGCTATTGTCTCGATTCAACTTGAATGTGGATGTGGCTTGGTGGAACTTCTTGGCTGACGATAAGTATCAGAAACAGGTACTTGCCGGCGATATCGAAGCGCTCAAGTCCTACTATCTTGATCGCGGTTATCTAAAATTCAAAGTCGATACAACACAAGTTTCTATTTCACCAGATAAAAAAGGCGTATACATCACGTTGGGTATCGATGAAGGCGAAGCGTATCGAATTAAAGATGTGAACTTCCGTGGCCAGTTGATCGGTAAGCAAGCCGAGTTTGAGGGTATGGTACCGTTTGCTGACGGTGACACTTACAACGGCTCAAGCGTGACGGCACTGGAAGAGAACATTAAGCGTGTGCTTGGTGAGTCTGGTTATGCGTATCCGCAAGTAAGAACTATTCCAGAGTTCAATGATGAGACCAATGAAGTATCTTTGGTGATCAACGTTGAAGCGGGCAACCGAATCTACGTACGAGATATCCGATTCACAGGCAACAACTCAACTAAAGATGAAGTATTGCGCCGTGAAATGCGTCAGATGGAATCGAGCTGGTTGAACTCGAAATCGATTGAAACGGGTAAAAACCGCCTGAATCGATTAGGTTTCTTTGAAACCGTTGACGTCCAAACAGTGCGAGTCCCAGGTTCTGAAGATCAAGTTGATTTGGTTTACGATGTCAAAGAAGCAAACTCAGGCAGCGTTAACTTTGGTGTCGGCTATGGTACGGAATCAGGCATCAGCTTTCAGGTTGGTTTGCAGCAGGATAACTTTGCCGGTACCGGTGACCGAGTTGGTATCAGTGCGATGACCAACAAATACCAAAAAAACATCACTCTTGATTACCGCGACCCATACTGGAACCTTGACGGAGTGAGTTTGGGTGGTCAGATATTCTACAATGAATTTGAAGCATCGAAAGCGGGTATCATTGACTATACCGACCAAAGCTACGGTGGTACGTTGACTTGGGGTTTCCCGGTTGATGAACTTAACTACTTAGAGTTTGGTGGTGGTTACACTCATAGCCGTCTTGGTAATATTAAAGAGTACGTGCAGATTGAGAAATTCCTACAAGCACAAGCGAAGAACCGCGATGCTGAGGGTAACTTGATCACTGATGATTTCCACCTGACAGCCGCTTGGACACGTAACAATTTAAACCGTGGCCGTTTCCCTACAGCAGGCAACCATCAAAAACTTTACGGAAAAGTGACCGTACCTGGTTCGGATGTTCAATACTTCAAGGCACAATATGACGTCAGACAGTATTTTCCGATTACCCAAAGCCACAGCTTTACGTTATTGTTGAAAGGTCGTCTAGGCTACGGCAATGGTTATGGTCAAACGAACGGCAATGACAATTTACTACCGTTCTACGAGAACTTCTATGTGGGTGGTTTCTCTACTTTACGTGGTTTCCGTCAGAACTCGGTAGGTCCGAAAGCGGTTTATAACGATCCGAACGGTGGTGGTTGTGGTAACGTTGGCGGAAACAACCCATGTTACTCTGCAACTGAGCAGTCTGTGGGTGGTAACGCCGTTGCATTGGCCAGTGTTGAGTTAATTGTACCAACACCGTTTGCGTCGGATGAATTCCGTAACCAAATCCGTACAAGCTTGTTTATGGATGCAGCAAGTCTTTGGGATACGGAGTTTAGCTACCTAGCTCCGGATCCAAATATGCCAGGCAAGCAGTACTATTATGATTACTCCGAACCATCGAACTATCGTGCATCGGTTGGTGTGGCGGTTCAGTGGATGTCTCCAATGGGACCTCTGGTGTTCTCACTAGCGACACCGGTTAAGAAATTTGACGGTGATAAGACGGAAGCGTTCACCTTCACAATTGGTAATACATTCTAATTCTGTGGGACTTGCTCCCACAGCGTAAGTAAATACAAGTTTTTTAAACAGAGGAATCGACCTTGAAAAATATGATGAAAGCGGCTGGTCTTGGCCTAGTTATCCTTACCTCTTCAATGTTTGCAACAGCAGCAGAAGCGGCTCAGAAAATTGGCTACGTGAACACGCTACAAGTTTTCCAAGCGCTTCCACAACGTGAAGCAACGCTTCAAAAACTGCAAAACGAGTTCAAAGACAAAGCGGCTGAGCTACAAGCAATCCAAGCAGAAGCAACCAAGAAAATGGAAAAGCTACAGCGTGATGGCGAACTACTAGGTTCTGAAGAAGTAGAAAAACTGCGTATCGAAATTGGTCAACTTGATAGCAAGTACAAGATCAAAGGCCAAGCGTTAGAGAAAGATAGCCAGCGTCGTGAAGCAGAAGAAAAACAAAAGCTATTCAAAACTATCCAAGAAGCTGTTGAGAAAGTTGCTGAGAAAGAAGGCTACGACATGATCATCGACATTCAAGCGGTAGGCTACGCGAAAGAGGAGTTTAATATCTCAAGTAAAGTTATCGACTCTCTTAAGTAATTAGTTAGCTAGTAGGAATAACATGACAGCATTGACGTTAGCACAGCTTGCTGAAATCACAGGTGGCGAATTGCATGGTGATGGGAATATTCAAATCCATACCGTTGCACCTATGGACAGAGCGGGCGAAGGCGAAATTACGTTCTTAACCAACGTTAAATACGCAAAGCATCTTGGTGAATGCGGCGCTTCAGCGATTATGGTAAAAGCATCTGAGCTAGAACATTGTAAAACCAATGCGCTAGTTGTTGCTGACCCGTATGTTGCTTACGCAAAAGTCGCTCAAGCGCTTGATAGTACGCCAAGCTCTGCCTCTGAAGGCATTGCAGCTAGCGCGGTAGTCTCCCCTGACGCAGTCTTGGGTAATAATGTCGCTATTGGCGCGAATGCTGTTGTAGAAGCTGCTGCTGAGCTGGGTGACAATGTGGTTATCGGTGCGGGCTGTTTCGTTGGTAAAGGTGCAAAACTTGGTGCTAATACCAAGCTTTGGGCCAACGTTGCTATTTATCATGACGTAGTCATGGGTTCAGATTGCTTGGTGCAATCAAGTACCGTTATTGGCTCTGATGGTTTTGGCTATGCCAATGAAAAAGGCGAGTGGATTAAGATCCCTCAGCTTGGCACCGTGAGAATTGGTAATCGCGTTGAAATTGGCGCCTGTACAACTATTGATCGGGGTGCCTTGGATGACACAGTTATCGAAGATAACGTGATCATCGACAACCAGATGCAGATTGCCCACAACGTGCACATCGGATATGGCACTGCACTCGCTGGTGGTACTATTGTTGCTGGTAGTACTAAGATTGGCAAATATTGCCAGATCGGCGGTGGCAGTGTGATCAATGGTCACATTGAAATTGCTGATGGTGTTATCGTGACTGGGATGGGTATGGTAATGCGTGGCTTGCCTGAAAAAGGCATCTATTCGTCCGGTATTCCTCTTCAGACTAACAAAGAGTGGCGTAAGACCGCGACTCGCGTTCATCGTATTGATGAGATGAACAAGCGCCTAAAAGCGGTGGAAAAACTGCTCGAGCAGCAAGAGGAATAATTCTCTTACTCAGCTCTAACAAAAAGGCTCGCTTTAGGCGAGTCTTTTTATGTGCGTGAACTTAGTTCAGGTTGAGCTTTGCTCCCTGACTGACACTGCGGGGCATTTGGGTATATAATGCCTCTAGATTAGCAAAGAATTGATATAGGATTTTACTTTGAGCACCGATACTAAAACTATGAACATCACTGAGATTCAGGAACTTCTGCCACATCGCTACCCGTTTCTGCTTATCGACCGTGTGACCGATTATCAAGAAGAAAAGTATCTGACCGCTATCAAGAACGTATCTGTGAACGAGCCGCAATTTACGGGTCACTTCCCACAGCTACCAGTCTTCCCAGGCGTATTGATCCTAGAAGCAATGGCACAAGCGACAGGCCTGTTGGCATTTAAATCGTTTGGTGCACCAAAGGACAATGAACTGTACTACTTCGCAAGTGTTGATAAGGCTAAGTTCCGCAAGCCTGTTGTACCAGGTGATCAGCTTGTGATTGAAGTTGAGTTTGTAAAAGAGCGTCGCGGTATTGCTGCCTTTAACGGTGTAGCAAAAGTTGACGGTGAAATCGTTTGTTCAGCTGAACTGAAATGTGCTCGTAGAGAGTTTTAATATGATTCATGAGTCTGCCACTATCCACCCTAGTGCTGTTATCGAAGGTAACGTGACTATCGGTGCTAATACCACTGTAGGACCATTTACCTACATTTCGGGTGATGTCACCATTGGTGAAAACAACGAAATTATGTCTCACGTGGTGATCAAAGGTAACACTACGATCGGCAATGATAATCGTGTGTTTCCTCAAGCCATTATTGGTGAAGAGAACCAAGATAAGAAGTATGGCGGTGAAGATACGCGCGTTATCGTTGGTGATCGCAACGTTATTCGTGAGAGCGTACAAATTCACCGTGGTACTACTCAAGATAAAACACAGACTGTAGTCGGCAACGACAATCTATTGTGTGTGAATGCTCACATTGCCCATGATGTGATTGTTGGTAATCACACGCATATTGGTAACAACGCTATCCTTGGTGGCCATGTGACAGTGGGTGATTACGCTGGCGTAATGGCATTGTCTGCGATTCACCCATTCTGTACGGTTGGTGCTTACGCTTATGTGGGCGGCTGCTCTGCAGTTGTTCAAGACGTACCTCCATACGTACTGGCTCAGGGTAACCACGCAACGCCATTTGGTCTAAACCTAGTTGGCCTTAAGCGTAATGGCTTTGAAAAACCAGAGCTTCGCGCGCTACAAAAAGCGTACAAAGAGATCTACCGTTCAGGCAAAACACTAGCAGAAGTGAAGCCTGTACTTGAGGAAATGGCACAAGAGTGGAGCTCTGTGGGTCGCTTCGTAGAGATCTTGGAAGCCTCTGAGCGTGGCATTATTCGCTAACTCCATGCACGAATAAGCTGAAAAGATCGCCAGTCTGACTGGCGGTCTTTTTCTGTTTTAAGAAAACCATAAATTTAAGCAAATAGGGAACACCAATGGAACGACCATTACGCATCGGCATTGTCGCTGGCGAACTCTCTGGGGATACCCTCGGTGAGGGGTTCATCAAAGCACTTAAAGCGCGCTACCCTGATGCTGAGTTTGTTGGCATTGGTGGCCCAAAGATGATTGCCGAGGGTTGTCATTCTTTGTTCGATATGGAAGAGCTGGCCGTCATGGGGCTGGTTGAGGTCTTGGGTCGACTTAGACGCTTGTTACATGTTAAAGCAGAATTAGTGAAGTACTTTACTGAGAACCCTGTGGATGTGTTTGTCGGTATCGATGCACCAGATTTCAACCTAAGACTAGAGTTAGACCTTAAGAAAGCAGGCACTAAAACCGTTCACTACGTGAGCCCTTCTGTTTGGGCCTGGCGTCAAAAACGTATCCATGGCATCGCTGAAGCAACCAATCTGGTATTGGCATTCTTACCATTTGAAAAGGCTTTTTATGACAAGTTCAACGTACCGTGTGAGTTTGTCGGTCATACGCTTGCTGATGCTATCCCCTTGGAATCAGACAAAGCCGCTGCGCAGCAGTTGTTAGGGCTAGATCAAGACAAGAAGTGGTTGGCCGTGCTACCTGGTAGCCGTGGCAATGAGCTGAAGATGCTCTCCCAGCCATTTATTGAAACGTGTCAGAAGCTCAATAACGACCACCCAACGCTAGGGTTTATTGTTGCGGCCGTGAATGACAAGCGCAAGCAGCAGTTTATCGAAGCATGGCAACACTATGCGCCTGAGTTAGATTTTCATATTGTGCAAGACACTGCACGCAACGTGATCACAGCATCCGATGCCGTGCTTTTGGCCTCAGGCACTGTCGCGTTAGAATGTATGCTACTCAAAAGACCTATGGTCGTCGGGTACAAGATGAATGCCATCACCGCCTTTTTGGCAAAGCGTTTGGTGAAGACCAAGTACGTCTCGCTGCCAAATATTTTGGCTGATGACGAGATAGTGAAAGAATTCCTTTTGGATGCCTGCACCCCAGAAAACTTGCATGCTGAACTGACGCGCCTGCTCAATGACGACAATCAAGACATGATTGAGAAGTTCACCGAAATGCATCACTGGATCCGAAAGGATGCCGATAAACAGGCCGCAGACGCCGTACTAAAATTGATAGATAGATTATGACTAAGAAGAAAACGCCTTCAGAACTGCCACCTTTTGAATACCCACAAGGCTATACCGCGATCGCAGGTGTGGATGAAGTGGGGCGCGGACCACTCGTTGGCGATGTAGTAACGGCAGCGGTTATCCTAGACTCAAATAATCCGATTGAAGGCCTTAACGATTCCAAAAAGCTATCTGAGAAAAAGCGTCTTGCGCTCTATCCTGAAATCAAAGAAAAGGCGCTGGCTTGGGCGGTAGGACGTTGTTCTCCTGAAGAAATTGATGAGCTCAATATCCTACAGGCGACTATGGTAGCGATGCAGCGTGCGGTTGCCGGACTTAAGGTGCAGCCTGATATGGTGCTGATTGACGGTAATCGAACGCCAGAGCTGCCTATGGATGCACAGGCCGTGGTCAAAGGTGACCTTCGCGTTGCCGAAATTAGTGCCGCTTCCATTATTGCTAAAGTGGTTCGCGACCAAGAAATGGAAGAACTGGATGCTCTGCACCCTGAGTTTGGGTTCGCGAAGCACAAAGGCTATCCAACCAAAGCGCATTTTGAGGCCATAGAGCAACACGGCGTTATTGCCGAGCATCGTAAAAGCTTCAAGCCAGTAAAGCGCGCCTTAGGTATTGAAGACTAGGCATTGAAGATTAGGTGCTGAAGAGTAAAGCAAATTAAACACTAATGGCTTTGTGTTAGCCGTTAGGATGTCATGACGATTTAGGATTCATTATGTCAGACCCCAAGTTTATACACTTACGTGTTCACAGTGACTTCTCGATGGTGGACGGCCTATCTAAGGTGCCACCATTAGTGAAGAAGGTGGCAGAGTTAGGCATGCCAGCGATGGCGCTGACTGACTTCACCAACCTATGTGGCCTCGTAAAGTTTTATGGTAATGCTCATTCTGCGGGTATTAAGCCGCTGATTGGGGCTGACTTTTCGATGCAATCGGATGAGTTTGGCGAAGAGCTGACGCGCGTAACTGTGCTTGCTGCTGACAACACAGGGTATAACAATCTGACTTTGCTGATTTCAAAAGCATACCTTCGAGGGCATGTTCAGCATCAACCTGTCATCGACAAGGCTTGGCTAGCGGAGTTGTCAGAAGGGCTGATTGTGCTCTCTGGCGCAAAAGATGGTGAGGTCGGTAAAGCGCTGCTTAAAGGCAATCAAAGTTTAGCCAAGCAGTGTGCCGCCTTCTATCAAACACACTTTCCTGAACGCTTCTACCTTGACCTGATTCGCACCGGACGTGCCGACGAGGAGAGCTACTTGCATTTCGCGGTTGATCTCGCAGAAGAGTTAGAGCTTCCAGTCGTTGCAACCAATGAAGTGGTGTTTGTTGATAAAGAGCTGTTTGATGCCCACGAGATCCGCGTAGCCATTCATGATGGCTATACCCTCGATGATCCCCGCCGTCCTAAGCGCTACAGTGACCAACAATACCTGCGTAGTGAAGAGGAAATGTGCGAGCTATTTGCCGACATTCCAGAAGCACTGCAAAACTCAGTAGAAATCGCTAAGCGTTGTAACGTAACAGTCAGGCTTGGTGAGTACTTCCTACCCGCGTTCCCGACAGAAGGCATGAAGGAAACCGATTTCCTCGTCATGAAGTCGAGAGAGGGCCTAGAAGAGCGTTTGGAGTTCCTATTCCCTGATGAACAGGTACGAATTGAACGCAGGCCTGAATACGACGAGCGCTTGCAAATTGAACTCGACGTTATCAACCAGATGGGGTTCCCAGGCTACTTCTTGATCGTAATGGAGTTCATCCAGTGGTCAAAAGACAATGCGATACCGGTAGGGCCTGGTCGTGGTTCGGGTGCGGGCTCGCTGGTGGCGTACGCACTTAAAATCACCGATCTCGATCCTCTAGAATACGATTTGCTATTCGAGCGCTTCTTGAACCCTGAACGTGTCTCCATGCCCGATTTCGATGTCGACTTCTGTATGGATAAACGTGACCAAGTCATTGACCACGTAGCGGAAATGTACGGCCGAGATGCGGTATCGCAGATCATTACCTTCGGTACCATGGCCGCAAAAGCGGTGATTCGAGACGTAGGTCGTGTGCTTGGTCATCCATTTGGCTTTGTGGATCGTATCTCCAAACTGATTCCTGCTGACCCTGGCATGACGCTGAAAAAAGCGTTTGATGTTGAGCCTGCGCTGCCGCAGTTATATGACAACGATGAAGAAGTTCGCGATCTCATCGATATGTGTCGAATCCTTGAAGGTTGTACCCGTAACGCCGGTAAACACGCCGGTGGTGTTGTTATTTCACCGACCACGATCACCGATTTTGCACCGATTTACGCGGATTCAGAAGGTCACTTCCCGGTTACCCAGTTTGATAAAAACGACGTAGAAACGGCCGGCCTAGTTAAATTCGACTTCTTGGGTCTACGAACCCTAACTATTATCGACTGGGCGCTGGGGCTCATAAACCCACGTCTGGAAAAAGAGGGCAAAGAGCCGGTTCGGATCGAATCGATTCCTCTTGATGATCAGCCGTCATTCCAACTGCTGCAAAATTCAGAAACCACCGCGGTATTCCAGCTTGAATCTCGTGGTATGAAAGAACTTATCAAGCGTCTTCAGCCTGACTGTTTTGAAGATATCATCGCATTGGTAGCACTGTTCCGTCCGGGGCCTTTGCAATCAGGCATGGTAGATAACTTTATCGACCGTAAGCACGGACGAGAAGCCGTTTCCTATCCAGATGAAACCTGGCAACACGAATCATTGAAAGAAACGCTAGAGCCAACCTACGGCATCATTCTATACCAAGAGCAGGTAATGCAGATCGCCCAGATCCTGGCGGGTTATACGCTAGGTGGTGCGGACATGCTGCGCCGTGCTATGGGTAAGAAAAAGCCAGAAGAGATGGCCAAGCAGCGTGCCGTATTCGAAGAAGGTGCCATTAACAATGGCGTCGATGGCGAATTGGCGATGAAAATCTTCGACTTGGTAGAAAAGTTCGCGGGTTATGGCTTTAACAAATCGCACTCCGCTGCTTATGCGCTGGTGTCGTACCAAACGCTGTGGCTAAAGAAACACTACCCAGCAGAATTTATGGCGGCGGTTATGACCGCCGATATGGATAACACTGAAAAAGTTGTCGGCCTTGTCGATGAGTGTTTCCGCATGAAACTCAAGGTGCTACCGCCTGATATTAACGCCGGTCTGTTCCGATTTAATGTGAACGACGAAGGTGCCATTGTTTATGGTATTGGCGCAATCAAAGGTGTCGGTGAGGGCCCGATTGATGTCATCATAGAAGCAAGAAACAAGGATGGTTACTTCCGCGACCTGTTTGATTTCTGTGCCCGTATCGACCTGAAAAAGGTGAATAAGCGCGTCATTGAGAAGCTAATCATGGCCGGCGCATTGGATAAGCTTGGCCCTCATCGAGCGGCATTGATGGCGTCGCTCAATGATGCTGTGAAGGCGGCGAGTCAACATCACCAAGCTGAAGCGTTCGGACAAGGCGATATGTTTGGCGTATTGACGGATGCGCCAGAGGAAGTAGAACACAAGTACACCCAAGTACCCGCATGGCCAGAAAAGGTTTGGCTTGAAGGTGAGCGAGAAACCTTAGGTCTTTATTTGACCGGGCACCCAATAAACGCCTATCTAAAGGAACTTACTAAATACACCAGTTGTCGACTAAAGGATGCCACTCCGACACGTCGTGATCAGTCATTAACGGTATCCGGCCTTGTGATTGCCGCTCGTGTAATGACCACTAAGCGCGGTACGCGTATCGGTATCATGACACTTGATGATCGTAGTGGTCGCATGGAAGTGATGTTGTTCTCAGATGCGCTAGATAAATATGCTGAATTGTTAGAAAAAGATAAAATAGTGGTCGTTTCTGGACAGGTCAGCTTTGATGACTTCAATGGTGGGCTTAAAATGTCGGCCCGCGAAGTTTTAGATCTTGGTAGCGCTCGAGAGAAATTTACTCGAGGGTTGTCTATTTCGTTGCTAGAGCAACAGATCGATGAGCGTTTTTATCAGCGCTTCACAGAAATATTAACGCCTCACAAAGATGGCACAGTACCTGTTAATATTTACTACCAGCGTGCAGATGCAAGAGCGAAGCTCACGTTAGGAACACAGTGGCGAGTAACGCCAAACGATGCGTTACTGGAAGAATTACAGCAGTTACTTGGTAAAGACCAGGTAGAACTCGAATTTAACTAATTGAGCTTGGACACACATCGGTGTCTGAGCGGAATCGAAAAGGATTCATAGATGAGCTTGAACTTTCTTGAATTTGAAAAGCCAATTGCCGAACTAGAAGCAAAAATTGAAGCACTACGTGACGTATCTCGCCATGGTGGTGACAGCGCAATTGACTTAGATAAAGAAATCGAACAACTAGAGAAGAAAAGCTTAGAGCTTAAAAAGAAAATCTTTAGTGACCTTGGTGCGTGGCAGGTAGCACAACTTGCTCGTCACCCACAGCGTCCTTATACGCTGAACTACGTAGAACACGTATTTACAGAGTTTGATGAGCTGGCCGGCGATCGTGCGTTTGCAGACGACAAAGCCATTGTTGGCGGTATGGCTCGCCTAGAAGGTCGCCCTGTGATGATCATTGGTCATCAAAAAGGCCGTGAGACCAAAGAAAAAGTAAAACGTAACTTTGGTATGCCTAAGCCTGAAGGCTACCGCAAAGCGCTGCGTCTGATGCGTATGGCTGAGCGTTTTAACATGCCAATTATCACCTTTATTGATACTGCGGGTGCATACCCAGGTGTTGGCGCAGAAGAACGCGGTCAGTCTGAAGCGATTGCGATGAACCTGAAAGTGATGGCGGGTCTGAAAGTGCCGGTTATCTGTAATGTTGTAGGTGAAGGCGGCTCTGGTGGTGCATTGGCGATTGGCGTGGGTGACTACGTGAACATGCTTCAATACTCTACCTACTCAGTAATTTCACCAGAAGGCTGTGCATCTATCCTATGGCGTGATTCAGACAAAGCTCCTCAAGCGGCTGAAGCGATGGGCTTGGTTGCTCCGCGTCTTAAAGAGCTAGAGCTTATCGATGAAATCATTGAAGAGCCACTTGGCGGCGCGCATCGTGATACGATTCAAATGGCAGCGAACATGAAAGCGACGCTACTTCGCCAGCTAGAAGAGCTAGACCAACTAGATGATGACAACCTGCTTGAGCGTCGTTATCAACGTTTGATGAGTTATGGCTACTGCTAAGCAGATTTGGTTTATATAATAAGGCGAGCATGATGCTCGCCTTATTTTTTGTCTTTTGGGAATTTGTTTATGTCATTAGTGCAGCATTTTATTGATACCTTGCGGCGCCAACTACCCATTAAAGGTCGCGTTGTTATTGGATTCAGTGGTGGTGTCGATTCTCGCGTTTTGCTGCGTCTTACCGCGCTTTACCGTGCTCAGCACCCTGATCTAGAGTTACTTGCTGTGCATGTTCATCATGGTTTGAGTCAACATGCTGATCAATGGTTAGAGCAGTGCCGGTCATGGGCTAATGAAGAGCAAATCCCTTTTGTCGCTGAGCATGTATCGCTTGATCTAGAGAGCGGCGATAGCGTTGAGCAATTGGCGCGTAACGCCCGATATCAAGCGTTGGTTTCCCACATTCATTCAGGCGATGTACTTCTGACCGGTCAGCACTTAGATGATCAAACCGAAACTTTCCTTTTGGCGTTGAAGCGAGGCAGTGGACCAAAGGGGCTTTCATCTATGGCGCAGTGTGCGCCGTTTGGAGACGGTGAATTATTGCGACCTCTTCTTGATGTAACCCGAGGTGACATTGAGCACTTTGCTCACGCTCAGCAGTTAACTTGGCTTGAGGATGACAGTAATCAGGATACACGCTTTGATCGCAATTTTTTGCGACACAAAGTGGTGCCTGTCATCAGTGAACGTTGGCCCAGCTTTAACAAAGCGGTGCGCCGTAGTGCTCGATTGTGTGCCAAACAAGAGCAGCTTTTGGCGGAGTTACTTAAGCCTGAACTAGAGGCTTGTTTAAACTCTTTTCAAGGGATTGAGATAGATAAGCTGAGCGGCTGCTCTGAATTAAAACGAGATCAACTACTGCGCATGTGGCTCGAGGCGCAAACGTCAGTGCTGCCAAGCGAGACTCAATTGCAGCAGCTTTGGAATGATGTCGCCTTAGCTAAATCCGATGCAAATCCTAATCTGGTTCTGACCTCAGGTAGCATTCGCCGATTTAAATCACACCTTTACTGGATAACACCTTACCAAGACGTCACTCAATGGAGTAAGCCGCTAACTATTGAAACGCCCGTGCTATTGCCAGATGGTTTGGGCGAGCTAACCTTAGGTAACAGCAGTGGAGATAATAGCCTGATGACGCTCAGCCGCTCAGCACTAACAGAGCCGCTGGTGGTCATGTTTGACCCAGAAGGCTTGTCTGCGCATCCTTATGGCAGAGCGGGGTCACGTAAACTCAAGAAGCTATTTCAAGAGTATCAAATTCCAAGTTGGCAACGCCGCCGAACACCTATTCTGATGATGGCTGACAAAGTGGTTGCCGTTGCTAACTTATTTGTAGACAAGGACTTTTACGGCGCAGATTGTGAACTTGTATGGGACAAGTGACCCCTTTTCATGTCACAATCGTAATTATAATAAACGCTGGGAAGCGGCTTAAAGTAGAGTAATGTAGGCTGGCTTCAAGCAAATATGGACGTATCACAAGGAAAAGCAATGAAAAAGTTGATGATTAGTGCATTGGTAGCCGCAGGTTTGTTGAGCGGCGCAGCAGTCGCAGGCGATGTTGCAGCGGGTAAAGCAAAAGCAGCAGTGTGTGCGGCGTGTCACGGCGCAGATGGCATCGCAGTGATCCCAGGGTATCCAAACCTTAAAGGTCAGAATGAACAGTATTTGGTTACCTCTATTAACGCATACAAAAGCAAGCAGCGTAATGGTGGCCTAGCTGCAGTAATGCAAGTACAGGCATCCATGCTCAGCGACGAAGACATTGCTAACCTAGCTGCATACTACGCAAGCCTGAAATAGCCGGCTTTGTGTAACACCTACCTTGCTTTGGCAGGCTGTAGGCGCAACAAAACAACGTGTTGCAAATATCTTTGATAAAAAGCTCGAAGCTGGCCTTCGAGCTTTTTGTTTTCATTGATTGTTATCGCGACCTACCAGATAATGTCGTTAACAAAAGTGATGTAAGGGAAGAACATGAAAAAGATTGAAGCGATTATCAAACCATTCAAGCTTGATGATGTGCGTGAAGCGTTGGCAGAAGTTGGCATCACAGGGATGACGGTTTCTGAAGTGAAAGGTTTTGGTCGTCAAAAAGGCCACACAGAGTTGTATCGTGGTGCAGAATACATGGTTGACTTCTTGCCAAAAGTGAAGCTAGAAATCGTGGTGGCCAGCGATGTAGCGGATCAGTGCGTAGAAACCATTATTGAGACGGCACAAACCGGCAAAATTGGTGATGGTAAAATTTTCATCACTGACATCGAGCGTGTTGTTCGTATCCGTACTGGCGAAGAAGACGAAGACGCGATCTAAGCCGCGAGTAGCACTAACATTAAAAGGAGTAGGTAACTACTCCTTTTTTACTTTTGGGGTGAGCGATGAAGTTGAAGTGGATTTTAGTTGGCGTACTAGCCGCAGTAGGTATGGCGGTAGGGGGCTTTCAGGCCGTGTTTACTGTGTCTGATACTCCAGAGATCACAACCGTTCACGGCACACAAGTCGATACGGAACTGAAGTGTTATCACAACCCAGCACCTCAGGCGCTCGATGATGAAGGGCGAGTCAACGTATTGGTGTGGAACGTCTATAAGCAAAACAAGGAAAACCTTCTCTCTGAGCTAACAGAGCGCTCTCAAGACCGGCAATTGGTGCTACTTCAGGAGGCAAGCCTCGATGATCAGTTTCTCGATTGGCTACAGCGTTCGGAATGGGGCAGTAACCAGGTTAGCGCGTTTAAAGCCTTTGATGTTTCAAGTGGTGTACTGAACCTGAGTCGAACCATGCCAAAGGTTGCGTGTGCAAATCTTCAGGTTGAGCCATGGTTACAACT
Organism: Vibrio sp. CB1-5; assembly: GCF_059412285.1. NCBI lineage: Bacteria > Pseudomonadati > Pseudomonadota > Gammaproteobacteria > Vibrionales > Vibrionaceae > Vibrio > Vibrio sp. CB1-5. The sequence continues at coordinate 64,821 of NZ_JBJHPB010000008.1, read as the reverse complement.
GCCTAAATCAGGGCTCTACGCGGAATATGCACTCTCTAATGGGCAGACTCTGATTGCGCTGAATCTTCACTCAGTGAACTTTACCATCGGCACCCAAGAGTACAAGCAGCAGCTGGAATCCTTTAAACAAGTGCTCGAGTCTCACTCAGGACCGCTGCTCATCGCTGGTGACTTTAACAGCTGGAGCGAGTCGAGAATGGCAGTACTCAAGCAAGCACTCAAAGACTATCAGATCCAAGAGGTCAAATTTACTCCGGATCATCGAAAACGCTTTGTTACGGGACTCCCACTCGATCATATATTTTATCGAGGTATGACGTTAAAGGCGAAGAGCACGCCAGAGAGTGATGCATCAGATCATAACCCAATGCTGGCGGAGTTCGTGTTGGCTCAGTAACCGTCAGCCTTCGGTTACATACTGCTTTGCGGCCAGTCATCAGGGACGACAAACCAGAATTGGCCGCTTTTGGCTTGGCAATGGATAAAGTGTTTGGGTAGCGCCGATACCAAACTGGACTTTGTGCGTCGCGGATTTCCTGTTGCCCAAAGCGGCTTTTCTAGTCGGAATATCGGTTCATCGATAAGATGAAATTGAGATTGGTAGCACCAGTAACCAGTAACGCGCTGTGGATTGATATCAAGTTCTAAGCAGCGCGTTGGCGTCTTTTCTTGGTCAAACGGGTTGATATACAACCGCCCTTGCATCAATAGATGTTGAGAAGGGCTGGCAATATTTGGGAACTGAGCTTTAAACGCGGGGGTATCAGACATCTTGAGCTGATGCTCGAGCATGCGGTTCACTTTCTTATCTAGCCTATCCTTAGCATTCGGCCCATACCAAAGCCCATCCTTTAGCAAATAGAACTTGATCGCTACCTCCCAGTGTTCGAGCTGTTGCTGGTCTGGTTTTTCGATAAGGAAGTCTATAGCCCCTAAGGTGCGTCCATCGTGCTGCAGTTGTATCTCTTCAGCAAAGACGCGATGGCTGTCGCTTTGTTCAAACAAGCGTCGGCACAGCTCCTGATAAAGAAACCCAAGCCTAGGGTTGCCTTGGTACTCAGAATCGTCCTGTGAGCTTGATTGAGTGGATAGCTTAGGAAAACCCTCAGCCACGCTCGAATGTCCCGTGACGAGGCTCTGGCTTTCGTTTATCCAAGTAATAAAGTCCCTGATGGTTTGCATGGCATATTCTTTACGTTTTCCTTTCGACATTGCTAGAGTAAATTGCTATAACCACGGAAATCAAGAATTTGCTCAGGAAGTGCCATGAATAACCTAAAGCTTGAAGCTATCCTCAATGAAAAACTCTCACCGCAACTGATTAAAGATTACAGTCCGAATGGGCTTCAAATTGAAGGTGCGAGTGACATCAAAAAAGTGGTCACCGGTGTCACTGCATCACAAGCGCTTATTGATTACGCGGCGAGTGTTGGAGCGGATGCTGTATTGGTTCATCATGGTTACTTTTGGAAAGGTGAGCCAGAGCCAATTCGTGGAATGAAAGGTAAGCGTATTCGCACTCTTATCAAAAACGATGTGAACTTGTTTGGCTATCACCTGCCACTAGATATCCACCCGGAGTTAGGCAACAACGCTAAATTAGCACAGTTGCTTGATATTGAGGTCATTGATGGCCTAGAAGGTCACCCACAGTCTGTGGCTATGTTCGGTAAATTGGCCAAACCTATCTCAGGTGCAGAGTTTGCAACTAAAATTGCAAGGGCGCTGAATCGTGAACCTTTGCATATCGCTCCAGATAGGGCAGATAAGCTAATTGAAACCGTAGGCTGGTGTACTGGTGGCGGCCAAGACTACATTGAACTTGCTGCGTCAAAAGGCTTAGATGCATTCGTGTCTGGAGAGATCTCTGAGCGTACTACCTATACTGCACGTGAACTGGATATTCACTACTTTGCCGCAGGGCACCATGCTACCGAGCGTTATGGTATTAAGGCGTTAGGCGAATGGTTGGCTAAAGAGCATGGACTCGACGTTGAATTTAAGGATATTGATAATCCAGTCTGACGAAGAGCAAACAAAAAAAGAGCAGCCTAGGCTGCTCTTTTGCGTTGTGATGTTGTGTTTATCGTTATTCGCGCTCGTGTAGCGGTTTGAAGTCACGCATTGCTTCACCTTTGTAAAGCTGACGTGGACGACCGATACGATTGTCTGGGTCGCTGTGCATTTCGTTCCAGTGAGCAATCCAACCCACAGTACGAGACATCGCAAAGATAACGGTGAACATAGACACAGGGATGCCAATCGCTTTAAGGATGATACCTGAATAGAAGTCTACGTTTGGATACAGTTTCTTCTCTACGAAGTACTCGTCTGATAGCGCGATGCGCTCAAGCTCCATTGCAACATCCAATAGTGGATCCTGAATGTTTAGCTCTTTCAGCACATCGTGGCATGCTTCACGCATAACCGTTGCACGAGGGTCGTAGTTTTTGTAAACACGGTGACCAAAGCCCATTAGTCGGAATGGGTCTTCTTTGTCCTTCGCTCGCTCGATGAACTCAGGGATCTTGTCTACAGAGCCAATCTCTTCAAGCATGCGCAAACACGCTTCATTTGCACCGCCGTGTGCAGGACCCCATAGAGATGCGATACCCGCTGCAATACATGCAAATGGGTTAGCGCCAGATGAGCCTGCTAGACGTACCGTTGACGTTGATGCATTTTGCTCGTGGTCTGCGTGTAGTGTGAAGATCTTGTCCATTGCACGCGCAACGATCGGGTTTACTTCATACTCTTCACAAGGGTTTGCGAACATCATGTGTAGGAAGTTTTCCGCGTACGTTAGATCGTTGCGTGGGTAGATGAATGGTTGACCAATAGAATACTTGTAGCACATTGCTGCAAGGGTCGGCATCTTAGAAATTAGGCGGTAAGCCGCAATTTCACGGTGTGAGTCGTTATTGATATCGAGGGAGTCGTGATAGAAGGCTGCAAGTGCACCTACTACACCACACATAACGGCCATTGGGTGAGCGTCGCGGCGGAAACCGTGGAAGAAACTCGCGATTTGCTCATGAACCATAGTGTGACGAGTAACAATTTGCTTGAACTCTTCATATTCTTCACGCGTTGGGGCTTCGCCAACAAGAAGGATGTAGCACACTTCGAGGTAGTCTGCATTGTTAGCTAACTGATCGATTGGGAAGCCGCGGTGCAGTAGTACACCTTTGCCGCCGTCGATATAAGTGATTTGAGATTCACAGGATGCAGTGGCAAGAAAACCTGGGTCAAATGTAAAGTAACCATTTGCTCCAAGCTTACGAACATCGACTACTTCTGGTCCGATTGAACCTTCCATAATCGGCAGCTCGATTGGCGCTTGACCTTCAATATGAAGGGTCGCTTTCTTATCTGCCATAACAATCTCCTTTGTTTATTATTTAATCCGTCCAGGATGTTTGTGTGCCAATTTTTTACTTTGCTTCGGGTACAAAGTCAATTTTTATACGATGATGTGTGCACTTGTTATGATTTTTTATAGAAAAATGGTTAAAAATCTGTTCTGTGTAGCATATTTTGTTACATCAATTGTATTAGAATGTTGCCAACCGTATAGTTGCGGTGAAATTGTTGGTCATAGCCTTTAAAAATCGAGTGTACAAACCGAAGTGAGGTGGTTTTGAATTCTCGTTTGTTAACATTGTTGCAACAATCATCTCCCTTGTAACACGAAATTTTTGTTAAGTTTGTGTTAACTTTTGAGGCTTACAGACCAAAATTTATTCATAACAATAAATGCTCAATGGAGCTGAGTGAGCAAGCCCGTGAAAGAAAGAAAGTCCAGACCTGTTAATCTTGATTTACAGACAATTCGCTTTCCGATCACTGCAATCGCATCCATCTTGCACCGAGTGTCAGGTGTGATCACGTTTGTGTCGATCGGTATTCTCCTTTGGTTACTAGCCAAGTCACTCTCGTCCCCGATGGGGTTTGCCGAGGCAGTCGATATCGTCGACGGTTTCTTCGTCAAGCTTATTCTTTGGGGCATTTTGACTGCTCTTGCGTACCACATTGTTGGTGGTATTCGTCATCTAATCATGGATCTAGGTTACTTTGAAGAGCTCGAATCGGGCGCGAAAAGTGCCAAGGTATCCTTTATCGTGACAGGTGTTCTGTCGCTATTGGCGGGAGTTTTGGTATGGTAAACAACGTTTCAACATTCGGTCGTAACGGTGTCCACGATTATCTTCTGATTCGTGCGAGTGCCATTATTATGACCTTGTACACGATCTATCTTGTGAGCTTCTGCGCGTTTGCAGGGGACATTTCCTACGTATCGTGGACCAATTTCTTTGGTGGCACTTTTACCAAGGTGTTCACTATGCTGGCATTGGCATCTCTGCTGATCCATGCCTGGATTGGTCTATGGCAAGTTCTTACAGACTATATCAAGCCGACCATGTTACGTGGTGCGCTGCAACTAACGGTTATTGCAGTGCTGCTTGGTTATTTCTTCTCTGGTTTCTTTATTCTGTGGGGTGCGTAAGTGTCTATTCCAGTTCGTGAGTTTGATGCCGTAGTAATCGGCGCTGGTGGTGCAGGCATGCGCGCTGCACTACAAATTTCAGAGCAAGGCCTATCTTGTGCGTTGCTATCAAAAGTATTTCCAACTCGTTCTCACACCGTATCTGCCCAGGGTGGTATTACGGTTGCTTTGGGTAACTCTCATAAAGATGATTGGCAGTGGCATATGTATGACACAGTCAAGGGCTCCGACTATATCGGTGACCAAGACGCTATCGAGTACATGTGTAAGAATGGTCCTAAGTCAGTCATCGAACTAGAGAAAATGGGTCTACCTTTCTCTCGTTTTGAAAACGGTACTATCTACCAGCGTCCGTTCGGTGGTCAGTCTAAAGAGTTTGGTGGTGAGCAGGCGGCACGTACTGCGGCGGCGGCAGACCGTACCGGTCACGCATTGCTGCATACTCTTTATCAGCAAAATATTAAGCACAAAACAACCATCTTCTCGGAGTGGTATGCGCTCGATATGGTTAAAAACCAAGATGGCGCAGTCATGGGTTGTACTGCACTTTGCATGGAAACGGGCGAGATTTGCTACTTCAAATCGAAAGCAACTATCCTAGCGACTGGCGGTGCGGGTCGTATCTACGCTTCCACTACCAACGCTCATATCAACACGGGTGATGGTGTTGGTATGGCACTGCGTGCTGGCGTACCGATGCAAGATATGGAAATGTGGCAGTTCCACCCAACGGGTATTGCTGGTGCAGGTGTACTTGTTACTGAAGGTTGTCGTGGTGAAGGTGGTTACCTTCTTAATAAAGATGGCGAGCGCTTTATGGAGCGTTACGCGCCAAACGCAAAAGACCTTGCTGGTCGCGATGTGGTTGCACGTTCGATGATGATCGAAATTCGTGAAGGTCGTGGCTGTGACGGCCCTTGGGGTCCACATATCAAGCTTAAGATGGATCACTTAGGGAAAGACGTTCTTGAGTCTCGTCTACCGGGTATCTGTGAGCTATCTCGTACGTTTGCACACGTTGATCCAGTGAAAGAGCCAATCCCAGTTATCCCAACCTGTCACTACATGATGGGTGGTGTACCGACTCAGGTGTCTGGTCAAGCGATTAAGCAAGACGCTGCAGGCAACGATCATGAAGTTCAAGGCTTGTTTGCTTGTGGTGAAATCGCCTCTGTGTCTGTACACGGTGCAAACCGTCTAGGTGGTAACTCGCTACTTGACCTTGTGGTATTTGGTCGTGCAACTGGTCTTCATCTTGGTGAGACGCTGGCTGCGCAAACTGAAGCTCGCCCGGCCACTGAGTCCGACATTGAAGCATCACTGGCTCGTACCATGCGTTGGGAGAACAGTGCATCGGGTGAAGACCCAGCTCAAATCCGTAAAGATCTACAAACTTGTATGCAAAACAGCTTCTCGGTATTCCGTGAAGGTGATGCGATGGCAACGGGTCTAGAAGAACTTAAAGTGATTCGTGACCGCTTGAAAGAAGCGCATCTTGCAGACAAGTCGAAAGAGTTCAACACTCAGCGTGTAGAGTGTCTAGAGCTTGATAACTTGATGGAAACAGCATTCTCGACGGCAGTCGCTGCAAACTACCGTACCGAGAGTCGCGGCGCTCATGCTCGCTTTGATTACCCAGAGCGTGATGACGAGAACTGGCTATGCCACTCAATCTACAACCCTGAAACTGAGCAGATGTCGAAGCGTGATGTCAACATGACGCCTGTTCACCGTGAAGCTTTCCCGCCGAAAGCACGTACGTACTAAAGGGAGGACAATACTATGAACCTTAATTTCTCTCTTTACCGTTACAATCCGGATGTAGATAACAAACCATACATGAAAGACTACACCTTAGAGGTGGATGAAGGGTCGGACATGATGGTGCTTGATGCTCTGATACTATTGAAAGAGCAAGACCCAACGATTTCGTTTCGTCGCTCTTGCCGTGAAGGGGTATGTGGCTCCGATGGCTTGAACATGAACGGCAAAAATGGCCTTGCTTGTATTACACCGCTATCAGCGCTTGAGGGTGGCAAGATTGTTATTCGACCATTACCGGGACTTCCGGTGGTTCGAGACTTGATTGTCGACATGACTCAGTTTTATGATAACTACGCGAAAGTTAAGCCATTTCTTATTTCTGAAGGAAATGTGCCGCCGTCGCGTGAAAATCTGCAAATGCCAGAAGAACGTGCTCACCTTGACGGGTTGTATGAGTGCATCATGTGTGCGTGTTGTACCACGTCTTGTCCATCTTTCTGGTGGAACCCGGATAAGTTTATCGGACCTGCAGGTCTTCTCGCTGCGTATCGCTGGCTGATTGATAGCCGAGATACTGCAACGGATGAACGCTTATCAAATCTTGATGATGCGTTTAGTGTTTTCCGTTGTCACGGCATCATGAACTGTGTCAGTGTATGTCCTAAGGGACTCAACCCAACGAAAGCCATTGGTCATATCAAATCAATGCTTGTGAATCGTTCGGTGTAACAACAAATAAAAATTGCCGACTCAACGTCCCGGAGAGTCGGCTTCTTATAGCTCGGCGTAGACCGATGCATACGTGAAAACTACTGGTTAAGGGAAAATATGCACAATAGTGTGATGAAGGCATGGCTCGAGTCTTCACACTTGGCAGGCGCCAATGCAACGTACGTAGAAGATCTCTACGAACTGTATCTAAGTGATCCCGAACAGGTAAGTGAGGAGTGGAGACGTGTATTTGATGGGTTGCCTGTGCAGCCTGATGTGGTTGAACAGCCGCATTCACGTGTCCGTGATTACTTCCGACGACTCGCTCAAGAAACAAAGCATTCAAGTGCTCAAGTAAGTGACCCCGAGGTCGATGCTAAACAAGTAAAAGTTCTACAGCTTATCAATGCGTACCGCTTCCGCGGACATCAAGCTGCAAATCTAGACCCTCTAGGTTTATGGAAACGCCCAACGGTTGATGAATTGGAACCTGCGTTCCACTCGTTGACGGAAGATGATTTAGACGAAACGTTCAATGTCGGCTCTTTTGCTATTGGCCAAGAAAGCATGACGCTTCGCGATCTTCACAAAGCACTTCAAAAAACCTACTGCGGCTCAATCGGTGCAGAATACATGCACATGACAAACACCGCTCAAAAACGTTGGATCCAACAGCGTTTAGAGTCAGTGGTTGGCCAACCCTCTTTCGATTCCGAACACAAACACACTTTCCTAGAAGAGCTAACTGCGGCTGAAGGTCTTGAGCGTTATCTTGGCGCAAAATTCCCAGGTGCGAAGCGTTTCTCGCTAGAAGGTGGTGATGCACTCATTCCAATGACCAAAGAACTGATTCGCCATGCTGGTAGCCAAGGCATGCGAGAAGTTGTGATTGGTATGGCGCACCGTGGTCGCTTGAATATGCTGGTCAACGTCTTGGGTAAAAAACCTCAAGACTTGTTCGATGAGTTTGCGGGTAAGCATGATGAAACATGGGGTACAGGTGATGTGAAGTACCACCAAGGTTTCTCTGCTGACTTTGCAACTCCGGGTGGTGATGTGCATTTAGCCTTAGCATTTAACCCATCTCACCTTGAGATTGTAAATCCAGTAGTTATCGGCTCTGTTCGTGCTCGTCAAGATCGCCTAGGCGACAAAGACGGCAGCATGGTACTGCCAATTACCATTCACGGTGACTCAGCGATTGCGGGTCAAGGTGTTGTGCAAGAGACTTTCAACATGTCTCAGGCGCGCGGCTTTAAAGTGGGTGGTACGATTCGAATCGTGGTCAACAACCAAGTTGGTTTTACTACCTCCAACCCACGCGATACCCGTTCAACCATGTACTGTACTGACATCGCTAAGATGGTACAGGCTCCGATTTTCCACGTGAATGCTGATGATCCAGAAGCGGTCGCGCTTGTAACGCAAATTGCGCTCGATTTCCGTAACGAGTTTGGTAAAGATGTGGTGATTGATCTGGTTTGTTATCGCCGTCATGGTCACAACGAAGCGGATGAGCCCAATGCGACTCAGCCATTGATGTACCAGAAAATCAAAAAACACCCAACGCCTCGCAAACTGTACGCGGATGTCTTGATTGAGCGTGACGAAAGCGATATTGAAACCGCTACGCAGATGATCAATGAGTATCGTGACGCGTTAGACCGCGGTGAAGTGGTGTGTAAAGAGTGGCGCCCAATGGCACTGCACTCAGTAGACTGGTCTCCATACCTCGGTCGCGATTGGGATGAAGAGTGGGGTGGCCAGGTTGGTACTGAGCGTCTTGTAGGTCTCGGTAACAAACTTGGACAGTACCCAGACAGTCATAAACTTCAAAGTCGTGTAAACAAGCTGTACAACGATCGTGCCGCAATGATGAGCGGCGAGAAAATGATCGATTGGGGCATGGCAGAAACGCTGGCTTACGCAACCCTTCTTGATGACGGTAAGCGTATCCGTATCTCGGGACAGGACTCTGGCCGTGGTACTTTCTTCCACCGTCACTCAGTACTGCACAACCAAGAAGATGCGAGTACCTATATTCCGCTTTGTAACCTTCACGACAAACAAGGTCCATTCCAGGTCTTTGATTCGGTGTTGTCAGAAGAAGCGGTACTGGCATTTGAATATGGCTATGCGACTGCAGAGCCTAGTGGTTTGACTTTGTGGGAAGCGCAGTTCGGTGACTTTGCTAACGGTGCTCAAGTTGTTATTGACCAGTTCATCTCTTCTGGTGAACAAAAGTGGGGTCGTCTGTGCGGTTTAACGATGCTGTTGCCACATGGCTATGAAGGTCAAGGGCCAGAGCACTCATCAGCGCGTCTAGAGCGTTACCTGCAGCTTTGTGCTGAACAAAACATGCAAGTGGTGATTCCATCGACGCCTGCTCAGGTCTATCACATGATTCGTCGTCAGGTGGTTCGTCCAATGCGTCGCCCATTGATCGTGATGTCTCCTAAATCACTGTTAAGACATCCGCTGTGTGTGTCCAGCATTGAAGACTTAGCAGAAGGCACATTTGAGCCGGCGATTGGTGAGATTGATGATATCAAGCCAGAAAACGTCAAACGTGTTGTGTTCTGTTCAGGTAAGGTGTATTTCGACCTGCTCGAACAGCGTCGCAACAACGAGCAAGACGACGTCGCGATTGTGCGTATTGAACAGTTGTACCCATTCCCACTGGATGATGTAAAAGCCAAGATTGCCGCCTACACCAATGCTCAAGATTTCGTTTGGTGTCAGGAAGAGCCTCAGAACCAAGGCGCTTGGTATTCGAGTCAACATAACTTCCGCGCAGCTATCCCTGCGGGCGCTGACTTGAAATACGCTGGTCGACCAGCATCTGCATCTCCGGCCGTTGGTTATATGTCGGTACACTTGAAACAACAGAAAGCGTTAATTTCTGACGCGTTGACCCTAGATTAAGAACTAGAAGAAAAAAGGAAGAAACAGATATGACTATTGAAATTCTGGTTCCAGACTTACCTGAATCAGTTGCAGACGCGACCGTCGCAACGTGGCACAAGAAACCAGGCGAAGCGGTAGCGCGTGATGAAGTTATCGTTGATATCGAAACCGATAAAGTAGTTCTTGAAGTACCAGCGCCAGAAGAGGGCGTTCTTGAAGAAATTATCGAAGAAGAAGGTGCAACAGTACTGTCTAAGCAGCTGATTGCTAAGCTTAAGCCAGGTGCAGTTGCTGGTGAACCGACGACGGACACCACTGAGTCTACTGAAGCATCTCCAGATAAACGTCATAAAGCTGCGCTAACGGAAGAGTCGAACGACGCTCTGAGCCCTGCGGTTCGCCGTTTGCTGGCTGAGAACGATCTTCAAGCATCAGACGTGAAAGGTACTGGCGTTGGCGGTCGAATCACTCGTGAAGACATCGAAGCGCACCTAGCAGCAGCGAAGGCAGCACCACAAGCTGAAGCACAGGCGCCAGAGGCTCCAGTACTGGCTCGCAGCCAGAAGCGTGTGCCAATGACTCGTCTACGTAAACGTGTTGCAGAGCGTCTACTTGAAGCGAAGAACAGCACAGCGATGCTAACGACGTTTAACGAAGTGAACATGAAGCCAATCATGGATCTTCGTAAGCAATACAAAGACCAGTTCGAAGAGCGTCATGGCATTCGCCTTGGTTTTATGTCTTTCTACGTGAAAGCTGTTACTGAAGCGCTAAAACGCTACCCAGAAGTGAACGCGTCTATCGACGGTGATGACATTGTTTACCACAACTACTTTGATATCAGCATGGCGGTATCTACGCCGCGTGGCCTAGTGACACCAGTACTAAAAGACTGTGACTCGCTAGGTTTTGCTGACGTTGAAAAAGGTATTAAAGAGCTGGCAATCAAAGGTCGTGACGGCAAGCTAACCGTTGAAGAGCTGACAGGTGGTAACTTCACCATCACTAACGGCGGTGTGTTTGGTTCATTGATGTCTACGCCAATCATCAACCCACCACAAGCGGCTATCTTGGGAATGCATAAGATCCAAGAGCGTCCAATGGCGGTAGATGGCAAAGTAGAAATCCTACCTATGATGTACCTAGCTCTATCTTATGACCACCGTTTGATCGATGGTCGTGAGTCAGTAGGCTTCTTGGTGACAATCAAAGAACTACTGGAAGATCCAGCACGTCTGCTACTAGATGTGTAACCAAGCGTTGTTTTTTATTTTGGATGTATAGACGTCCAAAATAAATGGAGCTAGACTGGCTCAACGTCTAGCTCCTTAGTAAGCCCACAAGAGGCGACTCTAACGAGTACTCCTACAGACGTACCGACAATCGGTATATGGAAATAAAAAATCCCTCAGGGATATAACAAATGGAATCGCACAATGAATTTGCATGAATATCAAGCCAAACAGCTGTTTGCAGAATTCGGATTGCCTGTACCAGAAGGCTACGCATGTGACACCCCACAGGAAGCGTTCGAAGCTGCTGGTCGTATCAGTACTGAAAAGAAAGTAGTTAAATGTCAGGTTCACGCTGGTGGCCGCGGTAAAGCGGGCGGCGTGGAACTTCACGACACCAAAGATGGTGTTAAAGAATTTGCTCAGAAGTGGCTAGGTAAAAACCTAGTGACTTACCAAACAGATGCGAACGGTCAACCAGTGACTAAAATTCTAGTTGAAGAAGCATCTAACATCGCTAATGAGCTGTACCTTGGTGCAGTGGTTGACCGCGCAACACGTCGCATCGTGTTTATGGCATCAACAGAAGGCGGTGTTGAAATTGAAAAAGTGGCGGAAGAGACACCGGAACTGATTCACAAAGCGGCGATCGATCCGCTCGTTGGCCCACAAGCTTACCAAGGCCGCGAGCTTGCGTTCAAACTTGGTCTTGAAGGCGACCAAATCAAGCAGTTCGTAAAAATCTTTATGGGTCTAGGCAACATGTTTGCTCAGTACGACCTTGCGCTGCTAGAAATCAACCCACTGGTTATCACTGGCGAAGGCAACCTTTTATGTCTCGATGGCAAGATCAACATCGACTCAAATGCACTTTACCGTCAGCCAAAACTTCGTGAAATGCACGATCCTTCGCAAGAAGATGAGCGTGAAGCGCACGCGGCTCAGTGGGAACTTAACTATGTAGCACTAGATGGTAACATCGGCTGTATGGTTAACGGCGCAGGCCTTGCAATGGGTACGATGGACATCGTAAACCTACACGGCGGTCAGCCAGCTAACTTCCTTGATGTAGGTGGCGGCGCAACCAAAGAGCGTGTAACAGAAGCGTTTAAGATCATCCTATCTGACAGCAACGTGAAAGCGGTACTGGTTAACATCTTCGGTGGTATCGTACGTTGTGACCTAATCGCTGACGGCATCATTGGTGCGGTTGAAGAAGTAGGTGTTGAAGTACCAGTTGTTGTTCGTCTAGAAGGTAACAATGCACCTCTAGGTTCACAAAAACTCGCGGAAAGTGGTCTGAATATCATTGCTGCAAGCTCGCTAACAGAAGCAGCGGAAAAAGTAGTTGCTGCAGCGGAGGGCAAATAATGTCTGTACTAATTAATAAAGATACAAAAGTTATCTGCCAAGGCTTCACTGGTGGTCAAGGTACGTTCCACTCAGAGCAAGCTATTGCTTACGGCACGCAAATGGTTGGCGGTGTTTCTCCGGGTAAAGGTGGTCAAACGCACCTAGGCTTACCGGTATTCAATACAGTACGTGAAGCGGTTGAAGTGACGGGTGCAACGGCGTCAGTTATCTATGTACCAGCTCCTTTCTGTAAAGATGCGATTCTTGAAGCGATTGATGCAGGTATCAAGCTTATCGTAACTATCACAGAAGGTATTCCTACACTTGATCTTCTAGACGTTAAAGTACGCCTAGATGAAGCAGGTGTTGTGATGATTGGTCCAAACTGTCCAGGCGTTATCACTCCTGATGAGTGTAAGATCGGTATCATGCCAGGCCATATCCACAAGAAAGGTAAAGTGGGCATCGTATCTCGTTCAGGTACGCTTACGTACGAAGCGGTTAAGCAGACAACAGATGAAGGTTTTGGTCAGTCTACATGTGTAGGTATTGGTGGTGACCCAATCCCAGGTTCAAACTTCATCGATATCCTGAAGCTGTTCGAACAAGATCCAGAGACTGAAGCTATCGTTATGATCGGTGAGATCGGCGGTACAGCGGAAGAAGAAGCGGCAGCATTCATCAAAGAAAACGTCACTAAGCCGGTTGTCTCTTACATTGCAGGTGTTACAGCGCCTCCAGGTAAACGTATGGGTCACGCTGGTGCAATCATCTCTGGCGGTAAAGGTACAGCGGAAGACAAGTTCGCTGCGCTTGAGGCGGCTGGTGTTAAGACGGTTAAGAGCCTTGCTGACATCGGTAAAGGTCTACGTGAAATTACCGGTTGGTAATGGCTCACATTAACTCTTGGTTTGAAATAATAGAGTTAAAAACAAAATGAAAAAGCTCCGGTCTTACGATCGGAGCTTTTTGTTTGTGTTTATGAATAAATTCGGCTTTAGTCTCTAGAAGGCACAAGCTGAGCAAGTAAGAAAAAGCCAGCAGCGCTAATCACTACTGATGGTCCCGCTGGTGTGTCGTAAAACCAAGATAGACTGAGTCCACAAAACACCGACACAATACCAATCGCGGAGGCGGTGAAGGCCATTTGTTCAGGAGTGGTGGTGAACTTGCGAGCAGTGGCTGCCGGAATGATAAGCAGTGAAGTCATAATCAGCGCACCGACAAACTTCATACCAATGGCGATGACCAGGCCGACCATCAACATAATAACCAAGCGCATTAGGTCAACATTCACGCCCTCTACAGCCGCCAGATCTTCGTTTACTGTCGTAGAAAGTAGTGGTCGCCAAAATACGAATAGCAAAGCGCCGATGAGAGTCACGCCAGCGTAGATGTAAATAAGATCAGTTGGTGAGACTGCCAGAAGATCGCCAAACAAATAGCTCATTAAGTCAACGCGGACGTTATCGAGAAAACTGACAGCGACCAAACCTAGTGACAGTGCACTATGCGCAAGGATACCGAGCAGTGTGTCCGTCGCCACGAGCTGCTGCTTTTGCAGCGTGACCAGAATAACGGCTAATGCCATACAGCAAATAACCAGTGCAAAGTACAGGTTGATATCAAACAAGAAACCAAGCGCAAGCCCCATTAAAGAAGCATGGGCAAGTGTATCGCCAAAGTAGGCCATTCTTCGCCAAACAACAAACGAGCCCAGTGGACCCGCGATCAAAGCGATTCCAATGCCAGCGATAATGGATGGAAGCAAAAACTCAATCATGATGAGAGTGCCCATGTTTATGATGTGAACATTGTGAAGCACTACCTTCAACAGGATCACCTGCCAAATCATGATGGTGATGGACGTGCTGATGTTGATAGAAAGCCAGTGTTTCTTGGGTTGCACTGCCAAACAGCGCTATGTATGAAGGGTGACGACTGACAGTTTGCGGTGTTCCTTGGCAGCAAATATGGTGATGAAGACAAATCACGTTGTCAGATTTTGCCATAACTAGATGCAAGTCGTGGGATACCATAAATACCGCACAGTTGAAACGATGCCTAAGTGCATCAATAAGTTCGTACAGATCGATTTGGCCTTGAACATCTACTCCTTGTGCTGGTTCATCAAGAACCAAAATATCAGGGCGATGCAATAGAGCGCGTGCCAGGAGCACTCGCTGGGTTTCCCCACCGGATAATTGATGCATGTTGCTGGAGATTAGATGCTCAGCGCCGACAAGCTTCAGCGCGTCTAATCGCTCCTGTGCACTGTATTTTCCCGCAAGTGCGAGAAAGCGCTCAACGTTCAGTGGCAAGGAATCGTTAAGTTTTAGTTTTTGCGGTACATAGCCAATTTTGAGCTTGTTAGCGCGGCGAATCGAACCTTTATAGCGCTTTTGTAACCCAAGAATGACTTTGACTAAGGTCGATTTACCAGCACCATTAGGACCTATGAGGGTTAAAATTTCCCCTCGGCTAATGGTTAAGCTAATGTTATCTAGAACCTTTCGTTTACTGAACTCGACAGAGACTTGGTCGAGTGTAATCAGTTCGGACATGAATAGAACTCATTTGCAATTACGTCTTGTTATAATGTAACATTCTGAGCTATTGCAAGCCAGAAGGATTTTAAGCCCTATGTATCGTTACATTCCAGTTGTAGCACTTACTTCACTGCTTTCGTTTCAAGCGCAAGCACTGCAAGTGCTGAATAGTATAAAGCCTTTTGAGATGATCTCCCATGAGTTGATCATCGAAGGGCAGTCTACCTCGTCGATTCTTAACGCGAACGCATCCCCTCACGACTATGCACTTAAGCCATCGGATGTGAAAAAAATCCGCGATAGTGAGGTTGTTGTTTGGTTTGGCGGAGATCTTGAAACCTTTTTAGCTAAGTCAGTAGAAGGCAACGCAAACTCACTTGCAGTACAAAACATCGAAGGTCTGTCCTTTCGAGAGTATGGCGGTGATGGTCACGATCATGGTCACGAAGGTCATGATCACGGTAGTTTTGACCCTCATGTTTGGCTCGGTCCAGAGCAAAGTCGTCAAGTTGCGCGTGCTATTTCAGTCAAGCTTCAATCTATTGACCCGGAAAACAAAGCAGCGTACCAAGAAAAGCTGGCCGCTTTCGAACGCACCTTGGATAAAACCATTGAAGAGATCCACGTTAAGCTTGAGCCAATACAAGACCAAGGTTATTACGTGTTTCATGATGCCTATGGTTACTATGAAGAATTCTTTAAAATGAACAACCTTGGCCACTTCACGGTAAGCCCAGAACGTAAACCAGGTGCCAAAACGTTAATCTCCATTAAAACCACATTGCGTGAACAACAAGTAAAGTGTGTTTTTGCCGAACCACAATTTACACCAGCCGTAGTGAACTCGGTGACCCGAGGCACTGGCACAAAAGTTGGACAACTTGATCCACTAGGTAGTGATATTCCGGTTGAAGATGGTAGCTACTTTGTATTCCTGAAGTCGATGGCAAATAGCTTTAGTCGCTGTTTAGCACAGTAGGTATCAGCCAAGCAAAGCTCAGCCTGAACAACAAGGTTTTATGTGTGTTTGGTTGAGTTTTGCTTGTGACCAATGAGCCATTTAGATGGTTTACGTGACCTTTTTTCTTTCATAACCCGCACAAATCCAGTAAATTTACGATATTTATCGATGCAAATTAACTGGGCTTCTTTTGATTTTTTCTGCTTCCTTATCACGCTGTTTTGATTTTGCTGTTGGCCATATAACGACCAGCATGCTCTCACGCGTGCGTAAGATCCTGAGCTGTGCCCCGTTATTGTTCACGTTATCGCTGCTGATCGCTCCGCTAGCGAGTGTCAGTAAACCGCTGCCTCCCGTGTTTTATCCACTTTCACTGCAAGCCAATGGTCAGTTTTTAGCCGCTAAGCAATTGTTTCCTGGTGTAGAAGGTGGACTATGGTCTATCGATGTACATAATCGCGTCCGTTTTTATGACGGTACCCGTTTTATCGAGCTCGACAACCTGGCGTTTGATAATAACGACGTGACTTTTTTTCGAGGACAATTTTGGTATGCCAAAGCGAATAAACTGTTTTCGCAGCAGCCACTTGGGGAAGTTAATCAAGTATTTACAACAAAATTAACTGAACACATTCAATCTCTTGGTCATGCTGGAGAGTACGTTTGGTTTTCAACTGACAGTCAGGTGTATCTCGGAAATGAGCATCCATCGAGGTTTGAAATTATCTCAATGGATGACTTTGAGCGTTTTTACGGTGGAGTCGGGGTGAAAATTACTGCCGCGATAGAAACCCGGGGAGCATGGTACATCGGCACCAATGTCGGTTTATACCGATGGCATTATGGAGAGTTAGAGTATGTTGGGACCGTGCATCGTGGCGCAATTTCTACATTGTTGCTTGAGCCAGAATCAAATCGTCTAGTGATAGGTTATCACTCTGGCGTTGAGGTATATCCCATTGATGAACCGATGCTTCGCTCCTTCTTCCCCCTTGGTCAGCATGTCCTCTCTTTAGAAAGTACAGAGAGTCATTTTTGGATAGGTACTGAGCAAGGCTTGTATTGGCTTGAACGCAGCACACTTGCTCTTGAACAGGTCGAGTTCAACCCTCTTGATGAGTTTGGTTTAGCCGGAGACAAGATCTATGCATTAGTTGCAGATGGTGCACTTGGGATGTGGATTGCCACAAACAACGGTGTTCGCTATTTCTCAGAGTATGGCAAGTTCTTTGAGCGTATTTCGGTCTCGATTGACGAAAACCTTAATCGCCTTGAGCCTAAGCTTGAGGTGATGGACAATCCGCTCGGAGGATATTGGGTTATCACAAGCAGCGCACTCTATGCCGTCGATGACGAGGGCGAGTCTACAATGATTTATTGGGGGAAAGTCTCTTCGCTGGCACAACAAGAGCAGCAGCTCTGGATAGCGACAGAGCGAGGCTTAATGCACCTTGACCTCAATGCTTATCAAATCACCGCCATGAGGCAAAAAGTCGATAAAATGCCCGCACAAGTAGAACACATTTCTCTTGGTAGTGGGAATACACTTTGGCTTAGCGACGGACTCCGGTTACTCAGTTTTAATATTGAAACTGAACGAGTCAATGACTATGGCGATAACTGGATCGTCAGTGAGCACTTACCGGCTAAAGTAACCGAAATATATGCGTTGAGCGAGAATAAAACGCTTATCGGTACTGACCACGGCTTATATATCATCGATGAAGGGCGCAGCCGTTATATCGGCGCCAGTGCACCATTTGGTAGTGTCACAGAGTTGGTCGCCGATGAGAATCGAATTTGGGCTGCGAGTAGTTACGGCGCGTTTTTGTATGATGATCAAGATAAGTTGTTCACAAGATTGGATTTGTTTCAAGATAGTACCCGCCCGGTATGTGTTACTCAAAGCGACGGTGTTTTCTGGTTAGTGAGCTCTGCCGGTCTTACCTCGTACACGGGCACGGGTGAGATTGTCAGCCACTTGGGCGCTCCATACGGCGTTATCAGTAACGAGTTTATCAACGGTAGTTGTGCGTACAGTGAGCAGAGTCAATCTATTGTAATAGGTTCACGCTATGGCATTGTAGAGTTTGATCCAAAGCGTATCCTTGATAA
The DNA here is from genome assembly GCF_059412285.1 of Vibrio sp. CB1-5. Lineage (NCBI taxonomy): Bacteria > Pseudomonadati > Pseudomonadota > Gammaproteobacteria > Vibrionales > Vibrionaceae > Vibrio > Vibrio sp. CB1-5. Next base: position 46,722 of record NZ_JBJHPB010000008.1, on the reverse strand, counting down.
CCCCGTGCCAACGCCTAGCGTATTGATATCTCAAGTGTCGGTGAGCAATACCGCCCGTCATCTTGGGGATGTTCAAGATACTATTCCTAATGTTGGTTATGGCGATTCGGTAGCGATTCAGTTTAGTTTATGGCCTTCAGCTCAAGCGCACAGTCTCGTGTATCGAACCCGAGATGGTAGCTGGCAAGACATGCAAGGCTTTCAGCTCAATATCGATAAACCCACTCCCGGGCTACACACTATAGAAGTTGCCGTAAAAGGGTATACCAATTCCGGAGCGGGGATTCCGTTTAGTTATCAGGTTAGTACCCCTTGGTATATGACAGGTATGTTCTACTTGTTGATAGCGATTACCAGTCTAATATTGGTCGGTGCGGTGATTTATTGGCGCTCGCGACGGATTCGTTTTATGAACCGCTCGCTTAAAACACAAGTCGCGTTGAAGACTGAACAGCTACAGCATCAAAGTCGTGTGTTAGTGGGTAATAATCAGCAATTACGTAAAGCGTTTAAAATTCGACAGCAATTGATACAAGAGTTGGTTGAGCAAGCAGCGCAGCATAGCGCCAACTTTAAACTTGAATCCTTGTCTAGCTTGAGTTCAAACTCCGTAGCGAGCTTTGATGGTTTAGACAACGTAAAAGCCATTTTTGATGAGCAAAGCTCCTATCCATTGGTGTGTTCAGTGTCCAGTGTGCTCAATTTCACTGTCGACGCTTGGAGAAAAGAGCTAGATAGTTACGGGATAAAAGTAGATCTAAAGCTGTTGGCAAGCAGTGACAATGTGGTATTGGATACCTGTAATCTCGACATCATTTTCAACTCTATCATCGCTAATGCATTGCGTAGAATGGTACGCGGGCAAGTGATCAGCATCACCGTAGATGATGATGGCAGTAAGCTAAATGTTACTTTTGAGGATAATGGGCTACCATTGCCCAACTTTAACTCCCAGAGCGCAACTCAATCATTTGATGTGAAAGAAAGTCAGCTCGATTTCAGTCCTTCGAGCCTACCATCCCACATTCATCGTTCTGGCGGAGAGCTTCAACCGGTTGAACGTGGAAACGCTAATCGTCTCACTTTGCGCTGGATGTTGTCTATTCAGCAGTCAACAGAAAAAATGCCTTCACAATCAATAAAGGCGCCTCTTGAAACCGAGAAATCATTGGTGAGTTTGGCTAATGAAAAAGAGAGTCATGTAGTCAAGCTGGACAAACATGAACAGTGGAAACGGCAAGTCACCCAGCTGGTGGCGGAGCAGTATCATGATGCCGAGTTTAGTACCGCATCAGCAGCCAGAGCGTTATTTATATCTGAGCGGAGCTTCCAAAGACGTTTCAAGTCTAAGTTTGAGAGTACCTTTACCGACTACCTCACTGATGTCCGGATGGAAAAAGCGTGTGAGATGCTACTTCAAGGGGAAAAAGTTTCAGAAGTTGCTTTTGCTTGCGGCTTTAACGATCCTTCCTATTTCTCTCAGCGCTTTAAAGTCTATTTTGGCGTACCACCGTCCAAATTTGCCATGATGGACATGACTGAGAGCGACTAGATATGAAATCTAAAGCTCAAAGTAGCGATAGAATGCCTGTTGCTTCAAACGTTCGAGAGCCAAGGTGCTGAGTTTAAAGCGAAGTTTCTCCCCTGGTCTTAGCTGCGCGGCTTTTGATAGGTCACGAAAGGCAACCACGCCTAGCTTTTGATAGCCACCTAAGGTTTGATGATCGCTAAGCATAATAATAGGGTTGCCATCTGGTGGTATTTGCACTGAGCCGGATATGATCCCTTCTGAAATCAATGAGGGCTGCGCTTGAGCTAGATGAATAGATTTACTATTACTGGACTCGAGCCTTACCCCCATCCGGTTACTCTGCGCAGATACGGTATAAACTTGGTCTAATAGAGCATCTCTTAGCGCGTTGTCAAAATTTTGAAACTGGAAACAGGGGAGTAAGTGCAAGGTTCTTACGCCTACATAACTCGGAAGCGCGCTTCTGGGAATAAGAGGTTCAGCGTGATGTTGAAGGTCGGTTAAGTTTTCAGATAAGCATGTTTTTTCAGATAAACATAGATTGATGGCTAAGCTGTCACCGCACGCGAGTGGTTGTCCTGGATTCAAACCTCCTACACCGTCACGTTCTACTGTTGAAGTACTGCCGAGGAAAGGCTCAATCGCGAAACCTCCTAATGCAGATAGGTAACTTCGACAGCCGCTGCGGGGCACTTTAAGGTGTAGTTCTTGGCCCTTCTTCAAACTAAAAGGGCGCCAACTTTGAATCAGATCAGCAACAATGTGTTGTGGCGAATGACGTTCTGCCAGACAATCTGCCCCTGTCAGTACCAAGGTTAAGTCTTGGTTGGCGCGAAACTTAACCCGACCTAAAACAATTTCTAGGCTGGTTGCGTTCATTGGATTGCCCAGTAACTTTTGCCCCCAACAATGCGCATGCCAATCCGCAGCGCCGCCTTGAGTCAATCCGTAGTGAGAGGCATTAGTGCGCCCTAAATCTTGTGTGGTGACGTGGTGTCGCGTGTTCATTACGACGAGTGCACTCATTGCTTACCTCCAAGGCTCAAGAATGTACCGTGGTCAATTGGCTCGAACCGCACTTTGTCACCAACACTCAGCAATGACTGCTCTGGCGAGGTTTTGTTAAATAAAGTTAGTGGGCAGTTACCGATGATTTGCCAGCCTCCGGGAGTATCACTGGGATAAACTGCCGTCTGATTGTTGGCAATACCAACACTCCCTTTGCGCACCCGAGTGCGTGGTGTTTGATGTCTTGGCATATGCAGTGCTTTTGGCAGCTCTGCGAGAAAAGCAAAACCAGGCGTAAAACCAATAGCACAGACTGTATATGTGGACCCGGTGTGCAGAGATATGACCTCATCGAGGCTTAGAGAGCAGTGCCGAGCAAGTGACGCCAAATCAGGTGCCACCTCGGTAGCGTAATAAGTAGGGAGGGTTTTGGTGTTCACATTACCTAAAGGCGGCTTATCAGTAAGATTAAGGCTTTGAATATAGTGGGTAAGTGCTTCTGCTGTACAGTATATAGGATGAAACTCGATCAGCAGGCTTGTGTAAGAAGGGGTACAGTTGACGAGTGTACTTGCAAAGGCTTGTTTTATCATGACAGTGTACTGCCCAATGAGATAAGGCAAATCAAGGTCAATCTTGTGACCAAAATCAAGCAGAATGGCCGATTCACCCACCGGAGATATCGAAGGCTTGCTCACTGTTTACCTCCACCTACTGCTTGAGCGCTATCAATACGGATACGCAGCGCCCTTGCCACATCAATTGATGCTTGGTTATCACCATGAACGCATAGTGTGTCGATGGCGAGAGTGAGTGGTTCCCCATCGAGAGTCTTAATGGGTTTACGGGTAATAAATGCATCGGCTTGTGTCAAAATCTGATCTTGCTGATGCAGAACAGCATTTTCCATACTTCGCGGTGCCAAAAGGCCTGAGGTCAAGTAATTGCGGTCAGCAAAACCCTCTAAGATAAGCGATACTCCATAATCTGCTGCAAGCGCTTGATGACGCACATGCTCCGTGGTTGCTAAGATCATTAGCGGTAAACTGAGTGATTGTGCTGCTGACAAGAGAGCTTCAAACACCTTGGCGGAGGACATCATGTCGTTATAGAGCGCGCCATGAGGTTTGATGTAGTTCACTGTCCCTTCTTGATGCTCGGCTATCGCCTTAAGCGCACCAACTTGATACAGCACCGATTGGGTGAGTGAATTGCTCTCCATCGTCATTGAGCGACGGCCAAACCCTTGTAAGTCGGGATAGCCGGGATGCGCGCCGATAGTGACTTTGTGTTTGAGACACAATGCAACGGTCTTAGACATGTGCTCTGGATCGGAGGCGTGAAAACCACAAGCGATGTTTGCCATATTCAGTAGAGGGATGAGATTGACATCATCACCCATACCCCAATGGCCAAAACTTTCTCCGACATCCCCATTTAACGTCAACATAAGGTCGCATCCTTGTTCCGCGTTTAGCTGAAATTTAAGGTTATTTAGTAAAAGATTATGTCTTTAGGGGAGGGGATTTACAATTTGTCAGCAGAGGATTTGTGAGGCAGTTTGGAGCATGCAAAAAAAATCGCGGCATAGCCGGGGGACCATACCGCGGGTGTCAATGACACCTTCGCTTGCTGCCGGAGTGATGTGGTCGCCCACATCACCTCTGGAATTTCGATTAACAGGAGCAGGTTGCTCTGTTGGGATTAACTATAAGTAATTCGACTTAATTTCCTTATAAAAAAAACGGCAACTTATCATGAGAATCCCGACATTTTAATTTTTTATACATAACGCGTTGTATTTTATGAGTTTTATATTTATTCAGGTTCGATTTGTGTCATTGTTTTGTCACGAGGATGAAGTTTTTGTCGATATTTTGACGTAATTGACGGACATGTTTTGACAAATAATACGTTTGCAATCCGGTTTAAATTGACATAGCGCAATGCGGAGAATAAGGTTACGCCTTTAAAATTACTGTTAATGTTAATATTTCTCATTACCAATTATAGTTTGGGTGAATAAGATGAAGCTTGCTGATTTGAACATAGGAAGCAGTGGAAAGATCACTGCGTTGACGGGACTATCGAGTGATGTCCGTAAAAAATTGATGGTAATGGGATTATTGCCGAATACAGAAGTAACAGTGATTCGACGCGCACCAATGGGCGACCCATTACAAATTGAAGTGCGTGGTGTCTCGTTGGCCGTTCGCCAAGCGATTGCACAATCAATCGAAGTGGAGCCTGCATAATGAACTACACCATTCTTACTGTAGGTAATCCAAATAGCGGCAAAACAACCTTGTTCAATGGATTGACTGGTGCCAAGCAGCAGGTGGGCAACTGGGCAGGTGTAACGGTTGAAAAGAAAACCGGTCAATACACGCATGCCGGAGATCAGTTCGAACTGACTGATCTGCCGGGTATCTATGCCCTAGACAGCGGCAACGATGGTAACAGTATCGATGAATCGATTGCGTCAAGAGCGGTTCTTACTCATCCAGCAGATCTGCTCATCAACGTGGTCGATGCGACGAGTCTAGAGCGCAGCCTTTATATGACCCTTCAGCTTCGCGAGCTTGGCCGCCCAATGGTCGTTGTGCTCAACAAGATGGATGCGCTAAAAAGAGAACGTATTAAGTTGGACATTGCAGGGCTTGAGAAAGCGCTGGGTTGTCCAGTGATGACATTATCTGCTACTGACAAAGATCAGGTTCGCGCACTAAAAGAGCGTTTGCACAAAACCGTTGTTCAAGGGCTGACTCTTGATGCACTCAGTATCAATTACGGTGCTGAGATGGAGCAGGCGATTGCTCAAGTAGAGCCTATCTTTGCTTCGGAATCCGTAAGCCCACGCGCGCTGGCGATTCGCGGCCTAGAAAATGACGTGATGGTGCTTAATGCACTATCGTCAGAGCAAAGAGATGAAATCGCGCTAGCGGGCAATCAAACTGGTGTGGATATTGACCTGCAAGTGGCTGATACCAAATATACTTATTTACACGAGCAGTGTAAGAAACTGCGTCGCAGCGAAGGCAAGCTGAGCCGTAGCTTTACGGAAAAAGTGGATGGCTTCATTCTCAATAAGTATGTCGGCGTTCCTTTCTTCTTCGTGGTCATGTATCTCATGTTCATGTTCTCTATCAACATAGGCAGTGCTTTCATCGATTTCTTCGATATCGGTGTCGGTGCGTTATTGGTTGATGGTGGACACTACCTTCTTGATGACCATTTACCAGTTTGGTTAGTGACGCTTATTGCTGATGGTGTTGGCGGTGGTATCCAAACGGTAGCGACATTCATTCCTGTAATCGCAGCACTGTATTTGTTCCTAGCAGTACTAGAGAGCTCTGGTTACATGTCACGCGCAGCGTTTGTGCTTGATAAAGTGATGCAAAAAATCGGCCTTCCGGGTAAAGCGTTTGTACCGCTGGTTCTTGGTTTCGGCTGTAACGTGCCTTCGATTATGGCGACACGTACACTAGACCAAGAGCGTGAGCGTAAACTCGCTGCGTCTATGGCGCCGTTTATGTCTTGTGGCGCTAGACTGCCAGTATACGCACTGTTTGCAGCGGCGTTTTTCCCAGAAAGTGGCCAGAATGTCGTGTTTGCACTTTACCTACTTGGTATTGTTGCCGCTGTTTTCACAGGCTTAGTGCTCAAGCACACCATTTACCCAGGCTCGAGTGACAGCCTAGTGATGGAGATGCCTGACTATGAATTGCCGACATTCCAAAACGTGATGATCAAAACATGGCAAAAGCTAAAGCGCTTTGTATTGGGCGCGGGTAAAACCATTGTTTTGGTCGTGACCATTCTAAGTTTCCTAAACTCAGTGGGTACTGATGGCTCATTTGGTAACGAAGACAGCGAAAACTCTGTTTTATCGAAAGCAGCTCAAGTAGTAACGCCAGTGTTTGCGCCTATGGGTGTTCAGCAAGACAACTGGCCTGCAACCGTGGGTATTATTACCGGTATTTTTGCGAAAGAAGCAGTAGTGGGTACATTAAATAGCCTTTACACCTCAAGCGAAGGTGAAGAGGGTGAATACGATTTATTTGCAAGCCTTCAAGAAGCGGTCGAGTCAATTCCAGCGAACCTAGCAGACCTCAGCTACTCTGATCCGCTAGGTGTTGATGTCGGTGACTTGTCTGACTCATCTGCAGTAGCGGAAGATCAAGAAGTCGATAGCTCTATTTTTGGTAACTTGAAAGGTTACTTTGTCACGAGTAATGCCGCGTTTGCTTACCTTATCTTCATCTTGCTGTACACGCCATGTGTCGCAGCGATGGGGGCTTACGTTAAAGAATTTGGTCAAAAGTACGCGCGCTTTATTGCAGTGTGGACTATGGGTCTAGCCTACGGCGGTGCAACGCTGTACTACCAAGTGACTCACTTTGCTCAGCACCCAATGACCAGTGCAGCATGGATTGCCGCTATCTTAGCTATTTGTGCCATCGTCTGGAAATTGCTTAAAAGCCAAGGTAAGAAACAGACCGAGCTGGAGATCCAAGTGGTATGATCCTGTTCCAGTTGAAAGCACACATTGAAGAAAACCCAGGCGTAAGTCGTCAGGACTTAGCAAAGCAGTTTGCTCTTAGTGAGGATGGTGTGGATGCGATGCTGGCGGTCTGGATTCGAAAAGGAAAGCTTTCAAGGACGGAAGACTGTGATAAGAAAGGTCAGGTGGTTCGTGTGAGGTATCATGTGAATCAGACAGATAGCCTCTCTTTGAACGTAACCATGTAGCGTTAAAAAGGTAATAGCAAAAAGCTCCGACACTGTCGGAGCTTTTTATTGGGTGATGTTTAAGTACGTCTGAACAATTACGCCTTTTTGAACAGCTCACTATTCAAAAGTTGTGCTTGGATGCGTTCAGCCAAACCTTGTTGCTCGTCATTGCTGCGATACTCACCTTTTGCATTACCCCAAAGTGGCCCAGGCCACGCCAAGTCATCTTTATATCTTACAATATGGTGAACATGCAGTTGCGGTACCATATTTCCCAGCGCGCCGAAATTGAGTTTGTCTGGAGTGAACAGTGCCTCTAGCGCCAAGTTAACTACTTCTGACTCAATCAAGAATTGCTGCTGCTCTTGCATTGGCAGGTGATGCAGTTCAGTTAGGTCTGCTTTTTTCGGGACGAGGATAACCCAAGGTACGGAGTTGTCACGGTGCAGTAGCGCCAGACTCAATGGAAATTCACCAAGTAGGGTGGTGTCTTTTTTTAGTTGCGGGTGCAGTTCAAAGCTCATTGCAGTTGCTCACATTAAACGGGATACAAAAAAGGCGAGCTGCTTACGCATCTCGCCTTCTATTATGAACGGTAATTCAACAAATTACATTCTTTCTAGTGTCTCGATACCCAGTAGCTCAAGACCTTGTTTGATCGTCTTAGCAGTCAGTGCAGCTAGACGTAGACGGCTTTGCTTAACCGCTTCGTCTTCTGCAACTAGGATTGGACATGCTTCGTAGAAGCTAGAGAATTGACCTGCTAGTTCGAATAGGTAGCTACACATGATGTGAGGCTGACCTTCACGAGCCACAGACTCAACCGCTTCTTCAAATTGCAGAAGCTTAGCAACCAGTGCTTTCTCTTTTTCGTCAGTGATCTTGATGTCGCCAGTAAGCTCATCCATAGATACACCAGCTTTAGCAAATACAGAGGCTACACGCGTGTAAGCGTACTGCATGTATGGTGCTGTGTTACCTTCGAACGCAAGCATGTTGTCCCAGTCGAACACGTAGTCCGTGGTACGGTGCTTAGAAAGGTCTGCGTATTTAACCGCTGCCATAGCAACTGTGTTCGCGATGTTTGCTTTCTCTTCGCTAGCAAGTTCCGGGTTCTTCGACTCGATAAGCGCGTTTGCACGCTCGATAGCTTCATCTAGAAGATCCGCAAGACGAACAGTGCCGCCAGCACGTGTTTTAAATGGACGACCATCTTTACCTAGCATCATACCGAACGCATGGTGCTCAAGCGTCGTTGACTCTGGCACGTAGCCGGCTTTGCGAACGATAGTCCACGCTTGCTGAAGGTGCTGATGCTGACGTGAATCGATAAAGTAAAGTACGCGATCAGCGCCTAGCTGTTCGTAACGGTACTTAGCACATGCGATATCAGTGGTGGTGTATAGGAAGCCGCCATCGCGTTTTTGGATGATAACGCCCATTGGCTCACCATCTTTGTTTTTGTATTCATCTAGGAATACAACTTGTGCGCCGTCATCTTCAACCGCTAGGCCTTTTTCTTGAAGATCTTTTACGATAGCTGGAAGCATGTCGTTGTACATGCTCTCGCCCATAACGTCTTCACGAGTGAGTGATACGTTTAGACGGTCGTAGTTACGCTGGTTTTGAATCATAGTGATATCAACCAGTTTCTTCCACATCTCAGCGCAGAACTCATCACCACTTTGCAGTTTAACTACGTAGTTACGAGCGCGTACTGCGAACTCTTCGTCTTCATCGTAAAGCTTTTTAGATTCACGGTAGAAGGCCTCTAGATCAGAAAGTTCCATTGAAACTTCACCAGACTCTTTTTGAACGCGCTCTAGGTTTGCGATAAGCATACCGAACTGAGTACCCCAGTCACCGATGTGGTTTGCACGAACAACCTTGTGGCCAAGGAACTCAAGAGTACGAACAACCGCATCACCGATGATGGTTGAACGCAGGTGACCAACGTGCATTTCTTTAGCTACGTTTGGTGCAGAGTAGTCAGCAACGATGGTTTGTTGAGCTTGTGTCGCGACACCTAGGCGAGCGTCTGCAAGTGCTTCATCAGCTTGCTGAGCGAGAAACTCTTCGCTTAGGAAGATGTTGATAAAACCAGGACCTGCAATTTCAGTTTTGCTAGCAATTCCATCTAGGTCCAAAACGTCCAGAACTTTTTGCGCGAATTCTCGTGGATTAGTGCCCAACTTCTTAGCAACGCCCATGACACCGTTTGCTTGGTAGTCACCAAACTGTGGTTTTGCTGATTGGCGAACAGCCGCAGGACTGCCTGCAGGTGCGCCAGCGGCTTCAAGAGCCTGAGATACTTTGTCGTTGATCAGTGCTTGGATATTCACACGCATTTCCTTCAAAACTTGGCTTCAATTCTTGGAATTGGATTTAATCTAGTAAATTGGCGCACATAATAGCAACTTTAGCGCCGCTCACCTAGGGGGAAAGTTTGTATTTTTTCTGATTCTAGCTCAATCCTGCTACTATTTGGCGTTTGATGACCAAAGTGAGCACGAAAAAATGCAACAAACCCTTTTAGAAAAAGGTCTAGTGCCTTCTGCAATGTTGAATAAAATCGATGATTTTCTGGATAATATTCAGGCTTTGTGCAGCCTATTAGCTATCGATTTATCTGCTTATCAAGCCGATCACATTGCGCTGCGTATCAACGATGGTGAGTTGGCAAAAGCGGCGCATTATGCATGGCTCGACTATGGCAAAGTGATCTCTGAGGCTCAAATTAATGGCCGCCCAATTATTGTACTGGAGTTTGATAATCCAATAGTAACCCGCTGTTGGACGATTGAGTGTTTAGAGTTGCCTTACCCAGCCGTTGGTAAAACACATCCGGTTGAAGACTGGGAGCATGTCGAGTTTGTGGTGCCATCGAAGGCGCAGACAGCAGACGTATTTTTGCAAGACTTGTATGCGAAGTTCCCTGATCTTGAAAGCCAGCTTGAGAAGGCAAAAGCGCAAGGTGTGAAAGTGAAGTTATCGAGCCCGAAAGGCGAAGGGGAGCGATTGGCCAACCCAACAGTTGCGTTTAAATTCAATAACATCTGTATCAAGTTACACCCACACAGTTTGAAAAATATCGTGGCTTCTGAGCAAGATTAGATCGTTACCGAAAGCAATGAGTACTAAAAAGCCCTTTACACATGCAGTGACAAGGGCTTTTTAACAGGAATAATTCTATAAGCTAGCGCTAAAGGATCACGGTCTTGTTGCCGTAAACGAACACGTGATCGTTAATCACTTTGTTGAGTGCTTTCGACAATACGTTTTTCTCAACGTCGCGACCTGCTTGCGCCATATCGGCGGCACTAAAGTTGTGGTCTACTGGAATCACGTCCTGCTTGATGATCGGCCCCTCGTCTAGGTCGTTGGTCACAAAGTGCGCCGTTGCACCAATGATTTTTACACCGCGGTCATAAGCTTGCTGATAAGGTTTCGCGCCGATAAAGGCTGGTAAGAAACTGTGGTGAATATTGATGATCTTATGGTGATACTTTTCAACGAAGGTTGGCGTAAGCACACGCATGTATTTGGCAAGCACTAGATAGTCAGCATCGTATTGGTCGATGGCTTCGAGCATTTTCGTTTCATGTTCTTCGCGGCTAAGACCTTCGTGAGAGACGCAGTGGTATGGGATATCAAACTTCTCTGTTAAGCCTTGAAGAATGTCATAGTTACCAATGACAGCGGCAATGTCGACATTTAGGCTGCCATCAAAGTTTTTCATTAAGATATCACCAAGACAATGTGCTTCTTTGGTGACTAGAATCACGACGCGTTTACGAGATGAGTCGACAAGCTTACGCTTGGTGCCTTTTGGAAGAGCGTGGTCTAGGTCAGCAAGGAAGGTCTCATCGTTGAAGTAGCCCTCAAGCTCAGTGCGCATAAAGAAATGACCGCTGGTGTTATCCACAAACTCATTGTTATGGATGATGTTGAGCTGGTGCTTGTAACAGATGTTGGTGATCTTTGAGATCAGTCCAGGCGCATCGCTGCAATGCGTAAGAAGGGTTTTCTTTTCCATGATTTACTGCTTCCGTGAAAATATTGTCGTTACCTCATGATGGTGAGTGGCTGCCAAGTCTTATGCTTAGGCGAACACAAACATTGAGTTGTGTTGGGCTCACATGAGGATTTAATTTGGGTGCGATCTATGAAGGTTGTACGCAATCTAACCGACATTATTAATCTATTCTGTGCAAGGTTTCAACAAAAGATGTGACCTAAACTGTTTTGTTGCCAGGCGCCAGAAGACAATTCGCTTTTCAGAGCCGCTTTTGAACGAGTGGATTTCAGTTTTTGAACTGCAAAGGGTTTGGGTATACTAGGCCAATTGTTTGCAATCAGCGGTGCCAAATGGGTTCACGTACAATCAACAAAGCTTTTGCCTCCGATGGAGCGCTGGGCTCAGTTATTCCGGGTTTTCAGCCTCGTCAACCTCAGCTTGATATGGCGAACGCCGTCGAGCAAGCGATTGCACATCAAACCCAATTGGTGGTTGAAGCAGGAACGGGGACGGGTAAAACATTTGCTTATTTGGTTCCGGCGCTGCTTAGCGGGAAGAAAACCATCATCAGTACTGGCTCAAAGAATCTTCAAGAGCAGTTGTTCCACCGTGATTTACCCTTAATGGTCGAAGCACTTGGTTTTCATGGACAAGTCTCACTGCTAAAAGGACGTTCTAACTATTTGTGCCTCGATAGACTGAGCCGCCAAATGGTCGAGAGCCACACCACCGAAACCCAGACTGATTTGCTGTCACAGTTGGTTAAAGTGCGTTCGTGGTCATCGGAAACCAAATCCGGAGATTTGGGTGAGTGTGACGCCATTGCTGAAGACAGCCCGATCATTCCAACCATCACTTCAACCAATGACAATTGCCTAGGCAAAGAGTGCCCAAGCTACGAAGATTGCTTTGTGCTTAAAGCAAGGCGACGCGCGCTCGATTCCGACGTTGTGGTAGTGAACCATCATCTGTTTATGGCCGATTTAGCTATCAAAGAGACCGGATTTGGCGAGCTTATTCCTGAAGCTGACGTATTCATCTTCGACGAAGCGCATCAGATCCCAGACATCGCCAGTCAATACTTCGGTCAGTCCATATCGAGTCGCCAAATTCAGGATTTGTGTAAAGATATCGAGATAGGTTATCGCACCGAAGCGCGTGACATGCGTCAGCTACAAAAAGCGGGAGAGCGCCTATCACAAGCCGCTATGGAGATGCGAATCATCCTCGGTGATACCGGATTTCGAGGCAACTGGCGAGATGCCATTGCATCGCCGAACATTAAGCGAGAAATGGAGCGCTTGATGGATGCACTAGAGTTTGTCATTGAGGTACTAAAGTTGGCATTGGGCCGTAGCCAACTCCTGGATACCGCGTTCGAACGTGCCAACTTAATCAAAGGGCGTCTAGAGCGTGTTTGTGATGTGACTATCATCGGTTATTCCTATTGGTACGACACCTCTCCGCGACATTTTAGCCTACATATCACGCCGCTCACCGTCGCAGACAAGTTCCATGAGCAGGTCGAAATGAAAGGCGGAGCTTGGATATTCACCTCGGCAACTCTCGCGGTTTCCGATGACTTTGGGCATTTCACGTCGCGTCTAGGCTTAGTGCCTAAGCAGCAGTTTTCTCTGCCGAGTCCGTTTGATTATCCCAAGCAAGCAAGGCTTTGTGTGCCGCGTTATTTACCGGAGCCAAACAGTCCGGGACTCGCCAATAAGTTGGTGAGCATGCTGGCGCCTGTGATTGAACAAAACCAAGGACGATGCTTCTTTTTATGTACCTCACACAGCATGATGCGTGAGCTGGGGGAGAAGTTTCGTGAAACCTTGTCACTGCCTGTCTTACTCCAAGGAGAGACCAGTAAACAAAAAACGTTGGCAGAGTTTATGGAGCTTGGCAACGCGCTGCTGGTGGCGACAGGCGCTTTTTGGGAAGGAATAGATGTTAGAGGTGACACCTTGAGCTGTGTTATCATCGACAAATTACCGTTTACCGCACCCGATGATCCCTTGCTTAAAGCTCGGATTGAAGATTGTAAACTGCAGGGCGGCGACCCGTTCCAGCAGGTACAAATACCGGATGCGGTGATTACCCTGAAACAGGGCGTGGGGCGTTTGATTCGCGATCAGAAAGACCAGGGGGCACTCATTATCTGCGATAACCGATTGGTGACGCGTGATTACGGTGCAACCTTTTTATCCAGTTTGCCGCCTATTCCACGCACTCGAGATCTTGGTGTAATAAAACAGTTTTTAGCTCAGGACATGGCGCCTGAAGCGACAGAAGAACAAATTGAGAAATAAATGACTTACAAAATACTCGCGATCGATACCGCAACCGAAAATTGCTCCGTGGCTTTGCTGGTGGGTGACACGACATACTCACGCAGTGAACTTGCTCCGCGTGACCACACTAAAAAAGTGCTGCCAATGGTGGATGAGCTACTTAAAGAAGCGGGCCTGACCTTGGCTGAGCTTGACGCTTTAGCGTTTGCTCGTGGCCCTGGTAGTTTTACTGGCGTACGTATTTGTATTGGTATCGCGCAAGGCTTGGGCTTTGGTGCTGATTTACCAATGGTTGGTATTTCGACGCTAAAAGCAATGGCGCAAGGCGCGTATCGTGTTGGCGGCGCAACAACGGTTGCAAGTGCGATTGATGCGCGCATGAGTGAGGTGTATTGGGGACGCTTTGAGCGTCTTGAGTCTGGTGATTGGCAGGATGTTGATCAAGAGCAAGTCGTACCGCCGAGTGTATTAGCTGAGAACTTAGTGAAAGACGAACACACTTGGGCAACAGCTGGCACAGGCTGGGAAGCATACGTAGAAACGCTATCAACCCTAGCTATCGACACTCAAGCCTCACAGGTTCAGTTCCCAGAAGCGCAAGATATCGCTTATCTTGCTCAGTTTGAGCTGGCAAAGGGCAATACTGTTCCAGCAGAAGAAGCGAGTCCAGTGTACCTACGTGATACTGTCGCTTGGAAAAAGCTGCCGGGCAGAGAGTAATCAAGGAGAGGGCTAGCTGGTACATCGCTAGCCCGACTAGACTATGGTTTCGATAAACGGCTTACCTTTCATACCCAACCAGCGTAAGACACAAAAAGCCAATGCAAAAAAGGCAGTGTCGAAGCCTTCCACGTCTCAATCTTCGCAACCAACAAGCCAATCTACTCAGGTTACCAAAGTCGCTCAAGCGGTAGCGCACTCGGTCAAACACCTATCCGACGCTGACCTGGCCAAGGCTCAGGTTCAGTATGATCTTCCAGAAGGCCGATCGAAGAAGGCTCTGGAAGAGTATATGAATGTCATGAATCGAGCTAAGCGCGAGGAACTCCAACAGTTGCTTGGTGTCGATATCTATATATGATAATAAGAGTCATTTGCTTTAAAGTGGATTTGCTTTAGAGCCAACTTGCTTTAATTAGGGTAAACCCAGTTATGAAAACACTTCTGAAACTCAGCAGTATTTTGGCATTAAGTGCCATTTTGAGTGCATGTGGCAGCCTTCCCGATACCTTAGCGACCACGAATGACAATGTAGTGGCGACCTATAAAGGCGTCATGGATACCAGCGATAACACTGAAGTCCGCCTGGGCGGTGTTATTGATACGGTAAAAAATCTCGCTGATCGAACGCGTATCGAGGTGGTCAACCTTCCGATTGATGAGTATGGAAAGCCCGACATCAGTGAAGAGCCTAATGGCCGTTTTATCGCCTACGTCGACGGTTTTGTTGACCCGATTACTTATGCTCAAGGACGTTTAGTCACAGTCGGTGGTTATAAAGAGGGGCTTGAGCGTGGCAAAATTGGTGAATATGAAGGCGATTTTCCTGTTATCAAAGCGTATGGCAATTACTTGTGGCGCGTTGAAGAGCGCTTAATTATCAACAGAGATTTTGGCGGTTATAGTTCTTGTTGGGGCTATTACTGTGATGGCTTCTACTATCATGGCGGCCCGAGTACCGGCAGAGTCATCAAAGAGGTGAAGTAGGATTGGACTCTAGCTTCAAAGAACAGTCGGTCAAGATAGATGACAGAATGGTTGCCTATCTTGAGCGCTCAGCGACAAAAACGGCCGCAAAGACGGTCGTTTTTATTCATGGTTGGATGGATAACGCAGCCAGCTTCCACGCACTATTTCCACTGGTTGAGCAGTATGCTCCCAACTGGCGAGTTATCGCGATTGATTTACCTGGTCATGGTCACTCGAGCCATAAGAGTGAGCATCACTTTTATAACTTTCATGACTACATTGACGATCTTCACCGCATTTTGGTTAAACTTCACGCGGTTGATGTGTGCTTGGTGGGTCATTCACTTGGTGCATTGATTGCGAGTTGCTATAGTGCAGCCTTTCCAGAAAAAGTGTCTTGTTTAGTTCAAATCGAAGCGCATATCCCACTTTCGGAATCACCGCAGCTGAGCCCTGAGCGTTTGAGAAAAGGCATCGAAAGCCGAGAGCGCTGGCGCAATAAAACCGCCAAATCCATCCCTTCAAAACAAGATGCGATTGCGATGCGTAAACGCGCGACCAAACTCCCAACCGAAGCGGTACTGCCGATTGTCGAGCGCGATCTCAGGCAATTGGGAGATAAGTGGGTTTGGCGACATGACAGTAAGCTCAAATGCGAGTCGGTCTATCGGATGAGTGAGCCGCAAGCCTTGGCGATTATGGAGGCAGTCACGGTGCCTCACCTGATCATACTTGGCCAGCGTGGGTACGCTTATTTACAGCGCCAAGAGTGTTTGCCGCCGCTTCGCAACGCGCAGATTGAGATGGTAGAGGGTGATCACCATTGCCATTTGGAATCACCTGAGCAGGTATTTGAACTAATACTTGGACGAGTTAACAAAAATTAAACAAGTGTTTGAGTCTTTCGTGCGCTAACTGGTCTGCTGTGTTGTAATGGCAGGAATAATAAAACATTCATAGTCCCATAAAGTGTTAACAATATTTTAAAGCAACACTGAAATCTGCCTATGAAACGAAAGAGTGACCTTACACGCAAGGAGTAGAATTGTGGATAAACCTTGGCTTTCTCGATACCCAAGCGATGTGCCTGAGCAAATCAATCCAGATCAGTACCCCTCTCTAGTCGAAATGTTCGAACAGTCGATTCACAAATATGCAGACCAACCTGCGTTTGTGAATATGGGTTCGGTAATGACATTCCGCAAACTGGAAGAGCGTAGCCGAGCGTTTGCAGCGTACTTGCAAAATGAGCTAAAACTGCAAAAAGGCGATCGCGTTGCGATCATGATGCCAAACTTGCTGCAATACCCAATCGCGCTATTTGGTGTACTGCGTGCCGGTCTTATTGCCGTGAACGTGAACCCTCTCTACACACCACGTGAGCTTGAGCACCAATTGAATGATGCCGATGCGAAAGCCATCGTTATCGTTTCAAACTTTGCCAGTACGCTTGAGCAAGTCGTTGATAAAACGCCAATCAAGCACGTGGTACTGACAAGTCTTGGCCAAATGCTGCCAACCGCAAAGGGGACGATTGTCGATTTCGTGGTTAAGTACGTCAAAGGCATGGTGCCTAAGTATGACTTGCCAGGTGCGATTTCATTTAAAAAAGCGCTAAGTAAAGGTCGCCGTTTGCAATACGTGAAGCCGTTTATGACGGGTGATGATATTGCTTTCTTGCAATACACCGGTGGTACCACAGGTGTTGCGAAAGGGGCAATTCTGACACACCGCAACATGATTGCTAACGTAATGCAGGCGAAGGGCATGTACGCGCCGGTGTTGAACGAAGGTCGTGAGCTAGTCGTTACCGCACTGCCGCTGTACCACGTATTCGCACTAACGGTAAACTGTTTGCTATTTATTGAAATGGGTGGGCAAAACCTGCTTATCACCAACCCGCGCGATATTCCGGGCTTTGTGAAAGAGCTGCAAAAGTACCCATTTACTGCGATTACGGGTGTAAATACCCTATTTAACGCACTCATCAACAATGAAGATTTCCATGAGCTCGACTTCCGCGGCCTTCGATTGGCTGTAGGTGGTGGCATGGCAGTGCAGCGCGCTGTTGCAGAGCAGTGGAAAAAGACCACAGGCTGCTTCCTGCTGGAAGGTTATGGCCTTACGGAATGTTCTCCATTGGTAGCTGCGTATCCGCACGATCTAACAGAATACAATGGCTCGATTGGCTTACCGGTGCCATCAACGGAAGTGCGCATTGTCGATGAAGACGGCAACCCAGTGGAAGGTGACGGCAAAGGTGAGCTGCAAGTTCGCGGCCCACAAGTCATGCAAGGTTACTGGCAGCGTGCTGAAGCGACAAAAGAGGTGATCAACCAAGAAGGTTGGTTGTCGACGGGTGATATCGTTGAGTTCGATAATGACGGCTTCTTGCACATCGTTGACCGTAAGAAAGACATGATTTTGGTTTCAGGCTTTAACGTCTATCCAAATGAAATCGAAGATGTTGTGGCGCTCAATGACAAGGTACTGGAAGTCGCTGCGATTGGTGAAGCGAATGAAGCTTCTGGCGAGATCGTTAAGATCTTCGTGGTTAAGAAGGACAACTCGCTGACCAAAGAAGAGATCATCGATCACTGTCGTCAGCATCTAACGGGTTACAAGATCCCGAAACGAGTTGAATTTAGAGACGATCTACCAAAGACTAACGTCGGTAAGATCTTGCGCCGCGTATTGCGTGAAGAAAACGACGCAAAACTGCTCAAGACCTCAGAGAAGACAGTTTAAGTTAACGTTTGATTACAATCAGTGCTAAAATGCCAGCCCGCAAAGCTGGCATTTTTTATGAAGAGAGATTGAGTGGAATACCAAATAGTAACAGAGTTTGCCGAGCTAGAGTCGGTATGCAGCAAGGCTCGTGAATCCGATGTCGTGATGCTGGACACTGAGTTTGTGCGCATTCGTACTTATTATCCTAAGCTGGGTTTGATTCAGCTTTATGATGGTGAACAGCTGTCTCTCATCGACCCACTCACAATCAGTGACTTCACACCGTTCATTGAGCTTCTTAAGGACACGTCAGTATTGAAGGTGCTGCACGCTTGTGGTGAAGACCTAGAAGTGTTTGCTAACAGCTTCAATTGCATGCCTTACCCTATGGTTGATACGCAGATCATGGCGGCATTTTTAGGGCATGGCTTGTCGACAGGCTTCGCTGCCTTAGTGCAAGAGTATCTTGATGTTGAGCTTGATAAGAGTGAATCTCGTGCCGACTGGGTTGCGCGTCCTCTGACTGATAAGCAGCTCGACTATGCAGCAGCCGATGTTTACTTCCTATGGCCACTTTACTTTAAGTTGTTTGCAAAAGTGGAAGCCAAAGAGTGGTGGGAAGCGGCGCAGCAAGAATCTGATCTCTTGATGCAAAAGCGCGGACGAACGCCTAATCCTGAGAATGCCTACCTAGATATAAAAGGAGCTTGGCAGCTTAAACGTAAACAGCTTGCAGTGTTAAAACCATTGGCGACTTGGCGTTTTAATGAAGCGTTAAAACGTGACTTGGCCTTGAACTTTATCATCAAAGAGCAAGAGCTGTGGACGGTTGCCCGTCACGGTTTGAAAAAGCCAAAGCAGATGGAGCAAGAGGGCATTGACCCAAGAGCTATTCGCCGACACGGTGAGCGTATTGCGGCCATCGTTAAACATGCTCAGCAAACGCCGGAAGAAGATTTCCCAGAGAAAATCGAACGTCTCATGGATTTCCCTGGCTACAAACAAGTCTTTAAAGTACTAAAAGATGAAGTGAAAAAAGCCGCCCAACACAGCGGTTTAGCGACGGAGTTTTTGGCGTCTAAAAAGCAGCTAAATCAGTATCTATCTTGGGTTTGGAAGCATCAGCGCGATCCTGCTAAGCTGCCGGATGTGATGCAAGGTTGGCGTTTGGAACTGTTTGGTCGTCAGCTTGACCAAGTAATGGACGCTTAATCACGCACGCAAGTTCACAGTGCTACTGACTAACAAAAAGGCTCGCCATTGCGAGCCTTTTTAGCATCTATTTTTCGTCTTCTGGAAGCTGCACGTTGAGCTCTAGAACCGAAATGTCATCGTCTTTGTGTTCGAACGACAGATCTACCATGGATGGGTCAACGTCGACGTACTTAGCGATCACTTTAAGGATATCTTCCTTTAATTGCGGTAAGTAAGACGGAGAAGGCGAGCCTTCACTGCGTCTCTCTGCAACAATGATTTGCAAACGTTCTTTCGCTAGGTTTGCTGAGGTCTTCTTCTGCGGGCGGAAAAACTCAAGTAAAGACATAGCTTACCCCCCGAATAGACGTTTGAAGATACCTTTCTTCTGCTCTGTTAAGAAGCGGAAGTCGACTTGCTCACCTAGTAGACGGTCAACGGTGTCTGAATACGCCATACCCGCATCAGACTCGTCATCAAAAATGACTGGCACACCTTTGTTTGAGGCATTCAGTACCGCTTGGCTCTCTGGAATAACGCCAAGCAGTGAAATGTGTAGGATCTCTTCCACATCTTCAACCGACAGCATTTCGCCTTGTGTTACGCGTGCTGGGTTGTAGCGAGTTAGCAGTAGATGCTGCTTAACCGGCTCTTTGCCTTCTTCTGCACGGCGCGACTTAGAATCAAGAATGCCAAGAATGCGGTCTGAATCGCGAACCGAAGAGACTTCTGGGTTAGTAGTTACAATCGCTTCATCAGCGAAGTACAACGCCATTAGAGCGCCTTGTTCAATGCCCGCAGGTGAATCACAAATCACGAAGTCGAAACCCATTTCATCTAGGTCGTCTAGCACGCGGCGCACGCCTTCTTTGGTTAGAGCGTCTTTGTCACGAGTTTGTGAGGCAGGCAGAATGAATAGGTTGTCAGTGCGCTTATCTTTAATCAGCGCTTGGTTTAGCGTTGCTTCGCCATTGATGACGTTAACAAAGTCATACACCACACGACGCTCACAACCCATGATTAGGTCGAGGTTACGTAAGCCGATGTCGAAGTCGATCACCGCCGTTTTTTTACCTTTGAGCGCAAGACCCGATGCGATAGCCGCGCTCGAAGTCGTCTTACCTACGCCGCCTTTACCCGACGTTACCACAATAATGCGTGCCATTTATTGTTTTCCTTAAAATTCTATATCGTGAGGATCTCGAAATCGAGTTGGTCGTCGGTCATCCCGAACAGCACCTTTTTACCCCAATATTCACGTTCAATCTGATCGCTGAGCCAGTAGTTCCCTGCTATGGAGACTAGTTCAGCTTGAAGGTTGTTGCAGAGAATTTTAGCATCGCGTGAGCCACTCGCCCCTGCGATTGCTCTGCCTCTGAGTGTGCCATGGATATGAATGGTGCCGTCAGCAATGACTTCGGCGCCCGCACTCACATGGCTTAATATGACAAGGTCACTGTTTTTGGCATAGATCTGTTGACCGGAGCGCACTGGGGTACGAACGATTTTGGTCGGTTCCATTTTAGCAGGCGCTTGAGGGGGCGCTTTACTCGCTGTCATCACTGCAAAACCTGCCTGCGAAGCGAGGTTTTGAATGCGTTTGTCCTGACAGCCAGTGATGCCTACAGCAATCATACCTATCTCTTCGATACCCAGTTTTAGGTCGACAAAGTTAAGGTCGCCCTCGACTTTGCTCACATTGATCACTACAGGAGCTGAGGCGAAAAAGGTGGGAGCTTGAGAGACTTTTTGCTGTAAAAATTGAACTGCTTTGGAAACATCGTTGTCAGAAAGATGCAACACCGATAAGGTGAAGCTACTGCCTTTCAGATCTGGGGATTGAGACATTGATGATCAAATCCTTGTGCCATTGACATTGCTTTTGATTAGGTTTGCCAATGTAACCGTATCTAGAGGTCACTTGGGAATATTCATGTTATATTTCAACACTAGATACAGCAAGCTATCTTGCTCTCAAATGGATAATTAACTCTCAATTTTCCATAAACTAACTCAATTATTTCTTCGACTTGAGAAGATAGGCAACCACAAGAGATACAACCATGCTTTGTTCAATCTATAAAAGCACTAAAAAAGACGGGGCATACCTGTACATTGCTAAGAAAGACGACTTTACACCAGTACCAGATGCGCTCATGGAGATGTTTGGCCGACCTCAGTTTGTGATGGTTGTGAACCTTGCTGGTCGCAAGTTGGCCTTGGTGGACGTGGAGAAAGTGAAAGCCTCGATCAACGAGGAGGGCTTTTTCTTACAATTGCCACCACCGCCAGAAAACTTGCTAGATAAATATAAAGAGCAGAAAGCTCAGCAAAAATAGTCCGAATGCTCAGGGGAGGGCACGGTGAAAACGATATTGTCAGTGATACTAGGAGCAAGCCTAGCCACAAGCGCAGCAGCGCAACAAAAGGAATCCTTCGAGGAGTATGTCGCAGGCCTCAAGCAAGAAGCACGTGCCAAAGGGATTTCCGAGCAAATTTTAACAGAAGCCTTTGCTGGGGTTGAATATAAACCTAGAGCGGTAAAAGCCGACCGCAACCAGCCCGAGAAAAAACTCACTTTGGATGAATACATTCCAAGAGCGGTGCCAGACTGGAAAGTCGAACAGGCGAAAGAGCTGCACGATAAGCACTACGCTGAGCTAAAACGTATTGGCGATGAGTATGGCGTCCAGCCGCGCTTTATTGTGGCGCTTTGGGGTGTGGAAAGTAACTTTGGCCGCTTCACAGGGAATTACCGCGTCATCGATGCGCTGTCGACCATGGCTTATGAAGGGCGACGCGAAGCCTTCTTCCGCAGTGAAGCACTTGCCGCTCTGACTATTCTAGAACAAGGGCATATTGCACCAGCGGACATGAAAGGGTCTTGGGCTGGGGCGATGGGTCAAAGTCAGTTTATGCCAAGCTCTTTCTTGAACTTTGCTGCCGATGGTAACGGCGATGGTAAGAAAGACATTTGGGACTCGGAAGCAGACGTATTTGCTTCAACTGCGAACTATCTTGCGCAATCTGGTTGGGATGATAAATACACTTGGGGTCGTCAAGTCAAAGTGCCACAAGGTTTTTCTCCAGAGCTGCAAGGTCGTGAGTCTGAAAAAGGCAAGCTACTGCAAGAGTGGAGCAAGTTAGGTGTCACCAAATACGATGGTCGTCCGTTGCCACAATTGGATGAAGACATCAAAGCATGGCTCATTATGCCCGATGATGAAAATGGTCGTGTCTACTTGGTATACAACAACTACAACGTACTCATGAAGTGGAATCGCTCGTATTATTTTGCTTTAGCGGTGAGTCATTTAGCTGATCGTATTGCGATGAAGTAGTCGTGGTTGAAGGCGCTCTTTGAGTGTTCGTGCCGCGCAATAATCAACAGAAAAGGGCTCAACGTACTCAGGCCGCGTACGTTGAGCCCTTTAATTATCTTAGCCAGTCACTTTTTCTAAGAAACTCGCCAACTCATCCACTGCCTGCTTATTGGCAGATTGAACTGTGACTTCAGTGCCTTTTACTAACTGCAGTGTTTGCAGTTTAAATAAGTTTTTGGCGGTGGCCGTTTTCCCTTTTGATACTATTTCGACATCTTCAGCGTACTGCTTCGCTTGTTTAACAAACTGTGCTGCAGGTCTGGTGTGTAGGCCACTTTCCGCTGTAATTACGGCATTTTTCTTATACATAGCGTTGTCCCCTCTTTAGTCGACGAATATCTCTGACTCTGTTTGTACCTAACGCGAGGTACGAATACTGTGACAAAGAGGCAAAGTTTCTAAAACAAGGGCGATGTGTAGGAGAAATTGAGAGGGAGTTAACGTTATATGACTGATTTTTAGAGGGAAAGCTCGTGCGACAAGCTGGGAGGTAACAGTAAGGGAGCGAACTCCCTTACTTCATGGATTACTTCTTAGCAGTGTGGAACTGCTCGCACGCAATCATAGTGTTCTCAATCAGGCTTGCCACCGTCATAGGACCAACGCCGCCAGGAACTGGGGTAATGAAGCTTGCGTTGTCTTTGGCAACATCGTACTCAACGTCACCAACTAGGGTGCCATTTTCCAAACGGTTGATGCCCACATCGACCACAACCGCGCCTTTTTTGATCCAGTGACCAGGAACAAAGTTTGGCTTACCAACAGCCACAACGACCACGTCCGCTTGACGCACGTGACTCTCTAAGTCTTTAGTGAATCGGTGACAGGTTGTTGTTGTACAACCAGCCAACAACAGCTCTAGCGTCATTGGGCGACCAACAATATTAGATGCACCCACAATCACCGCGTGCTTACCACGAAGTTGAATGTTGTAACGATCAAGGAGAGTGATAATGCCTTTCGGCGTGCACGAGCGTAGCTTAGGAATGCGTTGCGCTAGACGGCCCACGTTGTATGGGTGGAAGCCATCGACATCTTTTTCTGGGATGATTCGCTCAAGAACGTGAGTCGTATCGATACCTGCAGGAAGCGGCAATTGCACCAAGATCCCATCAACCTCTGGGTCATTGTTCAGCTCATCAACTAGGCTTAATAGCTCTTCTTCGGTTGCGCTAGCTGGCAAGTCGTAAGACTTAGAAACAAAGCCTACTTCTTCACACGCGCGGCGCTTGCTGCCCACATAAACCTGCGAGGCTGGGTCTTCACCCACTAAAACAACGGCTAACCCCGGCGCTCGAAGTCCTG
Source organism: Vibrio sp. CB1-5 (assembly GCF_059412285.1). Lineage (NCBI taxonomy): Bacteria > Pseudomonadati > Pseudomonadota > Gammaproteobacteria > Vibrionales > Vibrionaceae > Vibrio > Vibrio sp. CB1-5. The sequence continues at coordinate 22,839 of NZ_JBJHPB010000008.1, read as the reverse complement.
CGTCCGTTCTCGCTTTAACACGAGCGGCGACTTCTGAGCGTACAGTTTGAGAAATGAGTTTCCCATCAATGTTTTGAGCAGACATAATTTTCCTTGAGAAAGTTAATTGACTGTTATTTTTGTGTGCATTGTCCCAGAAAACTATTTCAAAAGCTACAACGCAAACGTTTGCATCGGTGTGTTTTTCGTCTTTTGCTGATATGTTGACTTTTTTTTGGGCGTTTAAACCGCTCAAAGCAATAAAGCCATTGATTTACCTCTCCTAACTCGTATAATTCTTTCCCTGTAGCGCGCCCTTAGCTCAGCTGGATAGAGCACGTCCCTTCTAAGGATGTGGTCGTAGGTTCGAATCCTACAGGGCGTGCCATTATTTAAGACCCCTGATAGCTCTATGAGTTGTCAGGGGTTTTTCGTTTTAATTCTTAGGATCTGCTACACTTTTTGCAATTAATCATCTGAGAACTCGTGATGTCTTTTTCTAACCTCGGCTTAAGCCAACTTATATTGGATGCAGTAGCATCGCTTGGCTATCAAAAGCCAACCACGATTCAATCAAAAGCAATTCCGATTGTCCTAAAAGGTGAAAACCTGATTGCAGCGGCACAAACTGGTACTGGTAAAACGGCGAGTTTTGTGTTGCCTATTCTAGAGAAGCTAAGCCAAAGCGAAACCCAGCGAAAGAAGCGTGCTCGCGCGATCATCTTAACGCCGACTCGTGAACTAGCACTGCAGGTAAACCAAAGTATTGAAGCCTACGCACAGCATTTGCCTTTAAAGTCGATGGCAATGTTTGGTGGTGTGGATTACGCTCCACAAAAACAAGCGCTGATTGATGGCGTTGATATTGTCGTTGCCACTCCTGGCCGCTTGATTGATTTGTACGGTCAGCGCGCGATTCATTTTGATGAACTCGAAGTACTGGTGTTAGATGAAGCCGATAAGATGCTTGATATGGGTTTTATCGAAGCCATCAACAAAATCATCGCACGCGTACCAGAAGATGCACAAAACCTGCTGTTTTCGGCAACGCTGTCTAACCCAGTTCGGGAGTTAGCAAAATCGGCGATCCGCGATCCTGAAGAGATCTCGATTACCAAACATAGCGCGTCAAAGAGCAACATCAAGCAGTGGATTGTCACGGTCGATAAAGATATGAAATCTTCGCTGCTAAGTCACATGCTACAAACGAATGACTGGAAGCAAGCACTGATTTTTATTGAGACTAAACACGGCGCTGCTAAATTAGTTAGCCAGCTTGAAAAGCGTGGCATTGTCGCCGAAGCGTTCCATAGTGGTCGTAACCAGAAGGTTCGTCAGCAATTGATTGAATCGTTTAAGGCTGGTGAAATCCAGTACCTAGTCGCAACGGGTGTTGCTGCGCGTGGTATTGACATTGAAAACCTACCTGTGGTTATCAACTATGACTTACCATTCCCTGCGGATGAATATGTGCATCGTATTGGTCGTACAGGTCGCGCTGAAGCTGAAGGAGAGGCTGTATCCTTGGTCTCTAAAGATAACTTCAAAAACCTTTGCATGATTGAAAGTCGTTTAGGCCATTTGCTTGACCGAGTAGAGATTGAAGGTTTTGCACCACGAAAACCGGTGCCAATCTCGATTTTGAATTACGTACCAAAGCACAAACGCGAAGCAAAAGATTGATGAAAAAATGCCCCTGATTTGTGTCAGGGGCATTTTTTATTCGGCTTTTTCAATCAGCTCTTTCAATCAATAGCGTAATGCCATCCACATCGATGACTTTGACTAACGTGCCAGAGGGTAAGGCTTTGTCACTGTAGGCAGACCAAGAGGTATCACCTAATTTGATACGGCATTTGCCACGATTGATGTCTTCTTCAAGTACGGTGGTTTGCCCAAGCAATTGCTTGTCTTTTTGGTTGAGGTCACGCTGCTGATCGGAGTGTTTGTCGACTTTATGTTGTTTGCGCCACCAAAGCCAGGTAAGGGCGAGAGAGAACACACCAAAACTCACCCATTGAAGCTGCCAACTGATGGGCACAAACGCCAATACAATGCCAACCAGCATCGCTGAGATACCGAGCCACAACATATACCCAGCCGTACCAAGCAGCTCGCCGCAAAGCAGCAATAAACCTAGGGCTAACCAGTGCCAATAGTTAACTTGGCTGAGTAATTCAATCACGCTTTGTCCTCATTGCTGCTTGCTTTCGATTGGTTGAACATTTCCGCAATACCGGCAACAGAGCCCATTAGGCCAGTCGCTTCAAGCGGTAGCATGATGATCTTACCGTTTTCAGCCTGACCGATAGATTTCAGAGCATCGGTATATCCTTGAGCGATAAAGTAGTTTACGGCCTGCATATCACCTTGAGCAATCGCGGTTGATACCATTTCGGTTGCTTTCGCCTCTGCTTCGGCGGCACGTTCACGCGCTTCTGCTTGAAGTATAGCAGCCTGCTTTTCACCTTCAGCTTTGAGGATCTCAGATTGCTTTTGACCTTCAGCACGCAGGATTTCAGCCTGACGAACACCTTCTGCCTCTAGAATTTCCGCTCGTTTATTACGCTCGGCTTTCATTTGCGCATTCATCGCTGCAGTTAGGTCAGCGGGTGGCTGAACGTCACGGATTTCAATACGAGTGACTTTTACGCCCCAAGGGTTGGTGGCCTCATCGACGATAGAAAGCAGTTTGGTATTGATGGAATCACGCTGACTGAGCATTTCATCTAGCTCCATAGAGCCAAGTACGGTACGCATGTTAGTTAGTGTTAGGTTACGAATCGCATGTTCAAGGTCGTTAACCTCATAAGCGGCTTTTGCGGCATCGACGACTTGTACAAAACAAACCGCATCAATAACGACGTTGGCGTTGTCACGTGAAATAACCTCTTGCGGTGGAATATCCAGTACGCGTTCCATCATATTCACTTTGTTACCGACACTATCGATAAAAGGAATGATGAGGTTTAGACCTGGTTTGAGTGAGTGGGTGTAGCGTCCAAATCGCTCCACCGTCCAGTTGTTGCCCTGTGGAACGGTTTTTACCCCTGCGACGATAAAGACAACAGCAACAAGAATAAATCCGCCAATCGTGATCATTGCATCAATAGCCATGACAATTTCCCTGTATTAAAAATGTACACATTCGCAATAGTATACAGTTTAGTTGAGACATTTATGTGTAATGAAGTGTATTTTTGCGATGGGTAATTATTAGTTGTATCAGTAGTTTATACGGCAGGTTACCAAGTGTTGCTCACACTAATATGACAAAGGGACGCAAAGGTCCCTTTCATGAATCACGGAGTGTCTTACGACTAGTACAGCAAAGAGTATAGCTGACGGCGATATTTCGCAGCAATTGGGTTGCCTTGACCGAGTGCCGACAAGATATCCATAAATGACTTTTTCAAGTCGCCATCAAGGGCATTGAGGTTGCAGCTTAGCGGTGTCCACATAAGCTCAAGTGCCTCTTCATCACGGTTTACTTGGTGATATTGAAGCGCCAGTTCAGCCACGATTTTGAGGTCTTCTGGATTTGCTTGCAGTGCCGCTTCTAGTGATTGAATTTCCGGGCTGTCCGCCGCTTGTTTGTGCAGCTCAAGTTTCGCAATCAAGCTCTTGTAGAAGTTGTCTTTGTACTCCATTGGGATGGCATTAAGGACCGCTTCTGCTACGTCAAACTGATTGGTTTCCAGTAGACACTGCGCAAGCGCGAGTTTGATTTCGCCTTTTTGTTTGTACTCTTCTGATAGGTTGTTCAGTAACTCAATCGCGGTGTCGTACTCACCTTGCTGAGATAGCTCTAGTGCTTTGCGTGCATTAAGCTCATCTTCACTTGGTAGGTGCTTAGCTAGCATGGCTTTTACCGCTTCGATAGGCTGAGGACCGCCTAGGCCGTCAACAGGCTGGCCATTAACAAATAGAGCAATGGTGGGTAGCGCTTGAACACCAAACTGCCCTGCGATAGCTTGTTGCTCTTCACAGTTGAGCAGTGCTAGAGAGAAGGCTCCGGCGTATTGCTCAGTCAGCGCTCGAAGTGATGGGATGATTTGCGCGCTTTCTTCACTCATTGGTGCCCAAAAATGGATTAGCACAGGCGCGGTCATCGAGCCTTCTAATACTTGGCGAAAGTTTTGTTCGTTTAACTCAACAATGGTCGCAGGTTGCATTGAGTGTTCCTTGTAGGTGATGTCTATCGTTCTTAGTTCAAGATTGGTATCAATGACCGAAAATTCAAGGTTATGCGCAGAGAAATGGGAAGATTAGATGCCAAAACGCCGCACTATAAAGCGCGGCGTTAATGGATTCCAGAACGGCAGCAAGCAAAGGTGTCTAGAACATTACGAAGTAAGCTAGTGTAACCCCCACAGCTAACCAGTTAAGCTGATTTAGCGTCATTTTCGTTGTAATCCACGTGAATGCTGTGAGTTAGATATTGTTTTGGCATTTTGTCTTCAGGTAGCGATACCAGAAGAAGTCATGCGCAGTGTGGTTTCACCACGGTGGTTAATATAACGTTTAATTGTGACACTAAAATTACAAGTGATCGTTTTTTATGCAGCCTTTCGCAGAATAGGATCTAACCACTTGCTAGGAAGGATCCGTTTGAGTACGGCGAACACTTTGGTTGGCGTAGTAATACGATAGCGCAGTTTTGGTGACTGAGATTCAAGCGCATGCAGCAAAGGCGGTACGCAAGACTCTGGTGGTAGCACAAATTGGTTACCAGAGGCGTCTGCAGATAGGCGGGTAAGTTGCTGCTCGTATTGCGCTCGATGCGGGCTTGATTCTACGTTAATCCATTGTAAAAACGCACGCTTAGCATTGGCTCTAAATTGGGTTTCGATAGGGCCAGGCTCAATCAGTGAAATGTGTATACCGGTTTGGTGCAGTTCTAGACGCAATGTATCTGTCCAGCCTTCAAGGGCAAATTTGGAGGCGTTGTACGCGCCGCGATACTTCATTGCGGCAAACCCAAGCACTGAGCTGTTTTGTATGATGCGGCCTTCACCTTGCGCACGCATGATAGGGAGAATTTGCTTAGTGAGTTCATGCCAGCCAAAAACGTTGGCTTCGAATTGCGCTCGTAGCGCGTCGGTTGGCAGATCTTCTAATGCACCAGGCTGGCCGTAAGCACCGTTGTTAAACAGGCCATAGAGTCGTCCTTCAGTCAGGGCAAGGGTTTTTTGAACGGCCAGTTTAATGCTCTTGGGATCTGAGAGATCAAGCTGTATGCAGGTCAATCCTTCTTGTTGAAGTTGTGTTACATCCGCTTCTTGGCGGCATGACGCGATGACTTGGTATCCTTGTTTTTGAAGTGCATGCGCGGCGACATAACCGATGCCGCTAGAACATCCTGTGATGAGTACTGACTTGGCCATTACTTAACTAACCCTATGATTTGTTTTCAACTACCTTACCGACACTTCATAGGGCGTAGCAAGTATTACCGTGCATTAGTGATAATGTTTTTTAAAGCGGTATCGATATGAGGAAAAGAGAAGTTAAATCCCATCTCGGTGAGCTTCTTAGGCTTTGCTCGAACGCTATCAAACAACAGGCATGAAGACTCGCCCATTGCGAGTTTCAATGCCCATTTGGGCGTCATTAAGAAGTGCGGTCTTCCCAATGTGCTTGCTAGTGTTTTGCTGAATGTTGCGTTAGAAACGGCGTGGGGCGCACAGAGATTGTAAGGACCGACGGCATGATCGGTCTCAAGCAAGAAAACAATCCCACGCACCATATCCAGAAGGTGGATCCACGGCATATATTGTGCGCCATCACCTATAGGGCCACCAACCCCCAATTTGTATGGCAGCATCATTTTCGCCAAGGCGCCGCCGCCATCACCGAGTACCACACCCGTTCTTAGTACGCACACGCGAGTATGATCCGATTGGGCACGCATAGCGATCTGCTCCCAACGATCACACACCGTATGAGCGAAATTGTTGTGGTGTACTTTTAAGCTTTCATCAAAAGGGTGATCTTGTTGATCGCCATAGTAGCCCACCGCCGATCCGCTGATGAACGTTGATGGTGGTTTGGTACTGGCATGGATCAACTCAACAATCTTTTCTGTTACCTTCCAGCGACTGTCGCAGATACGCTGCTTTTGTGCTGTATTCCAGCGTTTATCGGCGATAGGCTCTCCAGCCAAGTTGATGACGGCGTCAAACTCGTTGAGGTCACTGTAAGTATCAAGGGAATCAATGTAGTCAATGTTGCCAACGTCGGTGTGATTGAGGATACGTTTAGCTGCAGCAACATCGCGGGTAAGCAGCGTCACACTATGGGTAGTGAGATGCTTGAGTAGTTCACGTCCTATAAAGCCGGTCCCGCCGGTTAATAACAGCTTCATTCTCTCTCCTCTAAAAGTAGCTCTCTGCTACTAAGACACGCCTCGTCGCGGGCATTTGGGTTTAAATATAGCAATGAATCAGGGAATTAACTAACCCAACTGCAGCGGATCATTGTATGTAGCACAGGCGCTTTGGTTCACAAAAACAGCACTCTTTTCGTGGCAGCACCGACAGTGTCATCTGTGTCACACTTTCTTACATTTTTCTTTGCCATCATTATATTAGTGAAGGCTGGATAAGGGAGGTGCCCATGCAAGGTTTGAAATCACTCCTTGGCGCTATGATAAATAGCTTTAAGGATCTTATGCCCATCGTCCTTGTCGTTTTGTTCTTTCAGCTCGTAGTTCTTCAAGAGCCTCTCCCTAATGTCCTCTCGATTCTATTCGGCTTACTGCTGGTTGTACTTGGTCTGACTTTCTTTGTCTTTGGTCTTGAAATGGGATTGTTTCCCATTGGGGAGACTATGGCGCAATCATTCGCCCGTAAAGGGAGCGTGTTTTGGCTCATGGTGTTTTCTTTTTGTCTGGGCTTTGGCACTACCATTGCTGAACCGGCGCTTACCGCTGTTTCTGCTGAAGCCGCAGAGGTCGCTGCCAAGGGCGGTATTATCCCCATGACCGAACACTCAATGCAAAGCTATGCCGATGGACTGCGCCTATCTGTGGCGATTTCTGTTGGGTTAGCCATCGTACTTGGCGTGCTGAGGATACTTAAAGGTTGGCCTATTCATGTGTTGATTATCGGCGGTTATATTGGCGTCGTGGTGTTAACTTGGTTTGCCCCAGAATACATTATCGGTGTTGCCTATGACTCGGGAGGGGTGACGACCTCAACCATAACCGTCCCCTTAGTTACGGCGCTTGGGGTTGGTCTGGCAAGCACCATTAAAGGCCGGAATCCTATGTTGGATGGCTTTGGACTGATTGCCTTTGCGTCCTTGTTGCCCATGATGTTTGTGATGGTTTATGGGATGGTGATGGTATGAGCTTTGTTTGGGAGTTTTTAAACACGTTACTAATGACCATTCGCGATGTCACGCCGATCATGGTCATCATCTTTGGTTTTCAATTTGCCATTCTCAAAAAGCCTATCGCCAACCCGGTAAAAGTCATGATTGGCTTTGGTTATGTCATTGTTGGCCTTAGCTTATTTTTGGTCGGTCTAGAGCTTGCGCTGTTCCCATTGGGTGAAACCATGGCAATGCAGCTCACTGCACCAGACTTTCTCAATCAAGTGCGTATTACTTTAGGCGGTACTCTCGAGTGGATAGATTACTACTGGGTTTTCTTGTTCGCGTTTTGTATTGGGTTTAGTACGACTATTGCAGAACCTTCACTGCTTGCCGTTGCGATCAAAGCGAATCAAGTGTCTGCAGGGGCAATATCGGTGAATGGTCTTAGAATTGCAGTTGCCCTTGGCGTGGCGGTTGGTATTGCTCTAGGCAGTTATCGTATTGTTGTCGGCGATCCTATTCACTATTACATCATTGCCGGTTACATAGTGGTGGTGATCCAAACCTATTACGCGCCGAAATTTATTGTCCCACTTGCTTATGACTCTGGTGGGGTGACAACGTCAACGGTAACGGTACCGCTTGTGACGGCACTTGGCCTTGGCTTAGCATCAACAGTCCCTGGTAGAAACCCAATGATAGATGGCTTTGGTCTCATCGCTTTTGCCAGCCTATTTCCGATTATCTCTGTAATGGCGTATGCCCAGCTTACGCAATATTTAACGGCTCGTTCTTCTGTCGATCATAGTTCTACAGAGGAGCAGGACGGCGAAGATCATCTTACTTCTAAGGAGAAGAACAATGCGCTTTAAACTGATCCTTGCGTTCGTAGAAGATAGCAAGACAGAGCAAGTATTGGACGCGGCTCGTGACGCGGGCGCGACCGGTGCAACAGTCATTAACAATGCGAGAGGTGAAGGCCTCAATAAGAAGCAAACCTTTTTTGGTCTGACCTTAGAGGTGCAAAAAGATGTGGTGTTGTTTGTGGTCGAAGAGCATTTATCTCGCCACATATTGGAGACAATTAGCCAAGTAGGGGAGTTTGACCAAACGTCGGGACAAGGGATAGCAGTGCAAATAGATATAGAAGATGCAGTGGGTGTCGCTCATCAAGTAGAGACATTGACCAAAGTTGTGGAGGACGAACTATGACTCAGCAGAAAAGGGTAAGCGTACGCGATGTGATGGCCAACACTTATGTGATGGTCGATGGACTAAAGACGGTACACGATGGGATTGTGCTGGCGAAAGAGCACCGAGTGAAAGCGCTGGTGGTTGAAAAGCGCAGCGATGATGACGAATTTGGTATTGTGCTCATGAACGACATCGCTAAAAAGGTGTTGGCGCGCAACCGTTCTCCGCAGCGTACTAATATCTATGAAATCATGACTAAGCCTGCTTTGTGTGTCGATCCGAATATGAATGTGAAGTATTGCGCCCGATTGTTTGAGCGATTTGGAATCAGTAGAGCACCAGTGATTGAAGACGGGCGTGTGATCGGTATGGTTAGTTACAATAACATTGTTGTGAACGGGATGCTCGGGATCGATTAGCTCTGTACCGTGTGGGTAAGTTCGATACAATAACCACAAAGAAAGTGTTGGAGAAAAATCAATGAAACTGTTCTTTGCGTCGGACTTACACGGCAGCCAAGAAGCCACCGAGCAAGTATTGGAGCATTACCGCCGCTCAGGGGCTGAACATCTGGTGATTTTGGGGGATGTCCTCAATCATGGTCCAAGAAACCCAGTACCAGGTAGTTATAACCCTCCGAAGGTCGCAGAGCTTCTTAATGCACATAAGCAAGAGATCATTGCGGTTCGTGGTAATTGTGACAGTGAAGTGGATCAGATGCTGCTTGAGTTTCCAATGATGAGCGATTACACCTGGGTGATGTTGCCGACCGGGCAGCGTTTATTTCTAACCCATGGTCACTTGTACAACAGTGATAAGCGTCCGCCGCTCAAGCAAGGCGATGTCATTGCCCATGGTCATACTCATATTCCCGTTGCCGAGTGGCAAGGCGAGCAAATCATCTTTAATCCGGGGTCGATAACTTTCCCGCGCAATGAGTTTGCGGCGAGCTTTGGTCTGCTGGAAGATAATCGACTCAGTGTTCAAACCTTCGATGGTGAAGTGCTGGCGTCTATAGAGCTATAACTGTCTTCTTTGCCTCAAACCCCTTCTATGAACTTAACCATCCCGAAGTAACGAGTCATCCCCTTGAAAAAGGGGATCTCACACAGCGCGTGGCAAACGATAATTATGCAACATAGTCTTTATTGACCAGTTAGTTACGCGGTTTAATAGATCTTCACGTGCGTGAAGATGACGGCGGACTTCGATTTTTGACGAATGAATGCCAAACAGCAGGCATAAAAAAACGCAGCGATTAAGCTGCGTTTTTTCTACTTCGAGAGAACTAATTACTTAGTTACACGTAGTACAGGTGTTTCGCCAACAGTCACGGCACCAGCAAGCTTGTTAAGCTCTTTGATTTCGTCCATGTTAGAGATAACTACAGGCGTTAGCGTTGACTTCGCTTTCTCTTCTAGAAGAGAAAGATCGAATTCAATGATAGTGTCGCCAGCTTTCACAGTTTGGCCTTCTTCAGCGATACGCTTGAAGCCTTCACCTTTCAGTTCAACAGTGTCGATACCGAAGTGAACAAATAGCTCGATGCCGTCGTCAGATTCGATTGAGAACGCGTGGTTCGTTTCGAAGATCTTACCGATAGTACCGTTTACTGGAGCTACCATTTTGTCGCCAGCTGGCTTGATTGCAATACCGTCACCAACGATTTTCTCAGCGAATACTACGTCTGGCACATCTTCGATGTTTACGATTTCACCAGATAGAGGTGCGATAATTTCGATTGCACCAGTGTCAGCGCTGTCGTCAGATACTAGCTTCTTCAGTTTGTCAAACAGACCCATGTCGTGCTCCTAAAGGTTTGATTTTAATCCAGTCAATTATATTAGCTGTTTGTCTTTTCTGCGATAAATTTTTCGACGTGTGCCTCAATTTCTGCAGCAGTCGCCATTTCTAGCGCTTCATCAGCCATTGCTTTTACTTCTGCGAAGTTAGCGTTGCGGATAACTTTCTTAACCTTAGGAATCGAAATACCGCTCATACTAAACTCATCTAGGCCCATGCCTAGTAGAAGTAGAGTCGCACGTTCGTCGCCAGCAAGCTCACCACACATACCTGTCCACTTGCCTTCTTTATGAGAAGCGTCAATCACTTGCTTGATCACTGTTAGAACAGCAGGTGATAGTGGGTTGTAAAGGTGAGAAATCAGCTCATTACCACGGTCTACAGCTAGAGTATACTGAGTTAGGTCGTTAGTACCAATACTAAAGAACGAAACTTCTTTCGCTAGGTGGTGTGCAATCGCAGCAGCAGCAGGCGTTTCAACCATTACACCGATTTCGATGTTTTCGTCAAAGGCTAAGCCTTCAGCGCGAAGTTCTGCCTTGTACTCTTCGATAGCTGCTTTCAGTTCACGAATCTCTTCTACAGAGATGATCATTGGGAACATGATGCGTAGCTTACCGTGTGCAGATGCACGCAGGATACCGCGTAGCTGGTCACGAAGGATTTCACGACGATCCAAGCTAATACGTACTGCACGCCAGCCAAGGAATGGGTTCATTTCTTGAGGTAGGTCTAGGTATGGTAGATCTTTATCACCACCGATATCCATAGTACGGATGATTACCGCGTGACCGTGCATTGCTTCCGCAACTTCTTTATAAGCTTGATACTGCTCTTCTTCAGTCGGAAGAGAAGTACGGTCCATGAATAGGAATTCTGTACGATACAGACCAACACCTTCACCGCCATTACGGTTGATGCCATCGCAGTCTTTCACTGTACCGATGTTACCGCAAACTTCTACACGATGGCCGTCTAGAGTTTCTGCAGGTAGGTCTTTAAGTTTTGCTAGTTCCTCTTTTTCTGCAAGGAACGCTTCACGTACCGCTTTAGCTTCGTCAATCTCAGCTTGTGTTGGGTTTACGATGATCTTGTTGTTCATCGCGTCAAGAACCAACATGTCGCCGTTGTTCACTTTCTTAGTGATGTCGTTAGTACCAACAATCGCAGGAAGTTCTAGTGAACGTGCCATGATAGAAGTGTGCGAAGTACGACCGCCGATGTCACATGCGAAACCTAGTACGTAATCAAGGTTGATTTGTGCAGTTTCAGATGGCGTTAGGTCGTAAGCGACTAGAATAACTTCTTCATCGATATCACCTAGTGAAACGATGTTGATGCCTAGTGCATTTTTAACAAAACGAGTACCGATATCACGGATATCAGTTGCACGTTCTTTAAGGTATTCGTCATCTAGAGATTCTAGTGCAGTTGCTTGCTCTTCAATTACTGTGTGAATCGCGTTGTCTGCAGATAGTTTGTCTTTCTTGATGAGTGCTAGGATTTCCTCTTCTAGCTCTTCATCTTCAAGAAGCATGATATGGCCTTCGAAGATAGCCTCTTTCTCTTCACCAAAAGTCTCAAGCGCTTTTTGCTTAACGACTTCTAGCTGTTGAGCTGACTTGTTGCGAGCGTCAAAAAAACGTGCAACTTCTGCTTCAACTTGGTCATCTGAAATAGTCGACGTGTTTAGAACAATTTCGTCTTCTTGAAGTAGTAGTGCTTTACCAATAGCAATACCAGGAGATGCTAGGATGCCTGAAATCATAGCTTTACCTTTATATGGTCTAGTGTGTTAAAGATTGGATAGTTATTAGCCACTTATTATGTGTAGCTGATAGCTAGAGCTATTTCCAATAAAGCCATTCTGTTTTCACAAAATGGCTTTAAGGAGAACTGGGTTCTTAGTGAAGCTCAGGGATTAGAGCTACTAGGTGGTCTACTGCTTGTTGAGCTTGTGGGCCTTCAGCAGCGATTGTGATAGTAGTGCCTTTAACTAGACCTAGAGTTTGTAGTTTGAATAGGCTTTTTGCGCTAGCGCTTTTGCCGTTAGTAGCCACAGTGATGTCAGCGTCAAATGCTTTTGCTTCTTTAACGAACTGAGCAGCCGGACGAGTGTGTAGGCCGTTTTCTGCTGTGATTTCTACTTGCTTCTCGTACATTTTTTATACCCCAATTGATTTATTTTATGTTTAGTTTCTAGACCAAACAAAGCTTACCGTTAAATGTTACGCCTCGCTATAGTACGAAAGTCATAACTGTTAAGAATTGTGTCGGACTAGAATTGTAGGACATGATTGCAGTCTTCGCTGTATGTATGTCTTACGAAATTCTGTATTCAGCCTATTTATTTTTAGGCTTAAAATAAAACTGCCCTGATATTACCAAAGGCTGACAGAGATTCAACAAAAAAGCCCCTTAAAGGGGCTTTTTTCGTGCAAAAATTGATTTGGCTACATATTACTGCTGAATCTCTTTGTCAGTAAATATACCTGCGAACAATGCTGAACTTAGGTAACGCTCACCTGAGCTTGGTAGTACAGTTACAATTGTTTTTCCTTTAAATTCAGGGAGTTCTGCTAGTCTGTTGGCTGCCACAACCGCTGCGCCTGAAGAAATACCAGCAAGGATACCCTCTTCTTCCATTAGGCGACGTGCCATTTCGATAGCTTCTTCCGAAGTTACCTGCTCAACACGGTCTAGAAGCTCAAGATCCAAGTTTTCTGGGATAAAGCCTGCGCCGATACCTTGGATTTTGTGCGGTGCTGGTTGGATCTCTTCACCTGCTAGTGCTTGAGTGATAACTGGTGACTCTGCTGGCTCTACTGCAACAGAAACGATAGCTTTACCTTTCTCACCTTTAATGTAGCGGCTAGTACCTGTGATAGTACCACCAGTACCAACGCCTGCTACAAATACGTCCACTTCACCATCAGTTGCATCCCAGATTTCAGGACCCGTTGTTTTCTCGTGGATTGCAGGGTTTGCAGGGTTGTTGAATTGTTGAAGCAGTAGGTACTTCTCTGGGTTAGAAGCAACTATTTCTTCTGCTTTAGCAATCGCACCTTTCATGCCCTTTGCCGCTTCCGTTAGCTCAAGGTTTGCGCCTAGTGCTTTAAGAAGTTTGCGACGCTCAAGACTCATAGATTCTGGCATCGTTAGCGTTAGTTTGTAGCCACGAGCTGCTGCAACGAAAGCAAGTGCGATGCCTGTGTTACCACTGGTTGGCTCAACAAGTTCTACGCCCGCTTTTAGACGACCGTCTTTTTCTGCTTCCCAGATCATGTTAGCACCGATACGGCACTTAACGCTGAAGCTAGGGTTACGCGCTTCTACTTTAGCAAGAACGTTGCCGTTGCTTACTTTGTTTAGGCGAACTAGAGGGGTGTTACCAATCGTCAGGGAGTTATCTTCGTAAATCTTGCTCATTCTATGTTCCTTCATTCAACCGTGGTGGTTATTGATTACCTGATAAGAATATGACTTTGTTTGGCAACGTAAAAGAACCAAATAGTTATATATTATGGAAGAAAGTTTATCGGCAGGCGTTTGAAGTGCTGTAGGAATGGTGGAAAGTCCCTTAGTGGCTAGGCGCCAGCGCGGCAAGCCACTAAGGACTGGGATTAAGGTTTACGACGTAAAACGCCAAAACCAAGACACAGTGCTACCCAAATATAAAGTGGCCAGCTGCCAACTTCGCGGTACCAGGTTGTACCATCCGTTGGGGTAACGTCTGTGCGGAGAACCGCGGTTTCAAACTGAGGGGCCTCGGCAATGATGTCACCTTTATGGTCGGTGACCGCTGTCACGCCATTGTTGGTTGAGCGGATCAATGGCAAACCGAGCTCCAATGCTCGCATACGGGCAATTTCCATATGTTGCAAAGGACCGATTGAGCGACCAAACCAAGCATCATTGGATAGAGTGAGCAGATAGTCAGTGTCGTCAGTCACGTTTTGTCTAACTTGCTCCCCAAAGATGATCTCGTAACACAGAGCGGGCGCGAGATGCATACCATTAGCCACAATGTTTGGTTGTACATAAGCACCACGACTGAATGACGACATCGGCAAGTTAAAGAACGGTGCGATGGGTCTTAGAATGTCGCCAAAAGGTACAAACTCGCCAAACGGTAGTAAGTGATGTTTGTGGTAACGCTCATCCAAATCCATTTCGTAATCACCATAAGGCGTTTGGCCGACGACTAAGATGCTGTTGTAGTATTCTCCAGAATCCGTTCTGTTGATAACGCCTGTAATCACCGCAGAGTGGTTCATCTTAGCGGCGGAATCTAAGTTGCTCAAAAATGAAGGCAACTCGAATTCCATGGCAGGGATCGCTGCTTCTGGCCAGATGATAATATCCGCATCCCAGTTTTCTCGACTGAGATCGGTGTACTTCATAATGGTTGGCCAGCGATGATTAGGAAGCCACTTTTGCGCTTGGTCGACATTACCTTGAATCAACGCGACGGACTTGGTTCTTTGAGGAGCGGGCATTACCCAATCATAGTTTCGAAGACCAAATCCCGTTGCTAACACCACCATAGGAATGAGTAGCAATTGCCATTGTTTGGTAACGGTAAGGTAAGTAAAACTACCTGCCATGATGATAAGAAGCAGTGTAATGAGCTCGACGCCGCCAATAGGTGCAAAATTGCCTAGGGGAGAGTCTATTTGGCTGTAACCCAGCCACAGCCATGGGAACCCTGTCATCACCCAGCCTCGTGCCCAATCAAATATGAGCCACAATGTGGGCGCAGCGACAAAATAGCGGGTTTTACTATCCGATGGGAAAAAGCGATTAAGCGACCATGCAAAGAGCGCAGAATAGATAGACAGATAGCCGACAAGCAGTGCCATCAGAAATAGGCTGGCTATTTTGGGCATACCACCAAAGGTATCAATGCTGACGTGAACCCAACTGATCCCGGTAGCAAATTGACCAAGTCCCCACGCGTAACCCGTCCAAAGTGCGCTTTTGCTGCTTCGGCCACGGATAAGTAGCATAAGAAGGAATGGGCTGACAATGGCAAGAGGCCAAAGCTGATAGGGCGCGAAGGCAAGAGTTGTGCTTGCGCCAACAAAAGCGGCCCCAATGGGCCGCAGTAGTCGAAGACTTTTCTTCATTTATGATTTTCTCACTTATTCGGTGAGCTCAAGGTTGAGGTGGGTGTTTACTCTTCAACGCTTGAAGCGGTTTCTTGATCCGGGATAGTCACTTGGACTTGGACCACACGACGGTTATCCGCCGCTGTCACCTTAAAGTTGTAATTTTCTATTTCAACCACTTCACCGCGAGTCGGTAAGTGACCAAATGCAGTCATGACTAAGCCACCAACGGTATCCACTTCTTCATCACTAAAGGTAGAGCCGAACGTATCGTTAAACTCTTCAATTGTGGTGAGCGCTTTCACAGCGAACGTGTGCTTACTCAGTTTTCTGATATCTAGCTCATCATCGTCATCGAACTCATCTTCGATTTCACCAACGATTTCTTCAAGAATATCTTCGATGGTCACCAGACCTGATACTCCGCCGAATTCGTCAACAACAATGGCCATGTGATAACGCTCTTCACGGAACTCTTTCAGTAGGCGGTCTACACGCTTACTTTCAGGAACCACTACAGCAGGGCGGATCACTTCTTCAATATCAAATGGGGCGCTGTCAGAGCCCAAGTAACGGAGGAGGTCCTTAGCTAAGAGGATGCCTTCTACATGGTCTTTATCTTCACTTATGACTGGGTAGCGTGAGTGCTGTGCATCGGTCATTAGTGCGATCAGTTTATCGAGGTTATCGGAACGTTCGATAGTGACCATTTGCGAACGTGGCAACATAATGTCGCGTACTCGCATTTCAGAAATTTCCATAACACCTTCAAGCATGTCGCGGGTGTCATGGTCAATTAGGTCGTTTTCTTCAGAGTCGCGGATAACATCCACTAGCTCTTGGCGATCTTTTGGTTCGCCTTGAAAAATTTGACCTAGGCGCTCAAAGAAGGACTTCCTACTCGGACCTTCAGATTTTTTACTGTTTCCCTCTGGTTGAGAGGGAGAAGACTCTTCGTTCATGACTTCTCAATTCAGAATGCTATCAGATGTGTGATAGCGCACATGTGCAGGGGCGAGATTAGCCTCTACTCCTTTTCTGCAAGATATGGGTCTTCAAAGCCCATTTCAAGCATAATTTCAGTTTCCAAAGCTTCCATTTCTTCGGCTTCTTCATCTTCAATATGATCATAACCTAGCAGATGAAGACTGCCATGTACAACCATATGTGCCCAGTGTGCGTTCAAGGGCTTTGACTGCTCAATCGCCTCTTTTTCGACCACTTGGCGGCAGATAATCATATCGCCAAGGAGGTTCATCTCTACGCCTGGAGGTGCTTCGAATGGGAATGAAAGCACGTTAGTGGGCTTGTCTTTGCCACGATACTCGTGGTTGAGTTGGTGGCTTTCTTGCTCGTCAACGATACGGATAGTGAGTTCCGCTTCTTTTTGAAAAGGAATAATCGTCTTGTCTAACCAGCGCTGAAATTCATCAGCGCTTGGCAGGCCTTGTTCTGATTCGACAGCAAGTTGTAAATCCAGTTCAATGCTCATTATTTACTTTCCGAAGGTGTGCTTGTCGCCGCGGCTTTGTCGAGCAGCGCTTGTGCTGCTTCTCGTTCTTCACGACGTTTGCGCTCTATCTCTTTGCGAGCTTTCGCATCTTCCGCTTCCCATTTTTCGTAGGCGTTAACAATGCGAGCGACAACAGGGTGGCGCACGACGTCGTCTGATTGGAAGAAGTTGAAGCTGATTTCGTCAACTTCGTTAAGCACTTCGATAGCATGACGAAGACCAGACTTCGCGCCTCGTGGCAAGTCAATCTGAGTCACGTCACCGGTGATAACTGCGCGCGAGTTGAAGCCAATACGGGTCAAGAACATCTTCATCTGTTCAACCGTTGTGTTCTGGCTTTCATCGAGAATAATAAACGCATCGTTAAGAGTACGACCACGCATGTAAGCAAGCGGTGCAACTTCAATCACGTTTCGCTCAATCAGTTTTTCAACACGCTCAAAGCCAAGCATCTCGAACAGCGCGTCATAAAGTGGACGCAAATATGGATCGACTTTTTGGCTAAGGTCACCCGGTAGGAAGCCAAGTTTTTCACCGGCTTCAACCGCAGGTCGAGTCAATAGAATACGGCGGATCTCTTGGCGCTCTAGCGCATCCACAGCGGCGGCAACGGCAAGGTATGTTTTACCAGTACCTGCAGGACCAATACCAAAGCTGATGTCATGAGTGACCATGTTCACTAGGTATTGCGCTTGGTTTGGGGTACGTGGCTTGATGATGCCTTTTTTGGTCTTAACAAAGACCTCTTTACCGTGAGCAATTTCAGATTCGGTATTTTGCTCTAGTACTCCAGACTCTTTTACCGCTAGGTGGATCTGCTCTGGTTCGATGTCAGGAAATTGACCACGTACTGGCGCAGTATCAACGTAAAGTGATTTGAGAATGTCGAGAGCTGCGGCACTGGTATGCGGTTTGCCAACAATAGTGAAGTAATTACTTCTATGGTTGATTTCGACACCTAAACGGCGTTCTAAGTGTTTGATATTGTCATCGAAAGGACCGCACAAGCTGGACAGACGGCGGTTGTCTGAAGGTTCTAGATTGATTTCTAGAGTTACGATTTGATTACTCAATGTTGCCTCGCATTTTGCCCTTTGAGGGCGATGAACGGAGTCCGATTTTGACCGGACTCCACATTTCTTCCCATGTCACTCCAAAATAGCACAATGGAGCGTATTGGGTATAGGCGTTAAGGCGTAAAGGTAGCCACACCTAGCTCATCTTCGCGTTTGGTTTTCGCCATCATTTGCATTGGTGAAATTACCGAGCGAAGATCCATATCTTTTTCTGTTCTTACGAGTTCACCGCGTAGAGAGTTCGCAAACACATCAGTAATTTTTACATCAACAAATTGGCCGATTAGCTCAGCGCCACCTTCGAAGTTTACGACACGGTTGTTTTCAGTACGTGCACGCAGTTCCATCAGGTTTTTCTTCGATGGGCCTTCAACAAGAACGCGTTGCTCAGTGTCTAGCATGAGACGAGAGTAGCGCATCGCTTGCGTGTTAACTGTTTGCTGTAGCTCGTACAAACGGTCTTTCTTGGTTTGCTCTGGTAGATCACATGGGTAATCTGCCGCAGGCGTACCTGGACGTGGTGAGAAGATAAAGCTAAAGCTCATATCGAAATCCACATCTTTGATTAGCTTCATGGTGTCTTGGAAGTCTTTGTCTGTCTCACCAGGGAAACCAACAATGAAGTCAGAGCTGATTTGAATATCAGGACGCGCTTTACGAAGCTTACGAATAATAGACTTGTACTCAATTGCCGTATGAGGACGCTTCATCATCGTTAGGATGCGGTCTGAACCACTTTGTACCGGAAGGTGCAGGAAGCTTACAAGCTCAGGCGTGTCTTCGTATACTGCGATGATGTCATCGGTAAATTCTAGCGGGTGGCTAGTTGTGAATCGAATACGGTCAATACCATCAATGGACGCGACTAGGCGCAACAGTTCTGCGAATGAACAGATGTCGCCATCATGCATTGGGCCGCGGTACGCGTTAACGTTTTGACCTAGAAGGTTCACTTCACGCACGCCTTGCTCTGCAAGCTGAGCGATTTCGAATAGAACGTCATCCATTGGACGGCTAACTTCCTCACCACGCGTGTATGGTACAACGCAGTAAGTGCAGTATTTTGAACAGCCTTCCATAATAGAAACGAATGCCGTTGCACCTTCAGCACGAGGCTCAGGCAGACGGTCGAACTTCTCGATCTCTGGGAACGAGATATCCATAACCGGAACTTCGTCGTTTTGCGACTGTTTGATCATTTCAGGTAGGCGGTGCAGAGTTTGCGGGCCAAAAATCACGTCTACGTATGGTGCTCGCTCGCGGATGTGATCACCTTCTTGAGTCGCTACGCAGCCACCAACACCGATCACAACGCCGTCTTTCTTGTCTTTAAGTGTTTTCCAGCGACCAAGTTGGTGGAAAACTTTCTCTTGCGCTTTTTCACGGATCGAACAAGTGTTCAATAGTAGTACGTCTGCTTCCTCTGGCACTTCAGTTAGCTCGTAGCCATTTGCAGCATTAAGCAGATCGGCCATTTTTGATGAATCGTATTCGTTCATCTGGCAACCCCAGGTTTTAATTAGCAGTTTCTTACTCATCACTATCGCTCGTCAGTTATGTAAATCTTATGTTGAACTATTGTTCAAATTATAGCCACCATCTCGGCGGTAAGCGGCGTATTGTACTGCTTTAAAAACCGCCTGACTAGGGGTAGGGAAAAATCTCTTTGAGAGCTTATATTTCAATTGGTGCACGTCGAAATTAGCCCTCACAAAAGCAAGGATTTTGACGGGGAAAAAACTCGCGCTTTAGTAAGTCGCTACGTACAATGAGAACACATTGATTTTAAGACAGTATTAGCACTATGGAACAGTATGAAATAGTCGTCGTTGGCGGTGGAATGGTAGGAGCGGCTCTTGCTCTCGGTCTTGCAAAGCAGGGGCGGTCCGTTGCTGTTATTGAGAAGTTCACACCGGAACCATTTGACCAAGCCCAGCCGATGGATTTACGCGTATCTGCTATTTCATATCGTTCTGTCGATCTTCTGCAAGCTTTAGATGCTTGGAACGCAATTAACGACACCCGTGTGTGCCCATATGCAAGGCTTGAAACTTGGGAAGCAGACAACTGTCGAATTCGATTTAATGCTGATGAACTTGCCCTTCCACAGTTGGGCTATATCGTTGAAAATCGCATGATTCAATTAGGTCTTTGGGCTCAGTTTGCACGTTACGAGAACTTAAAAGTTATTGAAGGTGATGGTGTTGAAAGGCTAGCGCCTGTTCCAAATCATTCCAATATTACGCTTGAATCTGGCAGGGTGATTAAGGCTCATTTAGTGGTGGGCGCAGACGGCGCTAACTCAAGAGTGAGACAAGCGGCGGGTATTGGTATTACCGCTTGGGACTATCGCCAAGAATGTATGCTGATCAATGTTGAAACTGAGCTACCGCAACAAGATATTACATGGCAGTGGTTTACACCAAGCGGCCCTCGTTCGTTTTTGCCTCTGTGTGGTAATCAAGGCTCGCTGGTTTGGTATGATGCTCCTAAGCGTATTCGACAGTTGAAGAATATGAGCCCTGCTCAGTTGGAGTCTGAGATCGCTACTTACTTTCCGGCTGAGCTTGGGAAAGTGAAAGTACTACAACACGGTTCATTTCCACTGACCCGCCGTCATGCTCAAAGTTACCACAAGCAGGGGTGTGTTATCGTGGGTGACGCTGCACACACGATTAATCCTCTAGCGGGACAAGGGGTCAACCTAGGCTTTAAAGATGTAGAAACACTGCTCGATTGTTTTGAGTCTAAAGGGGTGACACAACAGGCGCTGATTCAATACGAGCGTTTACGCCGCCCAGACAACCTGCTAATGCAAACAGGTATGGATGTGTTCTACAAAGGCTTTAGCAATACGTTGCCGCCGTTGATATTTGCACGTAACGCCATACTTAAGTTGGCTGAGCACTCAGGGCCAATAAAACAACAAGTGCTGAAATACGCTATTGGCTTAAAGTAATCAACTAAGTACTAATTACTATGCATGTCGGGGCAATAACATCAGGTAAGTCTGAATGCCAGTTTGGCTTACCTGTTTGAGGATCGAGCTTAAATATCGAAACGTTGTTCGAATGTTGATTGGCCGTGAGCAACCAATTACCCTCCGGCGTGATACTGATATCTCTAGGAAACACCCCATGCGCCTCGACATAGCCTCGATACATAGGACGCTCGGGTTCTCTCACGTCAAACCAACTTATCACTGAATCACCACGACTGGTTAAGTACACAAAACGCTCATCGGCTGAGAGCTTGATGGCTGCTGCTGCTTCGTGGCATGCGTGCTCTGGAAATGCGGCGATAGTGGTGACTATTTGCCACTGTTGTTTTGTTCGGGCAATCACTGTCAAAGATTCGTCTAGTTCACATAATACAAAACCAAATAGACCATCTTGGGTAAAGCTGGCATGTCTTGGCCCGCTTCCTGGTGGTAATTCCAAGCGTTGGGACTGTTGAATTTGTTTGCCTTCACAGTGGTAGAAGGTAAGCAAATCGATACCAAGATCGACCGTGACCAATTGGGTCGTATTAGGAATAAACATCACTTGATGACTGTGAGGTGATAATTGGCGTGTAGCATGAGGGCCTTGGCCATAGTTGGATAGCTTGGCTATCCGTTGTCCTATTTTTCCTTCTGATTCCAAAGCAAACAGTTCAAAATCTCCCGTGCCATAATGGGCAACAGCGACTCTATCAAGCTTATCGGAAATTGCGACATGACAGGGCGCATCTCCGTCGAGCTCAACCTTTTGAGGATATTGCTCATCGTTTGCAAGAAAATACAACCCAGCCCCTTCAGCTTGATAAACCTCAGAGACGACATAAAGGCCATGTTGAGAGTGAGCGAGGTAAGAAGGATTAACGATATCAGTTTTGACCGAGAACGAACTAGCGGTTCCTACTTTTCCGAATTTAACTTGAGTAAAGCCAAGGTGGCCTTGCTGTGAATATTGACCAATATGTACGTTAGCCTGCATATCGCTGTGAACCACTTCAATAAATAACCATATGGAACAAGGATCTGCGTGACGTTGCAATTTGGATAGGGGCAATGGGAAAATCTGTGATGAGTGTTGCGAAAGATAATACGAGTCAGTTACTTTTAGCGGGATATTGAGTGATTACTCACTTTGTTATAGAGATGAACGAAAGAATCGTAGAAAGAAAAAAGGCTCGTCAAATGACGAGCCTTTCTAATGATGGTGCGGAAGGAGAGACTTGAACTCTCACACCTTGCGGCGCCAGAACCTAAATCTGGTGCGTCTACCAATTCCGCCACTTCCGCAACAAAACTTATGGTTAAGAGAGTAATTGGTAAAACTCAATCTTAACGTTGTACTTGAAGGCGAACCTGCAAGTTGTAATAAATGGTGGCTACGACGGGATTCGAACCTGTGACCCCATCATTATGAGTGATGTGCTCTAACCAGCTGAGCTACGTAGCCACTCGAGGCTTTCGCCATTTGTTCTTTCAAAAGAAAGATGGTGCGGAAGGAGAGACTTGAACTCTCACACCTTGCGGCGCCAGAACCTAAATCTGGTGCGTCTACCAATTCCGCCACTTCCGCATCAATTTATAGTCTTAGCCGATGATTGGTGAATCAACTAGACGTTGTTATGGCTGGGCTACTTAGAGCCGAACCAGGGACAATGAATGGGGCATCAAAAACATGTGCTCCAACACTGGACCTTTAAATAGTGGCTGGGCTACCTGGATTCGAACCAGGGAATGGCGGCATCAAAAGCCGCTGCCTTACCACTTGGCGATAGCCCAACAGGATTGTTTAAAGTGTCAATCACACTAAAAGATGGTGCGGAAGGAGAGACTTGAACTCTCACACCT